>NZ_FRXO01000003.1:309892-619785 GCF_900148505.1 Pseudoxanthobacter soli DSM 19599 | reverse complement strand
GCCGCCGAGGAACTCGCGAGCTCCGTCGCCGAGATCGGCCGCCAGGTCGAGGAATCCGCCCGCATGGCCCGCGAGGCCGCCGACCATGCCGGCGACACCGCCGCCAAGATGCAGACCCTCTCCGCCGCCGCCGGCGACATCGGCGCCGTCGTCGATCTCATCAGCGCCATCGCCCAGCAGACCAACCTGCTCGCCCTCAACGCCACCATCGAGGCGGCGCGGGCCGGCGATGCCGGCAAGGGGTTCGCCGTGGTCGCCGCCGAGGTCAAGAGCCTCGCCGAGCAGACCGGAAAGGCCACCCAGCAGATCGCCGGCCAGATCGCCCGCATCCAGGCCTCCACCGGCGAATCCGTCGACGCCATGGCCGCCATCAACCGCCGCATCGACGACATCAACGGCGTCACCACGCTGATCGCCGCCGCCGTCGAGCAGCAGATGGCCACCACCGCCGAGATCGCCGGCAACGTCCAGCAGGCCGCCCTCGGCACCCGACAGGTCACCCACAACATCGAGGGCGTCGCCACCGCCGCCGACGAATCCGGTGCCGCCGCCGCCGAAGTCCTCGCCTCCGCGGGCGAACTCTCCAAACAGTCCGAGCGCCTCTCCCACGAGGTCGCGACCTTCCTCTCCACAATCAGAGCCGCATGAGCGGGGGCGACGAGGACCTGAAACGAAAAGGCCCCGCGATGTCGCCATCGCGGGGCCTTTCGATCGTGCCTTGGCACGCAGTGCCGGTGCGCGGTCCCGGAGACCGGCCGCGGCTGTGCAGGCTCAGGCCCGATGCGCCTCGGCGGCGAGCACGCTCTCGATCGCCTCGCCTTTCGGCCGGTCGTCGCGCGGGATCTCGCCGGTGACGCGATAGAGCACGTATTCGGCGATGTTGGTGGTGTGGTCGCCGATGCGTTCCACGCTCTTGGCAACGTGCAGCAGGTGCACGCAGCTCGAGATATTGCGCGGGTCTTCCATCATGTAGGTGAGGATCTGACGGAAGCAGGCGGTGTAGTGGGTGTCGAGCGCGGCGTCGGCGTTGCGGACGGACGTCGCCTTCGCCGCATCGTTCTCGACATAGGCGTCGAGCACCGTCTTCAGCTGATTGCGGGCGAAGTTCGCCATGTCGCTGATGGCCGCCCGGGCCGAACGCACCACGCGGTCGTCGCCGAGCAGCACGGCGCGCTTGGCGATCGTCTTGCCGAGGTCGCCGATGCGCTCCAGTTCGCTCGCGATCTTCACCGCGGAGAACAGGTCGCGGAGGTCGGTCGCGACCGGCTGGCGGCGGGCGATCACCAGGATCGCCTCGTCCTCGATCGCCGCCTCCAGGCGGTCGATATCGGCATCCTCGGCGATCAGCGACGCGGCGCGGTCGGTCGCCCCGGAGAGCAGGGCGTCGACGGAGGCGGAGAACAGCCATTCGACGCGACCGCCCATCTGGATGATCTTGCTGATCACCGTCTGGAGCTCGTCGTCGAACGCCTTTACGACATGAGTGCTGGGCATCGGGGTCAGTCCCTTCAGGTCGCGGGCGTCAGCCGAAGCGGCCGGTGATGTATTCCTCGGTCTTCTTGTGCGTCGGCGCCGTGAAGATCTTGTCGGTCAGATTGAACTCGATCAGTTCACCGAGATACATGAAGGCGGTGTATTTCGAGACGCGCGCGGCCTGCTGCATGTTGTGCGTCACGATCGCGATGGTGTAGTCGACCTTCAGTTCGTCGATCAGTTCCTCGATCTTGCCGGTGGAGATCGGGTCGAGCGCCGAGCACGGCTCGTCGAACAGGATCACCTCGGGCTTCACCGCGACCGAGCGGGCAATGCAGAGGCGCTGCTGCTGGCCGCCGGAAAGGCCCATGCCGCTCTTGTGCAGCTTGTCCTTCACCTCGTCCCACAGCGCCGCCTTGCGCAGCGCATATTCGATGCGGCCTTCGAGCTCCGACTGGGGCAGGCGCTCGTAGAGACGGATGCCGAACGCGATGTTGTCCCAGATCGTCATCGGGAACGGCGTCGGCTTCTGGAACACCATGCCGATCTTGGCGCGCAGGAGGTTCAGGTCCTGGCGTGGGTCGAGCACGTTCTCCCCGTCCAGCAGCACCTCGCCCTCGGCGTGCTGCTTCGGGTAGAGTTCGTAGATGCGGTTCAGGATGCGCAGCAGCGTGGACTTGCCGCAGCCCGACGGGCCGATGAAGGCCGTGACCGTGCGGTCGTAGAGCGGCAGGTTGATGCTCTTCAGGGCCTTGGTCTCGCCGTAGAAGAACGACAGGTTGCGGATCGAGACCTTTTCGCGCTGCCCCGCAGCGGTAGTGGCGTCGATCGCGGCGATGTTGGTCGGTCGATCGTTCATCGGTCGGTCCTGGAATTGGTCAGCGAACGGGCCAGAATGCTGAGCGCGAGCACTGCGAAGGTGATGATGAGGGCACCGGTCCAAGCGAGGCGCTGCCAGTCCTCATAGGGACTGAGAGCGAACTGGAAGATGACTTGCGGCAGGCTGGCCATCGGCGCGTTCAGGTCGGTCGACCAGAACTGGTTGCCGAGGGCGGTGAACAGCAGCGGCGCCGTTTCGCCGGAGATGCGCGCGACGGCGAGCAGGACGCCGGTGACGATGCCGGCCTTCGCCGCCTTGTAGGCCACCTTGGAGATGACGAACCACTGCGGCGCGCCGAGCGCGGAGGCCGCCTCGCGCAGCTGGTTCGGCACCAGGATGAGCATGTTCTCGGTGGTGCGCACCACGACCGGGACCACGATCACCGCGAGCGCCATGGAACCGGCGATCGCGGAGAAGTGGCCCATCGGCGCGACCATGATCTCGTAGATGAACAGGCCGATCACGATGGAGGGCGCCGACAGCAGGATGTCGTTGATGAAGCGCACCACCGTCGCCAGCCGCGAGTGCCGGCCGTATTCGGCGAGATAGGTGCCGGCCAGAATGCCGATCGGCGTCCCGACGATGACGGCGATCACCGACATCACCAGGCTGCCGACGATGGCATTGAGCAGGCCGCCTTCGCTGCCGGGCGGCGGCGTCATCTCGGTGAACACCGAAAGGCCGAGGCCGCTGAAGCCTTCGATCAGGAGACCGGCGAGGATCATCACCAGCCAGACGAGGCCGATGCCGGCCGCGGCAGCCGAGAGACTCATGAAGATCGCGTTGCGGAGCTTTCTGCGGGCATACATGGGGGCGCCCTCCTCAGCCGAGCCGCTTCTCGATCCGCAGCAGCATGTAGCGGGCCGCGGCGAGGACGATCAGCGTGATCACGAACAGGATGAGACCGAGGGCGAGCAGCGAGGCGGTGTAGAGTTCGCCGTCCGCTTCGGTGAATTCGTTGGCGATGGTCGCCGAGATGGTCGTGCCCGGCGCCAGGATCGAGGCCGAGATGCGGTGGGCGTTGCCGATGACGAAGGTCACGGCCATGGTCTCGCCGAGGGCACGGCCGAGCGCCAGCATCACGCCGCCGATCACGCCGACGCGGGTGAAGGGCAGCACCACCTTCATGATCACTTCCCAGGTCGTGCAGCCGAGGCCGTAGGCCGATTCCTTGAGCATCGGCGGCACGGTCTCGAACACGTCGCGGGTGATCGAGGAGATGAAGGGCAGCACCATGATCGCCAGGATCAGCGAGGCGGTGAAGACACCGATGCCGTAGGGCGGGCCGGCGAACAGGTCGCGCAGCAGCGGCACGTCGGCGAACGTCGCGATCAGCGCCGGCTGGACCCAGTGCTGCATGAACGGCGCGAACACGAACAGACCCCAGATGCCGTAGATGATCGAGGGGATGCCGGCGAGAAGCTCGATGGCGATCGCGATCGGCCGGCGCAGCGGCCGCGGGCAGATCTCGGTGAGGAAGATGGCGATGCCGATGCCCACCGGAACCGCGATGAGCATCGCGATGGCGGAGGTGACGAGCGTGCCGTAGATCGGGCCGAGCGCACCGAACTGCTCCGAAACCGGGTTCCAGACCTCCGTCGTGACGAAGGAGGCACCGAAGGCCTTCCACGCCGGCCAGGAGCCGAGCACGAGCGCGACGAGCACGCCGCCCATCACCGCGAGCACGAGAACCGCCGCAGCCAGCGTCAGCGCGCGGAAGGTGGCGTCCGTCGTCGCAAACCGCTTGAGCGTACCTGTGGTCGGGCCGGAACCCGCGTGATTGAGGACAGTCATTTCAGCCATGTCGCGCTCAATTTCATCTCGCTCGACTGTGCACCGGCGGGCCGCCGAACGGGAGCCGGCCGAGGTGGAGAAGTCACGTCGCCTTTGGGCCGGCGCACTGCTCCGGACACCGAAACCGCCGCCGGACGAAAGGTCCGGCGGCGGAAGCGTCAGGGAGCAACCGGGACGAGTGGCGGCGTGTCAGGCACTTCGCGGTGCCCGGCCAACGAGACCGGAAGGTCCATGGCCGGAAGCCGCATCCCGGGCCCTCCCGGTCTTACTTCGTGTAGACCGGCTTGCCGTCGGCCTGGATCTGCGACCAGGAGGCCTCGACCAGCGAGACCAGGCTGTCCGGCAGCGGCACATAGGCGAGGTCGGCAGCCATCGTGTCGCCGTCCTTGTAGGCCCACGAGAAGAACTTCAGGGCTTCGGCGACGGCCGCCGGGTCCTTCGGGTTCTTGTGGACGAGGATGAAGGTGGCGGCGGAGATCGGCCAAGTGGTGTCGCCCGGCTCGTTGGTGAGGATGACGTAGAAGTCCTTCACCGAATTCCAGTCGACGTTGGCAGCCGCATCCTGGAACGCCTTGGCGGTCGGCTCGACGGTCTTGCCGGCGGCGTTGATCAGGCTGGCGTAGGTGATGTTGTTCTGCTTGGCGTAGGCGTACTCGACATAGCCGATCGAACCGGCGGTCTGGGTCACGTTGGCGGCGACGCCTTCGTTACCCTTGGCGCCGATGCCCACCGGCCACTGCAGCGAGGTATTGGCGCCGACGCCGCTCTTCCACGAGTCGCTGACCTGGGAGAGGTAGCTCGAGAACACGAACGTGGTGCCCGATCCGTCCGAACGGTGCACGATCGCGATGGCGGTCGAGGGCAGCGTGACGTTCGGGTTCAGCTTGGCGATCGCCGGGTCGTTCCACGCGGAGATGTTGCCCTGGAAGATGTCGGCCAGGGTCTTGCCGTCGAGCACGAGCTCGCCCGGCTTGATACCCGGCAGGTTGACGATCGGAACCACGCCGCCGATCACGGTCGGGAACTGGACGAGGCCGGCTTCCTGCAGGTCTTCCGGCTTCAGCGGCATGTCGGAGGCACCGAACGTCACGGTGCCGGCCTTGATCTGCTTGATGCCGCCGCCGGAGCCGATCGACTGATAGTTCAGGCCGTTGCCGGTGGCGTTCTTGTAGGCTTCGGCCCACTTGGCATAGATCGGATAGGGGAAGGTCGCGCCGGCGCCAGAAATGTCGGCCGCGTCGGCGACGCCGTAGACCGCAAGGGCAGCGGCCATCACGGTGCCGGCGATCATGCCGCCGAGGCGGGTTCTGGTGAAGAAGGTCATCTCAACCTCATGTCGATTGCGATCCTGACGGATCCGGGGAGGACAGTCCGCGCGGCCGGAGACATGGAACGTTGGCATACGCAGCTTCTCGAACCCGCCTTTAGGCCCGTTCCATGACAGTGCAATGAACCTCGGCCCCGATCGCCACGCCGGTTGCCAAGTCGATTGCCAAGTCGGTCGCCACGCGATGCCCATACCGGACGCGGGCGGATTTCTGCGCTATAGTGCGGCGCTCGATCCCGCGGGGGCGTTGCGCCGGTGCACGCGATTGTGACGGCCCCGGTTCATGACGGTCCATTCATGACACATCCCGGTCTGGCGCTGCGCCGCATGCGGGCGCTGCGCGGCATGAAGCAATCCCACCTCGCCGAGGTCCTCGGCGTGACCCAGGCGACGGTGTCGCGCTGGGAGCGGGGGATCGGCGGACCGGAAGGCGCGCAGGCCGAAGCGCTGGAACGGATGCTCGCCGCACCGACCGCGCCGGGCAGCGACGCCGCCCTCAAGCGCCTCGTGACGCGTTCGCCGGACCCGGTGCATCTCGTCTGCGACCTGACCCATCGCCTGCTCGCCGCCTCCCCCGCCCGCACGGCCGAATGGCTGGCTCCGGCCGAGGATTTCATCGGCGAGCGGCTGTTCCGCTTCGCATCCGACGAGATCCGCGCCTGGGAGGCGCGCCTGCCGGATCTCGGCTGGTACGACCTCGCCGCGCCGCGCGTGGTGTTCCATACCGGCGCCAACCGCGATCCCGAGTTGCGCATCCTGCCGGGCTGGATGGCCTGGGAGCGTATCCGGCTCGAAGACGGCAGCCTCGCCCGCCTCGTCAGCCCGGCCGATCCCCGTCCGGGTGCGGACGCCCACGACGGGGACAGCGCCCGTGAGGCCTGCATATTTTAGTCGTGGGCGCACCCGGCCAGACGCTGTAAGCCTCGCGCCATCAGCGCAGCGCGGGTTGAGGCGATGGACGGCCGGCACGAACGGGACGAAGGCGACGCCGCCGCTCGTCCAGACTTGAACGGGCGGGAAAGCACAGGAAGCCACCGCGCGGGCGCGGCAGGCCAGACGCCTGCGTTCAAGGACGCCCGGACAGGCGGCGTCGCCGCAGTTGCTATGGCCGCGGATGCTGTACCATGGGGCCGTATCGTCTTCGTCTATGCCATCGGCGTGCTGGCAGCGGCGACGCTCGGCCGCTTCGCCGGGCTCATTCCCCTGCTGCAGCGCGATCTCGGACTTTCGCTCACGGTCGCGGCGGGACTGACATCCCTGATCGAAGTCTCCGGCGCGCTGTTCGGCTTCGTCGCCGGGATGGCGGTCGGCCGGGTCGGCGCCCGCATCAGCCTCGTCGTCGGTGCAACGGTGCTGGCGGTCGCGGGCATCGGCGAGGCCGTGGCTCCGAGCGCGGCCGTCCTGGTCGTCTGGCGGGCGGCGGAAAGCCTCGGCTATCTCGCGATCACCGTCGCGGCGCCGACCCTGATCGTCCATCTCGCCGGCCGGCAGGGCCGCGACGCGGCGATGGCGCTCTGGAGCACCTTCGTGCCGGTCGGTCTTGCAATCGGCACCGCGATCGCCGCGCCGGTCGCGGAGCTTTTGAGCTGGCGCGCCGTGCCGGCGATGGGCGGCATCGCCGCCGCGCTGTTGGCGGCCGCGGCCTGGTTACGGCTGCCGCGGGCCGCTGCGGGCGCTGCTCCGGCAGGCGGGCTAGAGCGTAACCCGTTCAGATCGAACCGGCCTGAGCGACAGGGACTTGCTCAAGATTTTGAATCTAAAGCGATTTCTGGTCGCTTGGAGGATTCCGTCCGATCGGGAAGCGCTCTGACCGCTGCGCCGGGCGGGCGTGATCGGCCCGACGCACGCATGTGGCTGGTCGCCCTCGGTTTCGGGCTCTATGCAATGACGAGCGTCGGCATCCTCGCGCTCACGCCGACCTTCCTGGTCGATCGCTTCGGGCTCGCGCCGACTGCCGCCGGCCTGATCGCCGGCCTCGCCTCGCTCGCGAACATCCTCGGCAGCATCGCCGCCGCGCGCGCCGCCGCTCTTGGCGTGCGGCCACGCACCGTCGCCCTCGCGGGTCTCGGAATTCCCGTGCTGATCATGCCGGTTCCCTTCGTGATGGCGGTGGACTGGGTCGTCGCCTCGGCGGCCATCGTCGCGATCAACGCCGTCGGCGGCATGGTGGCGGCGGTGCTGTTCGCGCGCGTCGCCACCTTCGCCCGGACGCCGCGTGCCGTCGCCATGGGCAACGGCCTCGTCGCCCAGTTCGGCGCCTCCGGGTCCATGATCGGCCCCCCACTGATCGCAGCCTGCGTCAGCGCCGCCGGCTGGCCGGTCGCGGCCGTGCTCGGCATCGCGCTCAGCGCCTTCGCCAGCGCCGCCATCGCCATTGCGGAATCGCGGCGGCGCTGACCGCCGGTCACCAGCCTCCCCCGCCGGAGGAGCCACCGCCCCCGCCGGAGAAGCCGCCGCCGAACGAAGCACCGACGCCCGTCGATTTCGCCTTCGCTGCCGCGATCGCCTGCATCCCCTTCTGCACGGAAGACGTGACGGAGTTCGTCAGCCCTCCGCCGAGATTGCTCCAGCCGCCTTCGTTCCAGTGCGAGCCGGAATACCAGTCCGGCTGGGGCAGGGTGGCGGCGATGCCGGCGGCCGCGGAGGCGGCGAGCGCCGCCTTGAACTGGTCGGTCCAGGCGGTCTCGACCCCGAGCGCGATCGCGTAGGGCAGCATCTCCTCGAAATGCGCCGGCGTGCGGTCGGGCGGATTGTGGAACTTCAGCCGGTCCGCTTCAGCGACCGTCAGATAGAGCCGCGTGCCGGCGATCTCGTCGAGCGCTTTGCGGCCGGCGGCGGTGGGCCGCTTCAGAAGGTGGAAGAACAGCACGTTGAGCCCGGTGCCGGCGATCAGCACCAGGGCGGCGGCAAGGCCGAGATCGACCATCAGCGACAGCGCCGTGACCAACCAGCCCACGGTTCCGAAGATGACGAACACCGTCCAGACCAGCACGCCCGGCAGCGCGATCCACCGTCCCCGCAGCATGTCGCGCCATTGCGAAACCGCGCTCGTGCCGATGCCGAGCACGAGAATGGTCGCGAGCGCGGCCCCGACAGCCTCGCCGGCGACCGTTCCCGGATCGCTCACCGTGAACCCGGCCCCGATCCAGCTCGCGAGCGTGATGATGGCGCCGACGGCGAACCAGCCGCGGTTCTGGGCGATGTAGTCGCGCAGGAACCGCCCCTTCAGGAAGGAAGCGAACTTCCGGCTGGTCTCGGCAACACGGACGCTATGCTCGCCGAAATCGGTGAACGCGCCCTCCTCCGGTCCCGGAAAGAGGTGCTTGAGGACCACCTCCTCACCGGCGCTCGGCGGCCGCCGGCCGGTGGCCTGCCGGGTGAGGGAGGCATCCTTGCGGTCGCGCTCGTCGATCCGGATGTAGCCCTTCACGGCGAGGTCGATCACGGCGGCCGCGAGACAGACGGGATCGTAGCCCACGCGCTCGATGAACCGCATGGCGTAGGGCGGCAGTTCCGGCCGGTAGACCGGGATCACCGGCCCCGGAACCGGATCGCGGCCGACCCGGCGCCAGGCCCACAGATAATAGAGCAGGGCGACCACGAATCCGGCACCGGCGACCAGCGCCGGCATCATCGCATCCATCGCCTGTTCAAGGCCGGTCGGCTCAGGCACAAAGCCCTTCGGCCAGGCGACCGCCACCGTCAGTCCCTCGCCGGGCTGCAGCGGCGCGGTCGTGGTGAACACCGGATCGCCCTCGGCATTGCGGGTGGTGCGCACCGCGCCGCCCTTGTCGCCGTAGGCGCCGGTATAGGCATCGACCGACTTCACCGGCGCGCCCGGAGGCGGCGATACCGTGGCGCGTGCCATCTCGATGGGCAGGGTCCAGCCATTTCCGGTGACGTTCAGATAGATCTCGTCATAGTCCGGATAGAAGGCGATCTCGTTTCCGAGCCTGTAGGTCACCTGATAGATGTGGGTGCCGTCAGATACGAAGCTGTCGGCATCGCCGATATAGAGCCGCCGCCCGTCCGTGATCGACCCGGTGTGATAGTCCACCGGCTCGCCGTCGAGCATGACCGAGAGGATATCGAGGCTCGTCCGCGAGCGGCCATAGCCGCTGGCGTGCACGAGGTTGAAATCCTTGTAGATGCCGTGCCGGATCTGATCGCCGCGGGCGACCACCGTCAGCGTCTCCTCGACCTCGATGTCGCCGTTCGACTCGACGGCGATCGCCGAGATGTAGCTGAGGATGCGCTCGGGCCCGCCCGGATCGGCGACCTGTGCCGCGGCGGGTGCTGCGAGCAGGATCGCGAGGACCGCGAGCAGCGCGGCGACGACGCGCGCCGGACGGCCCGCCGACCCCTGCGTGCGCCCTCGCGCCGCCGGCCGGCGATCTCCCTCGCCTCTCACGAAAACGACACCTTGACCGGCTGCGAGGCCGCCTCGCGTTCGCTGTCGTCGAGTTCGAAGAACTGGGCCTCCTGGAAACCGAACGCGCGGGCGATCAGCATGGGCGGGAAGGTGCGGATGCTCACGTTCAGGTCGCGCACCGAACCGTTGTAGAACCGCCGCGCGCCGTTGATATGGGCCTCGATCTCCTCGAGGCTCTGCTGGAGCGCCAGGAAGTTCTGGTTCGCCTTCAGGTCGGGATAGGCCTCGGCGAGCGCGATCACCTTGCCGAGGGCACCGAGGAAAGTGCGCTCCGCCGCCGCCTGCGCCTCCGGGCCGCCGTTCGCGGAGGCTGCGGCATTGCGCGCGGCGACAACGGCCTCAAGCGTGCCGCGCTCGTGACCCGCGTAGCCTTTCACCGTCTCCACGAGGTTCGGAACCAGATCGTAGCGGCGCTTCATCTGCACCTGGATGT
Source organism: Pseudoxanthobacter soli DSM 19599 (assembly GCF_900148505.1). Lineage (NCBI taxonomy): Bacteria > Pseudomonadati > Pseudomonadota > Alphaproteobacteria > Hyphomicrobiales > Segnochrobactraceae > Pseudoxanthobacter > Pseudoxanthobacter soli. The sequence continues at coordinate 609,446 of NZ_FRXO01000003.1, read as the reverse complement.
CGGACCACGCCTCCTCGACGCGCGCCTTCTGCCCGACCAGCCGGTTGTAGACGCTCACGCCGTAGAGCGCGACGATCACCACCGCCGCCACCAGTACCCAGAGTTCCATCGCCCGCCTCGCGTTCGCGCGGCGTCCCTTCGCGCCGCAACGACGCGACGATACGATGCCGGCCGCCGCCGCGGCAGTCCCTTTTCGCGGCGCCGAGGCACATTCGCCGGACGCTTTGCCGCCCCTTGCGACGGCCGCCGGAATTCCGGGCCTTTTCTCCGAACTCTGGAAGCGCTAAAGACCACGCCGGAAGCCCGCGCTGCTTCTTCAAGCGGCGGGTTGTCTTTCCTATATGGACGGATCGACCGCGACCGGCGGAACAGTCTCGTTCCGCCCGTTGCCAATGTAAGGAGGCGCGCAATGGCCAAGGCCCGTACCCTGTACGACAAGATCTGGGACGATCACGTCGTCGACATTCAGCAGGACGGCACCGCGCTTCTTTATATCGACCGTCACCTCGTGCACGAAGTGACGAGCCCGCAGGCGTTCGAAGGCCTGCGGATGACCGGCCGCAAGGTGCGCGCCCCCGGCCGCACGCTGGCCGTCGTCGACCACAACGTGCCGACCACCGACCGCACCAAGGGCATCGACGATCCCGAGGCGGCCCTGCAGATCGCCACGCTGGGGCGCAACGCGGCCGAGTTCGGCATCGAATATTACGATCCGTTCGACCGCCGCCAGGGTGTGGTGCACATCGTCGGCCCCGAGCAGGGCTTCACCCTGCCCGGCATGACGATCGTCTGCGGCGACAGCCACACCTCCACCCATGGCGCGTTCGGCGCGCTGGCCCATGGCATCGGCACGTCCGAGGTCGAGCACGTTCTGGCGACGCAGACGCTGATCCAGAAGAAGGCCAAGAACATGCGCGTGACCGTCGACGGCAAGCTGCCGGACGGCGTCGGCGCCAAGGACATCGTGCTCGCCATCATCGGCAAGATCGGCACCGCCGGCGGCACCGGCTACGTCATCGAATATGCCGGCGAGGCGATCCGTTCGCTGTCGATGGAAGGCCGCATGACGGTCTGCAACATGTCGATCGAAGGCGGCGCCCGCGCCGGCCTGATCGCGCCGGACGAGACCACCTTCGCCTACATCAAGGGCAAGCCCAAGGCCCCGACCGGCGAGGCGTGGGACCGCGCGGTGGAATACTGGAAGACGCTCGTCACCGACGATGGAGCCGTGTTCGACGCCGAGATCCATCTCGACGCCGCGGCGCTGCCGCCGATCGTGACCTGGGGCACGAGCCCCGAGGACGTGGTTTCGGTCGAGGGGGTGGTGCCGAATCCCGACGAGATCGCCGACGAGAACCGCCGCGCGGCCAAGAAGCGCGCGCTCGAGTATATGGGCCTGCAGCCGGGCACGCGGATGACGGACATCGCCATCAACCGCGCCTTCATCGGCTCCTGCACCAACGGCCGCATCGAGGATCTGCGCGCGGCGGCCGCAATGGTCGCCGGCAAGCACGTCAACCCGGCCGTGAACGCGATCGTCGTGCCCGGCTCCGGCCTCGTCAAGGCGCAGGCGGAAGCCGAGGGTCTCGACAAGATCTTCATCGAGGCCGGCTTCGAGTGGCGCGAGCCCGGATGCTCCATGTGTCTGGCGATGAACGCGGATCGGCTTTCGCCCGGCGACCGCTGCGCCTCCACCTCGAACCGCAATTTCGAGGGGCGGCAGGGCTTCCGCGGCCGTACCCACCTCGTCTCGCCGGCGATGGCGGCAGCGGCGGCGATCGCCGGCCACTTCGTCGACATCCGCGACTGGAAGTAACGCGGGAAACGCCGGCCGGTCTTCGGTCGACGGCCTGGAAATGGGAACGGCCCGGCATCACGCGATGCCGGGCCGTTCTCGTTTGCAGGGATGGCGCAACCTGGCGGTCGCCCTGCGACAGGCTCACCAGGCCGGGCGGCAGAACCGGACCGGCTGATAGCGCACCACCGGCGGGCGATAGGGACGGCGGACCACGACGCGTTCGTAGCGGGTGCGGCAGACCTCGCCGCGGCGGGGACCGCGGCCCCAGCCCTCGTGCCTGCCGTTGTTCCAGCCGTTGTTCCAGCCGGGCCCGCGATTCGGCTGGGCCTGCGGCGGCGGATAGCCCGGGCCCCAGCCGCCGTTCGGCGACCACTGCACCGGCGTCGCGACGGGAACGGACGGGCCGGCTTCGGCCGGGGCGAGGCCGGCAGCAAGCCCGCCGCCGAGAACCAGCGCGGCGAGAAGCACCTTCAGCCGCGCGGCCACGCCACCGGTGTGCGGACGGTTTGCGGAAGCAGATGAAGAAACCTGGACCATGACCTGAACTCCTCGGCTCGTGGCGACCTGGGTCGCCGCTGATGAGGTCAGGATCGCTCCGGCGGCCTGAACGCAGCCTGAGCCGGCCGTTCAGCGGGCGTTCATCGCGGTAAACGCGGATTTCGCGCGGTTCCTGCGCGCTTCAAGCGCGGTCTCTGCGCACCTCGCGCGCGGCGTTGCGCGGCTCAGGGACCGATGACGCGGTCGAGCAGTTCGGTCACCACCACGCTCGACAGCATCTCGAACGCGACCAGACCGGCGGCGAGGCCGATGGGCGCGCCGAGTGCGGCGCGGGCGACCTGGAAGCGGTAATAGACCACGATCAGGAAGGCGACGAGGGTCGCGGCGAGCCAGACGTCGCCGCCGATCACCCCGAACGAGAACAGCACCTCCGGCACGGCATAGATCGCCGCCGCCACCACGTTCGCCCAGTTGCGGACGATCATGTAGGGCACATAGCGCGCGGCGATGCCGAGCGGGCGGGCGAGGATCGCCATGACGACGGGGAAGAACACCCAGTCGACCACGAGTTCCACCGCCCGGGCGGCGAACAGCGCGCCCCAGGGGAACGCATCCTCCGGCCACAGCCCGAGCCCGATGCCGAGGCGGGCCTCCGACAGGGTCGAGATCACGAACGGCGGCACGAGCAGCACGATGGCGGCGAACGACAGCCAGAACCCGGCGATGGTGAACTCGAACCCGGCGAGCGCCTTCGGCCGCGCGAACAGGAGATCGATCGCGCCTTCGAGCGCGCGCTTGGCATGGAGGATGATGGCGACGGCGCCGGGTTCCGCCATCGCTCAGGCCGGAAAGAAGCGGTCGAGGAAGGCGCGGTAGATCGCGGCGAGCGCATCGAGCTCTGCCACCGGCACGCACTCGTCCACCTTGTGCATGGAGGTGCCGACCGGGCCGAACTCGACCACCGGGCAATAATCCTTGATGAAGCGGGCGTCCGAGGTGCCGCCGCCGGTCGACAGCGCCGGGGAGAGCCCCGTGACCGCCTCGATCGCCGCGCCGAGCGCGCTGACGAGCGGCCCGGGCGCGGTCAGGAACACGTCGCCGGAGCCGCGCTCGAACACGATTTCGGGCGCGGGCTCGCCACGCGCGGCGGCGGCCCCGGCAAGGCGCCGCTCGATCTCCGCCTTCAGCGCCGGGCGGGTCCACAGGTCGTTGTAGCGCACGTTGAAGCGCAGCCGCGCCTCCGCCGGGATGACGTTCCACGACGGGTTGCCGACATCGACCGAGACGATCTCGAGGTTCGAAGGGGCGAAATGGGTGTTGCCGGCATCGAGCGGCGGATCGATCAGCGCGGGCGCGAGCGCGAGCAGCGCCGGCACCGGATTGCGGGCACGCTCGGGATAGGCGACGTGGCCCTGGGTGCCGCGCACGATCACCGTGCCGGACATCGAGCCGCGCCGGCCGATCTTGATGGTGTCGCCGAGCGCGGCGGTGCAGGTCGGCTCGCCCACGAGGGCGGCATCGAAATGCTCGCCCCGCGCCGCGCACCACTGCATCAGCTTCACGGTGCCGTTGATCGAGGGGCCTTCCTCGTCGCCGGTGATGAGGAACGAGATCGAACCCCTGAAGCCGTCGCCGCGGGCGGCGAGGAAATCGAGCGCGGCGGCGAGGAAGGCGGCGACCCCGCCTTTCATGTCGACGGCGCCGCGGCCGTAGAGCACGCCGTCGTGCACCACGGCGCCGAACGGATCGTGCCGCCAGGCGGCTTCATCCCCCGGGGGCACCACGTCGACATGGCCGGCGAAGGCGAGGTGCGGCTCGCCGCGCCCGAACCGGGCGTAGAGATTTTCGACCGGCGCGGTGCCGGCCTCCTCGAACACCGGGCGCAGCACGGCGAAGCCGGCCGGCGCCAGCGCCGCCTCGACCGCGTCGAGCGCCGCGCCCGCGTCCGGCGTCACGCTCGGGCACGCGATCAGGCGGCGGGCGAAATCGAGCGGCGCGCGCCCATCCGTCCACCGCGATGCGGCCTTGTCGCCGTCCTCAGCCATCCGGCGCCCCGTTACCGCTCGATGCCCTTGCTTCGGGCGGCGAGCAGACGCAGGCGCAGCGCATTGAGCCTGATGAAGCCGGCGGCGTCCTTCTGGTCGTAGGCGCCGGCATCGTCCTCGAACGTCACCATCTTGGTCGAGTAGAGCGAGTTCGGGCTGGAACGGCCGATCACGATGGTGTTGCCCTTGTAGAGCTTCAGCCGCACCGTGCCCTCGACAGCCTCCTGGCTCTTGTCGATCAGCGCCTGGAGCATCTCGCGCTCCGGCGAGAACCAGAAGCCGTTATAGATCAGCTCCGCGTAGCGCGGCATCAGCTCGTCCTTGAGGTGGCCGGCGCCGCGGTCGAGCGTGATCGATTCGATCGCCCGGTGGGCGACGTGCAGGATGGTGCCGCCCGGCGTCTCGTAAATGCCGCGCGACTTCATGCCCACGAAGCGGTTCTCGACGAGGTCGAGGCGGCCGATGCCGTTTGCCTTGCCGAGATCGTTGAGGCGGGCGAGCAGGGTCGCGGGCGACAGCTCGACGCCATCGATGGAGACCGCGTCGCCGTTGCGGAAGCCGATCTCGATGATGGTCGGGCTATCCGGCGCCTCCTCGGGCGAGAGCGTGCGCTGGAACACGTAGGCCGGCGGCTCTTCCGCCGGATCTTCCAGCACCTTGCCCTCGGAGGAGGAGTGCAGCAGGTTCGCGTCGACGGAGAACGGCGCCTCGCCGCGCTTGTCCTTGGCGACGGGGATCTGGTTCTGCTCGGCGAACTCGATCAGGTCGGTGCGCGACTTGAAATCCCAGATGCGCCAGGGCGCGATCACCTGAAGCTTCGGATCGAGCGCGGCGACCGCCAGCTCGAAGCGGACCTGATCGTTGCCCTTGCCGGTGGCGCCGTGGGCGATGGCGTCGGCGCCCGTCTCATGGGCGATCTCGACGAGGCGCTTGGCGATCAGCGGCCGGGCGATCGAGGTGCCGAGCAGATAGGTGCCCTCGTAGACCGCATTGGCGCGGAACATCGGGAAGACGAAGTCGCGGACGAATTCCTCGCGCAGATCATCGATATAGATCTGCTTCACGCCCATCATCTCGGCCTTCTTGCGGGCCGGCTCGAGCTCCTCGCCCTGACCGAGATCAGCCGTGAAGGTGATGATCTCGGCCTGGTACTGCTGCTGCAGCCACTTGAGGATGATCGACGTATCGAGCCCGCCGGAATAGGAGAGCACGATCTTCTTGATGTCGGACATGGGAGGCCGCTTCCGGTCGAAGATGACGAATGCGCGGCTTATAAACCGCGCCATTCCGCCCGGCAACCGCGGCTCGGCCCATTCCGGGCTTCTCGCCCGGGTTCTCGCCCCGCTTCCCGAGCGGCTTTCCGCCCGGGCTCGCCGGTTTCTTCTCCGCCCCGTCCCTGCCCTCAGGGGCAGGGATTGGCGCGCAGCCGGTGCAGATTGTCGATGCGGGCGAGGAGTTCGGGCGGCAGCGTCACGCCGGCGGCGGCGATGTCGGTTTCGAGCTGGTCGAGGCTGGTCGCGCCGATGATGACGGAGGTTGTGAACGGCTGGCGGAGCACGAAGGCGAGCGCCATCTGCGCCGGATCGAGGCCGAACTCGGCGGCGAGATCGACATAGCCGCCGATCGCCTCCTCCGCGCCCGGTCCCTCGTAGCGCTGCAGCCGGTCGAACAGCGTCTTGCGGGCGCCGGCGGGGCGGGCACCGTTGCGGTACTTGCCGGTGAGATAGCCCTGCGCCAGCGAGGAATAGGCGAGCAGGCCGACATCCTCGCGCAGCGCCACCTCCGCGAGCCCGCCTTCGAAGGTGCGGTTGACGAGCGAATAGGCGTTCTGCACCGACTGCACCCGCGGCAGGCCCAGCGCTTCCGCCGCCGCCACCGCCTTCATGACGCCCCACGGGCTTTCGTTGGACAGCCCGACATGGCGGATCTTGCCGGCCTTGACCGCATCGGCGAGCACGGACAACGTCTCGGCGATCGGGGTCTCGTCGGCGACGGGTTCCGGGCTCTTCCAGACGACGGGGTTGGAGCCGAAGCCGGAGACCGGCCTGTCCGGCCAGTGGAGCTGGTAGAGGTCGATATAATCGGTGCCGAGGCGCTTCAGGCTCTTGTCGAGCGCCTCCTCGATCTGGCGCCGGTCGAGCCGGCCCTCGGAGCCGTCGTCGCGGAACCACGTCATATCGGTGCGGCCGACCACCTTGGTGGCGAGCACGACCTTGTCGCGGGTGCCCCGCGCCTTGAACCACGAGCCGATGTGAAGCTCGGTCCTGCCTTGCGTCTCCGCCTTGGGCGGGATCGGATAAAGCTCCGCCGTATCGAAGAAATTCACGCCGTGTTCCAGCGCGCGATCCATCTGCGCATGGGCCTCGGCCTCGGTGTTCTGCTGACCCCAGGTCATGGTGCCGAGACAGATGGCGCTGACCTTCAGGCCGGACCGGCCGAGCGGGCGGTATTCCATGGGGGGGTGACTCCGGGAGGGGGAAAACCAAGCACGGGTCGCTAACTAGATTCAACACGCACAGCATGCAACTATTAACTGCTGGCTTTCGACCTCGCAGGAACTAGCTAGCCGGCGACGCAGCCGCAATTGTGCTGCATCCGAATTGATTTTATTGCCGGAGGTGTAATCGTGGATATTCACGCATCTGATATAGATAAACTCGATTCTTACGTTTCTAAGCTGTCTTATAAATTCTATCTTAGACGCTTAAAAATGTTAAATGTAAGAAGTTTTGAGAATCAAATAATATCATTTGATTTTCCTGTGACTGCTATCATTGGAACAAATGGCGGAGGAAAATCAACAGTCCTTGGCGCCGCCGCTATTGCCTACAAATCAGTTAGGCCCGGAGATTTCTTTCCTAAATCGAATATCGGCGATAATAGTATGTCTAATTGGAGAATAGAATATGATATTATAGATAGACATGTAAATAACTCTGGAATATTTAATAGAAATGCTAGATTTATATCTGCTAAATGGCGCAGAGACAACATACCGGGACGAGACATTATTATTATACCGATACAGAGAACAGTTCCAGCCAACGAGCAGGCCAGATTCAGGCAATTTATTGGCTTAGCTCAAAAGAAAAATATCGTGACAACACCAATTTCTCCTGAGGTAATTTCCCATGTCGGACGCATTCTTGGGAAAGATGCATCTGGTTATTCAAGAATTTCTCTTAATAATGAAACGGGAAAGTCTATTCTGGTTGGAATAAAAAATAAAAATGATTATTCGCAATTTCATTTCGGCGCCGGAGAAGCATCAATAATAGAGATGGTCACGAGGATCGAAGAAGCAAGTGCAAACGCCCTCATCCTAATCGAAGAAATTGAGAATGGACTACACCCTCTTGCTACAAAGAAAATGGTGGAGTACCTTCTTTATACCGCTGTAGAAAAGAAAGTACAAGTTATATTTACAACCCACTCAGAATACGCACTCCAATTACTTCCACCGAAGGCAATATGGGGTTGCATTGATGGAATCGCCTACCAAGGAAAATTAAACATTGAAAGTTTAAAGGCCCTAAATGGCGTCGTCGCGAAAGATCGAGCCATATTTGTTGAAGATGAATTTGCCGAGGATCTTTGTGGTGAAATCATTCGTCAATACGCGCCAGAACTTTTGGACAGGGTGGAAATACATAAGGCCGGCGGATTTCCGTTTGTTGTGGATGTCCTAAAACATCATAACGCAAATCCTACTATCAAAAATAAGGCAATAGCAATAATAGATGGCGACAATCCGCCTTTAAAGGAGAAAAATGACCACGTATTATGCTTACCGGATGGAGCGCCTGAGAGTATTGTATATAATTATATACAAGAAAATGCGGATTTTGTTTCAAGTCTTGTTCAACAAAGATGTCAGTGCCCGGCCGTATCTCAAGACGACATAGTTAGGGCCATACGACATGTGTCAATAGATACAACAGATCATCACCTATATTTTAGAAAACTAGGGGAAAGACTTGGTTTCATATCGGAGATAGTTGTCAGGCGCGGCCTTTGCTCAATATACGTTCAGAATTCAAAGGAAATTTTGTCAGGATTAATTTCAAATATACGAGAGATATTTAACAGTTGATATGTATTAAAACTATGAAATCCATCATTACCCTCGATCTATATTCTTTGCAAGCTTCTCCACCAGCGGCAAAATCCCCTGCACGATCTTCTCCACGCCGGCTTCGGTCGGGTGGAGGCCGTCGGGGAGGTTGAGGGCGGGGTCGGCGGCGACGCCTTCGAGGAAGAAGGGGTAGTAGAGCGCGCCGTGGGCGTTCGCGACCTCGGCGAAGATGGGGTTGAAGGCGGCGGCGTAGGCCGGGCCGAGATTGGGCGGAGCCAGCATGCCGGCGACGAGCACGGGGAGCTTGCGCTCGCCGAGCCGCGTGAGGATGGCGTCGAGATTGCGGCGGGTGCCGGCGGGATCCTGGGCGCGCAGGGCATCGTTGGCGCCGAGTTCCACGATCACCGCGTCGGCATCGTCCGGCACCGACCAGTCGAGCCGCGCGAGGCCGCCCGCCGTGGTATCGCCGGAGACGCCGGCATCGACCACGGTGACGTCGTGGCCCTTCGCCCTGAGCGCGGCTTCGAGCTGCGCCGGAAAGCCCTTGCCGGGCGGCAGGCCGTAGCCCGCCGTGAGGCTGTCGCCGAGGGCGACGATGGTGAGGGGCGCGGCCGAGGCGACATTGGCGACCAGCGAGCCCGCCAGCACCAGCGCGACGGCCGAGAGAAACGACGAAAGCACCTGCATCTTCTCACATCCCGCAATCGCCTTCCCCGCCCCGCCGGAGAAGGCGCCCTGCCACGCGACACTAGAGCGCTTTCCGATCTGATGGAATCATCAGATCGACAAGAAATCGCTCCAGATTCAAAGGCTTGAACATATCCTTGTCGTTCAGATCGGTTCGATCTGAACGGGATATGTTCTCGCCGGAGCGCCATCCGGACCGACAACGCGCCGGACCGACAACGCACCGGAGCGGCGAACCCGCCGCCGGCGCAACGCCTCCGTGCCCGGACCTTCGGAAGCTGGGCATCACCGCTTCATCCCGCAACCGGCGCCGGCATGTGGAGCCGAGATGTGGGGACCAGCATGTGGGGGGCCAGCGTGCGGGCCGCCGTTGCCGGCGTTCCGATGCGGGCGCCCCGAACCCTGCTTCCAGCCGCAAGTTTCGCCGGGGAGCGTGGCGCAATCAGGGCTTCGAGGCCGTTTCCGGAGCGGAGGGCCTCCGGGGCGGGTCTGGAACGAGGCCTGACGGTGGGCCTGATTCGAGGCATGATTCGAGACACGGTCCAGGCTTGGCGGGAGGTTTCGGAGAGGGCTTGGCGGGAGGTTTGGCACCGGCGGCCCACGCATCACATTGCCGTGCGCGGCCCCGACCGGCCGTTGCTCGACAGGTTGTGATCGCGAGTGGGCCGCATTGCGGGCCGCACGTTCGAGGCGGCCCTTGGCCGATCCCGCGCCCACGCCCATATCAGGCCGACGTTCTTGTTCGCAGACTTGCCTGTTCGCGGACTTGCCTGTTCGCCGGCGGCCTCGTCACCGACGCGCCTGTCCGGGTCGTGCCTTCCCGGTTCGGGGGCGGTGCCGGCCCGGACGCGCACCGGCCGGTGGCCCCGGCCTGCACGTCGCCTTCCCGCACGGCCTTCCCGGCTTTCTCCCGAGCCGCGAGGGGCCGACCCGAGTTCCAAGTCCCCGCTTCCGAGTCCCCGCGCGAAAGAGCCCGCATGCCGGCCTCCCCAAGCCCCGTCGCCACCCCCGCAGCCGCTTCCTCCGCAGCCGCGTCCCCGGCCCCGCTCGCGGTGGAGATCGGCGGCGTCCACCTCGCGCTCGGGCGCGGCGCCGCCGCCGTCGACGTGCTGCGCGGCGTCGACCTCGCGGTCGCCCCCGGCGAGACCGTCGGCATCGTCGGCCCCTCCGGCTCCGGCAAGTCGACGCTGCTGATGGTGATCGGCGGGCTGGAGCGGCCGGACCGGGGCACGGTGCGGGTGGCGGGGCAGGACCTGACCGGGCTCGACGAGGACGCGCTCGCCCGGTTCCGCGGCCGCCATGTCGGCATCGTGTTCCAGTCGTTCCACCTGATCCCGACCATGACGGCGCTGGAAAACGTCGCCGTGCCGCTGGAACTCGCCGGGCGGGCCGACGCCTTCGCCCGCGCGGAGGCGGAGCTTGCCGCCGTCGGGCTTTCCGGGCGGCTGAACCATCTGCCGAAGGAGATGTCCGGCGGCGAGCAGCAGCGCGTGGCCATCGCCCGCGCGCTGGCGCCGGAACCCGCGCTGATCATCGCCGACGAGCCGACCGGAAACCTCGATGCCGCGACGGGGGCCGCCATCGTCGACCTGATGTTCCGCGCCCAGGCCGAACGCGGCACGACGCTGGTGCTCGTCACCCACGATGCCGCGCTCGCCGCGCGCTGCGGCCGCACGGTGCGGGTGCGCTCCGGCGTGATCGAGCCGGAGGCCCCGGCGCGGGTGGCGGCCTCGTGAGCGGGGCCGGCGCCATCGCCCCGGCCGCGACCGGCGCGCGTGCGGGAGCCGGGACCGGCGGGCGGCTGGCGCGGCTTCGCCTCGCGCTCGGCTTCGCCCGGCGCGACCTGCGCGGTAGCCTTTCCGGCGGCACGCTGGCCGGATTCCGCGTGTTCGTCGCCTGCATCGCGCTCGGCGTCGCCACCATCGGCGGGGTCGGCTCGCTCGCCGGCGCCCTCACCGCCTCCGTGGCGGACCAGGGCCGCGCCATCCTCGGCGGCGACCTCGACGCGGCGCTGGTCCACCGCGCGGCGAGCCCCGACGAGCACGCCGCGCTCGCCGCGCTCGGGCCGACCTCGACGGTGGCGACGCTGCGTTCCATGGCGCGCAACCCCGCCACCGGCGACCAGATCCTGGTCGAGCTGAAGGCGGTCGACGACGCCTATCCGCTGGTCGGATCGCTCGACATCGAAGGCGGCGGCGACCTCCACGCGATGATCGGGCGGAAGCCGCAGGCGACCGATGGCGCGCCTGTCTGGGGCGCGGTGGCCGACAAGGCGCTGCTCGACCGGCTCGGCCTCAAAATCGGCGACCGCATCGGCCTCGGCACCACCGAAGTGGTGCTCGAGGGCGTGATCGCCCGCGAGCCGGACAAGCTCGCCGGCGGGTTCGATTTCGGCCCGCGGCTGATGATCTCGGCCCGCGCGCTCGATTCGACGGGGCTCGTGGTGCCGGGCAGCCTGGTCACCTGGCACGAGCGCGTCACCCTGCCGCCGGGCGCGGGCGACGCCGCGGTGAAGGCGGCGAAGGACCGGCTGGAAGCGACCTTCCCCGATGCCGGCTGGCGGCTGCGCGACCGCAACGCCGCCGCGCCGGGCTTCGTCGACAACATCGCCCGGTTCGCGCAATACCTGACCGTGGTCGGGCTTTCCGCGCTCGTGGTCGGCGGCGTCGGGGTCGCCAACGCGGTGTCGGCGTTCGTGGAGCGCAAGCGGGCGAGCATCGCGGCGCTGCGCGCGCTCGGCGCCTCCGGCACGTTCGTGTTCTTCATGGCGCTCGCCGAGGTGATGGCGATCGCCGCGCTCGGCATCGCCATCGGCCTCGTCCTCGCCGCGGCCATCCCGCCGCTCGCCGGGGTCGCGCTCGCCGGCGTGCTGCCGGTCGATGCGGTCGGCGGGCTCTATCCCGGCGCCCTCGGCCTCGCGGCGCTCTACGGCGTGCTCACAGCGCTCGCGTTCTCGCTGTGGCCGCTCGGCCGCGTCCACGACGTGTCGCCCACGGTGCTGTTCCGCGACGCCGACGGCGAGGCGCGCCGGCCGCGGCGGCGGTACGTGATCGCGACGGCCGCGGTGGCGGCGGCGCTCGCCGCGATCGCCATCGGGCTCGCCGACGACCGCCGCATCGCCGTGGTGTTCGTCGCCGGCACCATCGGCGCCTTCGTCGTGCTGCGGGCGGTCGCGGCCGGGCTGAGAGCCCTCGCCGCCCGCGCGCCGCGCGCCCGCTCGGTCACGCTGCGCCTCGCGCTCGGCAACATCCGCCGGCCCGGCGCGCTGACGCCGGTGGTGGTGCTCTCCCTCGGGCTCGGGCTGACGCTGCTCGTCACCCTCGCGCTGATCGACGGCAACATGCGCCGGGAACTCACGGGACGGATGCCGGCGGTGGCGCCGAGCTTCTTCTTCCTCGACGTCGCCAGCACCGAGATCGACCCATTCCGGGCGTTCCTCGCCCGCGAGGCGCCGGGCGCGACCGTGGCGGCGACGCCGATGCTGCGCGGCCGGCTGGTGTCGCTGAAGGGCATCCCCGCCGCGGACTATCCCGCCCCCGCCAGCGCGGCCTGGGTGCTGAAAGGCGACCGCGGCATCACCTTCGCCGCGACGCCGCCGGCGAACGGGCGCGTGAGCGAGGGCGAATGGTGGCCGGCGGACTATGCCGGCAAGCCGCTGGTGTCGTTTTCCGCCGACGTCGCCCGCGATCTCGGGCTGAAGATCGGCGATCCGGTCACGGTCAACGTGCTCGGCCGGCCGGTGACGGCGACCATTGCCAACCTGCGCACGACGGAATGGGATTCGCTGTCCATCAACTTCGTCATGGTGTTCTCGCCGAACACCTTCGCCGGGGCACCCTATGGCGTGCTCGCCACGCTGGCCTATCCGGGCGGCGGCTCCCCGGAGGCGGAGACGGCGCTGATGCGCGCCATCGGCCGCGACTTCCCGACGGTGACGGCGGTGCGGGTGAAGGACGCGCTCGACACCATCAACGACCTCGTGTCGCAGCTCGCGCTGGCGATCCGCGCCGCCGCCTCCATCGCGCTCGCGGCGAGCGTGCTGGTGCTGGCGGGTGCTCTCGCGGCAAGCCACGCGAGCCGCATCCACGATGCCGTCGTGCTCAAGACGCTGGGGGCGACCCGGCGCCGGCTCATCGCCGCCTTCGCGCTCGAATACGCGCTTCTCGGCGGCGCGACGGCGGTGTTCGCCGTCGCCGCCGGCTCGGCGGCGGCCTATGCGGTGATCGCCGGCGTGATGCGGATTCCGTTCGCGTTCGACGCGGCGACCGCCATCGGCGCCGTCGCCGTGGCGCTCGTCGTGACGGTCGGTCTCGGCCTCGTCGGCACGTGGCGGGTGCTCGGCCACAAGGCGGGCCCGGTGCTCCGCGATTTGTGACCGGGTGTGAGCCTTCCGGCCCGCGAAAGCCGCCGATTCCGCGCCTGCGCGCTTGTACGCCGCGGGCGGAAAGACCATATTCGAGAGGGAAATCGCCGTGGGGACTGACGCGGCGGCCGACGTGCGGCGGTATTCGGCCCGCGACAGGGTCCGGTCCCGCCGATGTTCGGTTTCAGGTTTCTGGCGCGTGGTGCGCCGGGGGCAAATGTTCAAGTCTGTAAGACTGTGAGAGGAAATTCTCGATGTCGACGTTCGACCGCAACCCTTCCACGCGCTTCGGAGGCGTCAATGCTTCCGCGCGGGCACAGGCCGGCGTCTTCGATGCGGGCCTGCGCGCGTACATGCTTCAGGTCTACAACTACATGGCGATCGGCCTCGTCATCACCGGCCTCGCCGCCATCGGCGCGTTCTCGCTGTCCGTGACCGATCCGGGCTCCGCCGCCGCTGTGGCGACCGTCGGTAACGGCATGGCGCTGACCCAGATCGGCTACGCGCTGTTCGTCAGCCCGCTGAAGTGGGTGGTCATCCTCGCGCCGCTCGCCATGGTGTTCCTCGTGATGCCGCGCATCGGCTCGATGAGCGTGCCGTCGGCCCAGATCGCGTTCTGGGTGTTCGCCGCGCTGATGGGCCTGTCGCTCAGCTCCATCTTCCTAGTCTATACCCACGCCTCGATCGCCCGGGTGTTCTTCATCACGGCCGCATCGTTCGGCGCGCTCAGCCTCTACGGCTACACCACCTCGCGCTCGCTGTCGGGCATGGGCTCGTTCCTGTTCATGGGCCTGATCGGCATCATCATCGCCTCGCTGGTGAACCTGTTCCTCCAGTCGTCGGCGCTGCAGTTCGCCGTGTCCGTGATCGGCGTGCTGGTGTTCGCGGGCCTGACCGCCTACGACACCCAGCAGATCAAGGAGATGTATTACGCGGGCGACGACAGCGCCACGATCGGCCGCAAGGCGATCCTCGGTGCGCTTCGTCTGTACCTCGACTTCATCAACCTGTTCACGATGCTGCTGCAGCTGTTCGGCAACCGCAACTGATCGGGACGCACAAATTCGGAAGATCGGGCGCGGCCTTCGGGCCGCGCCTTTTTTTATGGCCTGGAGCCTTCCGGGAAACCGGCCGCGCTCAGGAAGACCGGGGCACCTGCGGCTCCCGCCAGCCCGGGGAGAGGCCGAACGCGGCCTCGAAGCCGCGCTCTCCCGCCCGGGTGATGGCGAGCGCCCGGCCGTCCGGCACCCGCGCCACCCAGCCGAGTTCCAGCACCCTGTCGAGCAGCGCGGCGCCGAGCCGCCCGGCGATGTGCGGGCGGCGCTCGCTCCAGTCGAGGCAGGCACGGCACAGCGCCCGGCGGGACGGACCCGCTCCCTCGATCTCAAGCCCGAAATCGCAGAAGAACCGACGGCCTTCGTCGGTGACGAGGGCAGCGCCCTCCGAAAGCGCGACGTGGCCGCGCGCCTGCAGCGCATCCGCCACCGCGACGGCGAGCCGCCCGGCCATGTGGTCGTAGCAGGTGCGCGCGAGCCGCAGCGCCGCGTCGCGCGGGCCCGGCGGGCGATGCCGCGCCGGACCGGCCGCCGCCACCGACATCAGCGCGTGCAGCACATCGGCGATCTCCGGCGAGGCGAGCCGGTAGTAGCGATGGCGCCCCTGCTTCTCGACCGCGACGAGGCGGACGTCGACGAGCTTGGCGAGGTGGCCGCTGGCGGTCTGCGCCGTGATGCCGGCGCGCAACGCCAGTTCGCCCGCCGCCAGCGCCTGCCCGCCCATCAGGGCGAGAAGCATGTTGGCGCGCGCGGCGTCCCCGATCAGGCGGGCGACTTCGGCGACGGTGTTTGCGGAAGCGATGCCGGTCATGGCACGGGATGATACAGGACGGCCGCCGCCGCTCTAAGCGCGGACGCTTCGGCGCGCACCGAAACATCCGGGCGGCCGCAGCCGGTAGAAGAGACCCCGCTTATCCGCCGAATCGGAACCGGAGACCATGGCCGAACACCCTGACCGGACGCGGGAGCTGGCGCTCCTTCTCGTGCTGTCCACCCTGTGGGGCGCTTCCTACACCTTCATCAAGATCGGCGTCGAAACCATTCCGCCGGTGACCCTGATCGCGGCGAGAACGCTGATCGCCGGCCTGGTGCTGGCGGCCGTGATCCGAGGACGCGGCCTGCGCCTGCCGCGCGACCGGGCGACATGGGTCCGCTTCCTGATCCAGGCCTGCCTCAACAGCGCCGTTCCGTTCACGCTGATCGCCTGGGCGGAACAGACCGCCGATGCCGGCCTCGCGGCGATCCTCAACGCGACGACGCCGGTGTTCGCCTTCCTGATGACGGCGGCGATCACGCGGCACGAACCGGTGACGACCCGCAAGATGTTCGGCGTCGCCGCCGGGCTCGCCGGCATCTGCCTGATCGTCGGGTTTCAGGCGCTCGCCGGCCTCGGCAAGGAGGTGGCATCGCAGCTCGCCATCGTCGCCGCCTCGGTCTGCTATGCGGGCGCGGCGATCTTCGGCAAGAGCTTCAAGGGGCTCGATCCGATGATGCCGGCGGCGGGTTCCCTGCTCTGCGGCGCCGCGATCCTCGTTCCGCTCAGCCTCGTCGTCGACCGGCCGTGGACGCTCGCCCCCGCCGCGTCGTCCCTGCTGGCGCTCGCCGCGCTGTCGGTGTTCTCGACCGCTCTCGCCTTCGTGATCTATTTCCGCCTGGTGCAGACGCTCGGCTCGGTCGGCACCACCGCCCAGGCCTATCTGCGCGTGCCCATCGGCGTCGCGATCGGCTGCGCCTTTCTCGGCGAACAGCCGACGCCGACCGCGTGGATCGGCCTCGGCTGCGTCGTGGCCGGCGTCGCCGCCATGACCCTGCCGGGCCGCAAGGCGGCGCGGCCGGCGGCAAACCCAAGCTGAATCAGATCGGAAAGCGCTCTGGCGGGCTTTCCCGGTCAGGCCGGCGGCTGGCAGTTGAACGTGCCGCCGCAGCGCACCTCCAGCGTTTCCAGCACGCCGGCCATGTAGGCGACCCAGCCGACGCCGAGCAGCACGGCGAAGACGAGCCTGAACCGGCGGTAGCGGCGCAGCGCCAGCACCGCGATCACCGCCATGGCGATGGAGACCGCCGGCAGCGCGAGGATGCCGGCGACGAGAAACCCCATGATCGGGTTTTCCATCGAGCCCGGCGCATCGAACAGGAAGGGAATGCCGATCCAGAACACCGGGCTCGCCAGCAGGCCGAGAAAGGCCACGGCGATCGCGAGCCATAGCACGACGGCGGCGGCAAGCGGCGGCTTCGGTCGTGAGGGCCGGCCGGCGGATGGATCCGGGGTTTTCATCGGTCCGTCCCGTTCTTGGGTCTGGGAGGGGTCATCGGTCTGGGAGGGATCATGGGAACGCCCTTTCGAAGGGGCCGCCCGACGGATCACCAGGCACCCTCGCGCCGGGCGACGCGCCCAACCTGCACAGCCGCAATCATGCCCCAAGACCGCGCCCGGACGCCATTCCGGACGCACGTCTCCGCCGGGCCGTGGATGCCCGGCAGGCAAGATCGCGGGACTTTCGCTGCGGTTCGCGAGGCGACGGCCGGGCCGGGCCGGCGTCTCGGGCAAGGCTGCGCGACCGTTCTCAACCGGCCTTTTCGACCCATGCCGTCGCGAGGGGCTTGCCAACGGCGGCCCATGCCCGTTCACAATGGGGCATTCGGATCGAATCACCGGACGGAGCGCTGCCCATGCCACGGCTCTTCACGGGTCTCGAGATCCCCGCCGTCGTCGGCACCCAGGTCGGCCTGCTCCGGGGCGGCCTCAGGAACGCGCGCTGGATCGATCCGGAGAACTACCACATCACCCTGCGCTTCATCGGCGACATCGACGACCGCACCGCCGACGAGATCGCCGACGCGCTGATGCGGGTTCGAAGGGCGTCGGTGCGGGTGCACATCTCCGGTCTCGGCAGCTTCGGCGGCGACAAGCCGCATACCTTGTTCGCCCGCGTCGCGCCCAGCACCGCTCTCGGCGAGCTTCAGGCCGAGCACGAGCGCATTCTCCAGCGCCTCGGCCTGCCGCCGGAAGGGCGCAAGTTCACGCCCCACATCACCCTCGCGCGGCTGCGCGGCACCTCGCCGCGCGAAGTCGCGGACTGGCTGGCGCTGCGCGGCGGCTTCGAGGTGCCGCCGTTCATCGCGCCGCGCTTCGTGCTGTTCTCCGCCCGCGCCAGCGTCGGCGGCGGGCCCTATCTGGTGGAAGAGGCGTTTCCGCTCGCGGTCTGAGCGGGCTGCCGCCCGCGCCCGACTTTTCTTTCGGGCTGCCGCCCGGACCCACTTGGGGCCGGAGGCCCCAAACCCCGTCAATCGGACCGAAACGGCCTTCGTCAGGCCGCGTCCGAGGCCGGGTTGGCCGGAGCGGCGTCCTTGCCGCCGCCGAACCGGCGCTCGATATAGTCCTCGACCAGCGCCTTGAACTCGGCGGCGATGTTGGGCCCGCGCAGCGTCAGCGCCTTGGCGCCGTCGATGAACACCGGCGCCGAGGGGGATTCGCCCGTTCCCGGCAGCGAGATGCCGATATCGGCGTGCTTCGATTCGCCCGGACCGTTGACGATGCAGCCCATCACCGCGACCTTGAGCTTCTCCACGCCCGGATAGGTCTCGCGCCACACCGGCATCCGCTCGCCGATATGCGCCTCGATGGATTTCGCCAGCTCCTGGAACACCGTGGACGTGGTGCGGCCGCAGCCCGGGCAGGCCGCCACCACCGGCAGGAAGGTGCGGAAACCCATGGTCTGCAGGATCTCCTGCGCGACCTTCACCTCCAGCGTGCGGTCGCCGCCCGGTTCCGGCGTGAGCGAGATGCGGATGGTGTCGCCGATGCCTTCCTGCAGCAGCACCGACAGCGCCGCCGACGATGCCACGATGCCCTTGGAACCCATGCCCGCCTCGGTGAGGCCGAGGTGAAGCGCGTAGTCGCAGCGCCGCGCGAGGTCGCGGTAGACCGCGATCAGGTCCTGCACCTGGGAGACCTTGGCCGACAGGATGATGCGGTCGCGCCCGAGGCCGATCTCCTCCGCGCGCTCCGCCGACAGGATCGCCGAGCGGATGATCGCTTCGCGCAGGATCGCCGCCGCCGTGCGCGGCCGCGCGCTCGCCGCGTTCTCGTCCATCAGCGCGGTCAGGAGTTCCTGGTCGAGCGAGCCCCAGTTGACCCCGATGCGCACCGCCTTGCCGTGGCGGGCCGCGAGTTCGACGATGGCGCCGAACTGCTTGTCGCGCTTGTCCTTGAAGCCGACATTGCCGGGATTGATGCGGTATTTCGCCAGCGCCTCGGCACAGGCCGGATGATCGGCGAGGAGCTTGTGGCCGATATAGTGGAAATCGCCCACGAGCGGTACGCGGATGCCGCGCCGCTCCAGCCGCTCGCGGATGTGCGGCACCGCCGCCGCGGCCTCCGGACGGTCGACCGTGATGCGCACGATCTCCGACCCGGCCCGCGCCAGCGCCGCGACCTGCGCGACGGTCGAATCCACGTCGGCGGTGTCGGTGTTGGTCATGGACTGAACGACGATCGGGGCGTCGCCGCCGACCTTCACGCCGTCGACGTCGACCTGCACCGTCCGCTTGCGCGGCAGGGGACCCGCCTCGCCGGAACCGTCGCCGAAGGCCGCTTCGGGCGCCAGTGTCGCTGCATCCATGGTGCTTTCCCCGGAAAGGGCGCGCCCGTGCACGGAAAAATCCGCGGGGCCGGCGCCCGGAAATCTGTCGCCCGGCGGCGGCACGCCGCGCCGGACGGTCGCCCGGTGGTGCCAGAGCCCGCCGGGGCCGTCAATCTCACGCCGCGGCCGCCCCGGCGCAATGGCTGCACAGCCCGCTGATCTCGATCGCCGCCGTATGGGGCACGAAGCCGGTCTTAGCGGACAGCCCGGCGAGGTCGATGCCGATCTCGGCCGCCGCGATCTCCGCCACCTGCCCGCAGGTCTCGCAGATCAGGAAGACAACCGGCCGTGCGGCATCATGATGGCCGTCGCAGGCCACGAACGCGTTGAGCCGCTCGATGCGGTGGGCGAGGCCGTTTTCGGTCAGGAAGCCGAGCGCCCGGTAGACCGAGATCGGCGCCGGCGGCGGGCCGCCCGCCCCGAGGCGCTCGATGATGTCGTAGGCGCCGGCGGGCTTGTGGTTGGCGACCAGCGCCTCCAGCACCGCGCGGCGCTGCGTGGTGAGCTTCACGCCGCGCTCGCGGCACACCTTCTCCGCCCGCTCGATGACGCTGCCGGCACAGGGGCCGTGGTCGTGATCGGGCGTCAGGAAGGCCTCGCTGTCATGATCGTGGTGATGGGTTTCCAAATCCGCGATCTCCCGGCCGCGATCCCCGCGCGCCCCCGCCGTTTCCGGCCGGGCCGTCGTTCCGGGCCTGCGCGACATCGTCCCGTTGATCCGTCATACGAAAAATATAGCATGGAGACCGCCTGCCGCCGAGGGGGTGCGGGTGAATGTCTCCCCCTTTGACGCCGCATCGCTCACGGCGGAACGGCAGGGTATTCTCGCATTTCCAGGCGTTGTTTCCGAAACCGCATTCAGGAAGATATATCCATGTTGAAGGGCAAGACCGCCGTCGTCACCGGTTCCACCTCCGGTATCGGCCTCGAATATGCGAAGATCTTCGCCGCCAACGGAGCCAACGTCGTCATCAACGGCTTCGGCCCGGCGGACGCGATCGAGGCCACCCGGGCCGCGCTCGAAAAGGACTACGGCGTGAAGGCGCTCTACGACGCCGCCGACATGACGAAGCCCGACCAGATCGCCAAGATGATCTCGACCGCCGAGGAGACGTTCGGCGGCATCGACATCCTCGTCAACAATGCCGGCATCCAGTTCGTCTCGCCGATCGAGGATTTCCCGATCGAGAAGTGGGACGCGATCATCGCGATCAACCTGACCTCGGCGTTCCACACCATCCGCGCCGCCGTGCCGGGCATGAAGAAGCGCAAGTGGGGCCGCATCATCAACACCGCCTCGGCCCACGCGCTGGTCGCCTCGCCGTTCAAGTCGGCCTATGTCTCGGCCAAGCACGGCATCGCCGGCCTCACCAAGACCGTGGCGCTGGAGACGGCGACCTTCGGCATCACCTGCAACGCGATCTGCCCGGGCTATGTCTGGACCCCGCTGGTCGAGAAGCAGATCCCAGATACCGCCAAGGCCCGCGGCATCAGCGAGGAGGAAGTGAAGAAGTTCCTTCTCAGCGAGCAGCCGACCCAGGAATTCGTCACCGTCGAGCAGGTCGCTTCGCTCGCGCTGTTCCTGGCCAGCGACGGCGCGGCGTCCATCACCGGCGCCATCATGCCGATCGACGGCGGCTGGACCGCCCAGTAACCGGCCTCTCCTCCCGGCCCTGAACGGCTCCCCCGGGCGAATCCCGGGGGAGCGGTTCTTCCGGAACACCCGATACCCGGCCTTCCTATCCCTGGCTCACGATATCCGGCATCCATGGCGACAACGGCCGATCGGACCCTCCTGAAAAGCCACGCCTGGCAGGCCGCGTCGTTCGCGGGGGATTGTCTCTATTCCCTCAAGACCTTCGCCGCCGCGATGCTGGCGCTCTATCTCTCGTTCGCGTTCGGCCTCAGCAAGCCGGCGTGGGCGATGGGGTCGGTCTATCTGGTGTCGCAGCCGCTCGCCGGCGCCACCGGCTCCAAGGCGATCTTCCGCATGCTCGGCACGCTGCTCGGCGCGACGGCGGCGGTCGTGCTGGTGCCGAACCTCGTCGACGCGCCGCTGATCCTGTCGGCTGCGCTGGCGGCGTGGACCGGCATCTGCCTCTATCTCTCGCTGCTCGACCGCACCCCGCGGTCCTACGTCTTCCTGCTCGCGGGCTACACCGCCGCGATCATCGGCTTTCCGAGCGTCGGCGATCCCGCCTCGATCTTCATGGTGGCCGTCGCCCGCGTGGAGGAGATCGGCCTCGCCATCGTCTGCGCCACGGTGATCGGCCTCATCGTGCTGCCGCGCGATACCGGCCCGCAGGTCGCCGAGCGGCTGCGGACATGGATGATGGCGGCCGACCGGCTGGCGGTGGATTCGCTCGCCGCCGACACGAAGGGCGTCGAGATCGCCCGGATGAGGCGCCGGCTCGCGGCAGACGCCGCGGACCTTCAGGGCGTGATGCTGTTCCTGAACTACGACCCTTCCGCCCACAGCGGCATCGCGCGGCGGCTGAAGGCGGTCCACGACCGCATGATCCTGATGCTGCCGACGCTCTCGGCGATCCGCGACCGGTTCCAGTTCCTGCGCGGCGAAGGCACCCTGCCGGCCGGTTTCGAGGCCCTCGCCGCCAAGCTCGTGGCCTGGATCGGACAGGGCGTGGACGCGCCGCCCGCGCTCGCCCGCGAGATCCGCGACGACATCGCCCGGCTGGAGCCGGCCGATCCGACCGCGGACGGCTGGCAATCGGCGACGCTCACCAATCTCTGCCAGCGCCTGTCCTATTTCATGGACCTCAGGGAAGACTGCATCGATCTCTGGCTGGCGATCCGCGAGGGCCGGCGCACCCTCGCCCGCCCGCCGCGATACGACACCCGGGCGGTGGAATCCGTGCCGCTTCACGCCGACCACGGACTCGCGGCGCGCATCGCCATCGCGGTGACGGTCTCGATCTCCGCCGTCTGCGCGGTCTGGATCGTCGGCGGCTGGACCTGGGGCGCGAACGCCGCCATCCAGGTGGCGGTATACGGCAGCGTCGTCTCCGCGATCGACAATCCCTGGCCGCGGCTGCGCACGTTCATCTTCGCGACGCTGATCGCGCTCGTGATCCTGTTCGTCTACCAGTTCGGCATCCTGCCGAAGATCGACGGTTTCGCGGCGCTCGTCGTCGCGCTCGCGCCGCTGATGCTGCCTCTCGGCGTGATGATGTCGTCGCCGACCTGGGGCACCTACGGCTTCGTCGTCCTCGTGAGCGTGGTGCTTCTGCTCGGACTGCAGAACAATTATCCGGTGACCGACCTGCCCTCGTTCCTCAACGCCAACATCGCATCGCTGTTCGGCATGCTGTTCGTCGCCGCCGTCGTGCGCACGGTGCGCACGCTCGATCCGGCACAGGCCGCCCGGCGGCTCACGCGCGCGGGGCTGCGCGACCTCATGGCCGTCGCAGCCGGCCACACCCGCGAGGGCCGCGATCCGTTCACCCGGCGGATGATCGACCGCGTCGGCCTGATCGTTCCCCGGCTGACCGGCGAGCCGCGGCAGGACGATGCCGCGGAAAAAGTGTTCGCGGACCTGATGGCGGCCGGCGGCCTGGAAGACCTCGCGGCGCTGCGCGCCCGGTTGCCGCCCGAGGCGGGGCCCAAGATCGACCGGCTGTTCTCGATGGCCGAGGCCCATTTCCGCGCGCGCCTCGCCGACAGGCCGCCACCGTCGGGCACCGACTCGCTCAGCGTGCTCGACGACATCCTTGCCTGCCTGACGGCCCACGCCGCGACCACGCCGAAGGCGGTGCTGCGGGAGGCCGTTGCGGCGCTGGTCGGCTTCCGCCGCGCCGCGCTTCGCTCCCGCGCGCCCGCCCCCGCCCTGACGGCCATTCCCGCCTCGACGCCCCTTGCCGCCTCGGAGACCCATTGATGGGCGAGATCGACATCTACGGCGTGATCGTGCCGGTCCTGCTGATCGCCGGGCTTTTCGCGCTGCTGATCACCCTTCTCGCGGGCCGCCTCATGGACCGCTTCGGCCTCTACCGCTTCATCTGGCACCGCGCGCTGTTCGATCTGGCGATCTTCGTGATCGCGCTCGGCGCGCTGCTCCAGATTCCGGTCGGCGTCACCCATCCCTATCTGGGCCTGCCGGCGACGGCGGCCAGCGAAGACACGCCGTCGTGAGTTTCCCCGCGCCGCGCCGCCGCCGACCGGGCCTGACCACCTTCCCGCGGACTGACCTTCCCGAGGGCTTACCTTCCCAAGGACTTACCTTCCCAAGGGCTTACCTTCCCAAGGGCTTACCTTCCCATGAGGATTTGGCGATGATCGCCCGAAACACCGGACGGACCTTTTCATGAGCCACTGGTTCAGCCGCATCTTCCGCGTGGTGGCCACGCTCATCGTCGTCGCCGTCGCCTCCCTGGTCGGCTACCAGCTCTGGGTCTACTACATGGATGCCCCGTGGACGCGCGACGGGCAGGTGACCGCCGATGTTGTCGGGCTGACGCCGGACGTCTCGGGCCTGGTCGTGGAGGTGCTCGCCACCGATAACCAGCAGGTCAAGGCCGGCGACCTGCTGTTCCGGATCGATCCCTCGCGCTACGAGATCGCGCTCCGGCAGGCGGAGGCCGTGCTCGCCAGCAAGAAGGCCGCTCTGGTGCTCGCAGAGCGCAACCAGCAGCGCTACAGCCAGCTCACCGACCTCACGGTCACGGCCGAAGAGAAGCAGACCGTCGACACCGACGCCGCCATGGCCACGGCGGCGGTCGAGCAGGCGACGGCGGACCGCGACCTCGCCGCCCTCAACCTGGAGCGGACCCGCGTCAAGGCGCCGGTGGACGGCATCGTCACCAACTTCACCATGCGCAAGGGCGACTACGTGACGACCGGCCACCCCGTGTTCGCGCTGATCGACAGCGATTCCTTCTATGTCGACGGCTATTTCCCGGAGACGAAGCTGTCGCGCATCGCGGTCGGCGACCGCGCCGTGGTGGTGCTGCTCGGCGACGACCCCGTGGTCACCGGGCGGGTGCAGAGCATCGCCGGCGGCATTTCCAGCAGCAACGTCGCGGCGAGTTCGAGCCTGCTCGCCCGGATCGATCCGACCTTCGACTGGGTGCGCCTCGCCCAGCGCGTGCCGGTGCGCATCGAACTCGACCAGCCGCTGCCCGCGGGGGTGAAGCTCGTCGTCGGCCGCACCGCCAGCGTCGAGATCCTGCCGCAGACCGCCGGCACCGGCGCCAAGCCGGCGCCCTGAGAAGCGCGGGGACCGGTTCGCGGCACGGCGCGAACCGGCGGCGTTCAGACGGAGGCGACCGGCTCCTTGCGGAAGCGGATCAGCGTGTAGACGCCGAACGGCTTCAACGCCGTGCGTTCCACCAGCGTCATTTCCGGCCGGGTTTCCCGCCACGCCGCGATGCGGGCGAAGGGAAATTCGGGCCGGAGGCCGAGGTGCCGGGTGCGCCTGGCGAACCAGCGTTCCACAGCCGCGGCGACGCCCGTTTCCGAATAGAGGTGGTTGACGAGAACGACCTCACCGCCCGGCCGGACCACGCGGGCGCATTCGTCCAGCACCCGTTCCGGCGACTGCACCAGCGTGATGACGAACTGCGCCACCACGCAGTCGAAGCTGGAATCCGGGAAGGCGAGGTCGTGGGCATCCATCTGCGCCAGCGCCTTGACCTGGGGGAACCGGCCGGTGCCAGCCTTCTGGCGCGCCTTTTCCAGCATCGGCTCCGACAGGTCGATGCCGGTGATCTCGGTGGAAGCATCATAATCGGGGAAGGACAGCCCGGTACCGACGCCGATTTCGAGGATGCGGCCGCCGACCCGGCCGGCCGCCTGGGCGGCGGCGCGGCGCCCGGCGAGGAACACCGGGCCGATGATGGCATCGTAGACGGGCGCCCAGCGGGCATAGGCCTTCTCGACCATGTGATGCTCGAGGTCCGCCGTGGAATGAACCGCGATCGACGGGGTGCGATCCCTGTCCGCCGTGCCGGATGTCGCTGCGCTCTTCATCATGCCTCTCGCAAACGGAACGGTCACGAACGCGACGGCCTTCCGGCCGCCCGCGCGCGACACTCACCGGAGCGCGGGCAGCGGGCACGGGCGGCGCCCGGCCACGCGGATGCGCTCCGCATTTCAACAGCTTGAGCATTCCCGTCATCCGGACCGGTACGATCCCGACGAACCATGCCTAGCGCGGCATTGTGACAGTTGCTGAGTGGCACCCGCCGACATTGCCGGTGGACCGGCCGGGCATGGCATCAGATTCCATTTGTACCTGTTTTGTTCTTATGGAATCCATAGCCGGATGGAGCATGGAACCACGAGCGTCCGTCCCGGCCAGCGGGGCGAGCCCCGTTCCGGCGCCGGGCGAATCGGTGACGGGGTCACGCGAGACGCGGCCAGACGGGATTTGGCCAGGCGAGATGCGAGCCAAGCGGGATGCGGGCCAAGTGGGATTTGGCCAAGCGGGATGCGGGCCAAGCGGGATGCAAAACCGAAAGCGAGCGGGCACGGCGATGAACGAACCCATGGATCGGAGCGGATGGACCGAGCGACCGCCGGTGGACGAAGTCGAGGATTTCATCGTGGAATCGGGCGGCGCGTGGCGGGCCGTTCGCCTGCTGCTCGACGAGGTGGCGCTGCTGCAGGCCGAACGCGACTTCATGGCCGCGCAGGTATCCGCCGGCTATGTGCGGCGGCCGCCCTGAGCCCATGCGTTCAGACCGGAAAGCGCTCGCGCGCATGTCCCGTTCAGATCAAACCGATCTGAACGACAAGCAAATGCTCAAGCTTTTGAATCCGGAGCGTTTTCCTGTCGATCCGATGTTTCCATCAGATCGGAAAGCGCTCCGAAGCACGATCAGGCGTGACGACGCCCCGGCGGCCCGAGGGGCCGAAGGCGATCTTCGGTCATCGCGATCGGAAGCGGAAATCTGGAGCGGGTGATGGGAATCGAACCCACGACATACAGCTTGGGAAGCTGTCGTTCTACCACTGAACTACACCCGCGCAGCCGGCATCGGAGGCGCATCGCCCTCTCTGCGGCGGGCCGCCGGCAGGCATCTCGTCCGCCCTGCGACCGTGTTCTTCGATAACCGATCTCCGCGCGGCTGTCATCAGGCAGAACGCGCGGCGAGAGCGGGACGCGGGTTTCAGGGCTGGACGGCAGTGGATTTCCCGGTGATGCCGGGCACGGCCCGCCGGGTGGCCCGGCCGACATCGACGCCCGGCAGGCCGGGTCCGGTCGGAACCGCGACGCCGGCTTCGGGCGGCGCGGCCGCGCCGGACAGGTCCACACCGGAAAGGTCGACACCCGAAAGGTCGACGCTGCCGACCGGGACGGCGCGCACCTGCACGGCGGCCGAAGCGACGCCCCCGGCCCCGGCCGGCGGGGGCGGCGCCGTGCGGGCGAGGTCGCGCCCGGCCGCGGCGATGGCGCCGGAAACGTCGAGCGCGGTGGTGAAGCTGCCCTTGCGCTCGTCATAGGGCGCCCCGGCGAGTTTCGGATTGCGCCACGGACCGGTGGAGATGGTGATGCCGCGCAGCACCAGCGGGCCGCCGCCCTGCCCGCCATCGAGGCGCATCAGGTTCGCACCGCCCGAGGACGAGCCGGTGGCATCGCAATCGGTGCGGAACGGCTGCGCCGGGCCGGAGGCACCGGCCGCGCCGGCGCTTCCCGGCGTGGCAGCGGGATTGGGTGTGGTGGTGGACTTGGGTGTGGGGGTGGGCTTGGGTGTGGTGGGCTTGAGAGCCGGCACCTTCCTGATCACGCAGCCCTGCGCCACCGGCACGCCCTTGTCGACCTCCTTCGCCATGCCCGCCGGGTGGGCGGTGATGACGACGAGACGTTCCCCCACGGCGGGCGGCGCCTCCGCGGCGCCGAACGGAACGGCCCCGGCGACCGGCGCGGCGAGCCGCACGACCGCATAGTCCTCCGCCGAGCCGGGCTTCGGACGGGCGGCCCCGAAGCGAGCATAGCCGTCGACGGTGACGAGATCGACCACCACCGGATCGGCGTCCTGGTTCTTGAAGAAGCATTTCGAGCGCGGCCGGCCCGAGGGCTCGAACAGGATGTGCGCGGCGGTCAGCACCTGCGCGCCGTCGAGAAACAGCACGCCCGTGCCCATCGACGGCGACGGCGACAGGCAGCCGACGAAGCCGGTCGCCTTGCGGATGCGGGCGACCTCGGCGGCGTCGAGCCCGAGCCGGCCCGCGGCGGCAATCAGGGACTCCCGGTCGTCCGCGCCGTCGATGACGTTGGCGGCGGCGCTTGCGGCGAGGCCCCACACGCCCGCCGCCAGACAGAGAAGCGCCGCGCGTCGCGCGGGCCGAGGCCTGCCATCGGATCGGTTCGTCCTCTGCACCGCCCCTGCCCCCGTTATCGCCGGCGGGAACTGGCGCGGGTGCCCGGCTTGCCGCCGGAGGATTGCCCGCCGCGGGCGCCGCGCGGCTTGAAATTGGCGGTGCCGGGATCGGGCCGCTCGGGCAGCGGAGCGTCGAGGCCGAGGGGGATTTCGCGGTCGGTGCCTGGCCCCATATCGTCGAGATCCGGCGCGCGGACCTTGGAGCCCGCGCCGGGCTTCGGCGGCAGGTTGGCGCTGGAGCCGTAACGGCGTTCGCCCTTGAACCGGCCGGCGGAGGCTTCCACCTCCGCCTGACGGCCGAGCGGATCGTCGGCAACCGCGAGTTCGGTCGCCTGCAGCCGCTTGAGCTCGTCGCGCAGGCGGGCGGCTTCCTCGAACTCCAGGTTGGCGGCGGCGTCGCGCATCCGCTTCTCCAGGTCCGCCATGTGGGCCTTGAGATTGTGGCCGACCAGCGCGCCTTCGTCGGCGAAGCCGGCATCGACCGTGACGCGGTCGCGCTCGTAGACCGAATCGAGGATGTCGCCGATCGCCTTCTTCACCGATTCCGGCGTGATGCCGTGCTCGGCATTGTAGGCGAGCTGCTTGTCGCGGCGGCGGCTGGTTTCCGCGATCGCCCGCTCCATCGAGCCGGTCATCCTGTCGGCATAGAGCAGCACCCGGCCGTCGACATTGCGCGCCGCGCGGCCGATGGTCTGGACCAGCGACGTCTCGGAGCGCAGGAAGCCTTCCTTGTCGGCATCGAGGATCGCCACCAGCGCGCATTCCGGTATGTCGAGACCCTCGCGCAGCAGGTTGATGCCGACCAGCACGTCGAAGGCGCCGAGGCGCAGGTCGCGGATGATCTCGATGCGCTCCAGCGTGTCGATGTCGGAGTGCATGTAGCGCACCCGGACGCCGTGCTCGTGGAGATATTCGGTGAGATCCTCGGCCATGCGCTTCGTCAGCACCGTGACGAGGCTGCGATAGCCGCGGGCGGCCACCGCGCGCACCTCGCCGAGGAGATCGTCCACCTGCGCCTTGGCGGGGCGGATTTCCACCGGCGGATCGACCAGACCGGTCGGGCGGATGACCTGCTCGGCAAACACGCCGCCGGCTTCCTCCATCTCCCACGCTGCCGGCGTGGCGCTGACGGCGACCGTCTGCGGCCGCATCGCATCCCATTCCTCGAAGCGCAGCGGCCGGTTGTCCATGCACGACGGCAGGCGGAAGCCGTATTCGGCGAGCGTCGCCTTGCGGCGGAAGTCGCCGCGATACATGCCGCCGATCTGGGGCACGGTGACGTGGCTCTCGTCGATGAACACGAGCGCGTTGTCGGGCAGATATTCGAACAGCGTCGGCGGCGGCTCGCCGGGCAGGCGGCCGGTGAGGTAGCGCGAATAGTTCTCGATGCCGGCGCAGGAGCCGGTCGCCTCCATCATCTCCAGGTCGAACCGGGTGCGCTGCTCCAGCCGCTGGGCCTCCAGCAGCCGGCCGGCCTTTTCCAGCTCCACGAGCCGCGCCTTCAGCTCGTCGCGGATGCTCTTCATCGCCTGGTTGAGGGTCGGCCGCGGCGTCACATAATGCGAGTTGGCGTAGATCTTGACGAATTTCAGCTCGCCGGTGCGGCTGCCGGTCAGGGGATCGAACTCCGTGATGGATTCGATCTCGTCGCCGAACATCGAGACGCGCCAGGCGCGGTCCTCGTAGTGGGCGGGGAAGATCTCCACCGTGTCGCCGCGCACCCGGAAGGTGCCGCGGACGAAATTGATGTCGGCGCGCTTGTATTGCAGGGCGACGAGGTCGGCGAGGAGCTGGCGCTGGTCGATGCGCTCGCCGATCTCGAGGCCGAAGGTCATCGCGGTGTAGGTCTCGACCGAACCGATACCGTAGATGCACGACACCGAGGCGACGATGATGACATCGTCGCGTTCGAGCAGCGAGCGGGTCGCCGAGTGGCGCATCCGGTCGATCTGCTCGTTGATGGAGGATTCCTTCTCGATATAGGTATCCGTGCGCGGAACGTAGGCTTCCGGCTGGTAATAATCGTAGTACGAGACGAAATATTCCACCGCGTTGTCGGGGAAGAACGCCTTGAACTCGCCATAGAGCTGGGCGGCCAGCGTCTTGTTCGGGGCGAGCACCAGCGCCGGGCGCTGGGTGCGCTCGATGACGTTCGCCATGGTGAAGGTCTTGCCGGAGCCGGTGACGCCGAGCAGCACCTGGGTGCGGTCGCCGGAGCCGATGCCCTCGACGAGGTCGGCGATCGCGGTCGGCTGGTCGCCGCGCGGCTCGAACGGCGAGGCCACCTTGAACGGGATGCCGCCTTCCGACTTCTCCGGCCGGGGCGGACGATGCGGCGTCCAAGGCTTGCCGTCGAACTCCTTGCGGCCGTTCTGGATCAGATGTTCGAGGGCGGCGACCGTCGCGGTGACGGCGTTCTGCGGCAGCGCGCCGACATCCTCCAGCGCGATGTCGAGGCCGGCGACGGGGTTGAGGCCGCCGGCGACGCGCGAGCGGGCGTCCGCCGCCTCGCCGCCCTTCGGCCCCGCCTTCGCCTTGCCGCGCGCCTTCGCGGCCGGCGGCGCCTCGGTCTTCGGTCTGGCCGGGCGCGCGGGTTTGGCAGCCGGCTCGGCAGCCGCGGCCGGACCCCAGAGGTGTTCCTCGGCGTCGATGCGCTCGGCGTCGCCCTCGATCTCGGCCGCCCAATCGGACACGGACCCGGTCAGCCGGCCGCGAAGGCTGCGCTGCGGCGCCTCGCCGAACCCGTCCGGCGCGCCCTCGCCGACGCCGGACGAGAAATCCTGAGACGGCAAAGCATCATCGCCGCCGGCATCGGACGGGCGAGCGGACGGGGCGCGGGAACGCGGGGACCGGGTCATGGGCAATCATCCGGGTTCGATCATCCGGGCGTGGCGGACCGGACGCGAGGCAAGCCGGCTCGAATCCGTTCTGGAAAAAATTCCTATAGCACGATCCGCGCTGCCGGTGCAGTCCCGGGATATGGGTTCTCGGCGCCCGCGCTGCAACCGCCACGCCTTCCTTCCGGGCGCGGCGGCAGAGGGTCCCGCCGACCGGCATTTTGCGAATTGTTCACCATGGCCGCCCTAGAAATGCCGGTCCGTGCCGGCGCGTGCCGCATGCCGGCGGACGAGGCGCGAACGGAGCTTGCGATGACGGACGAGCGGACGAAATCGAGGCTGCGCATCGCCGTGCTGTTCGGCGGCCGTTCCGCCGAGCACGAGGTCTCGGTCATGTCGGCGACCAACGTCATGCGGGCGCTCGATCCGGCGCGGTACGACGCCGTCCCGGTGTTCGTCACCCGCGACGGACGATGGCTGAAGAGCCGGTTCGAGGACGGCAGCCTGTCGCAGCCGGAGCGGGGCACCGAGCTCGTGCTCGTGCCGGGCGGACGCGGCCGGATGCTGGCGCTCCGCGCCGACGGCACGGTTCGCGATCTCGACACGATCGATCTGGTCTTTCCCGTGCTCCACGGCCCCCACGGCGAGGACGGCTCGGTGCAGGGCGCCGCCGAGGTCGCGCGCGTGCCGCTTGTCGGCTGCGGCATCCTCGGCTCGGCCGCCGCGCTCGACAAGGACATCGCCAAGCGGCTGCTCCGGGCCGCGGGCGTTCCGACCGCCCGCGCGGTGGTGATCCGGCCGGGCGACGGGCCCGCGTTCGCGGAGATCGAGCGCGCGCTCGGCCTGCCGGTGTTCGTCAAGCCGGCGCGGCAGGGTTCGTCGGTCGGGGTCAGCAAGGTCGCCGGCGCGGCGGATTACGACGCCGCGCTCGCCGAGGGGTTCCGGCACGACGGCAAGCTGCTCGCGGAGGAATTCGTCGAGGGGCGCGAGGTCGAGTGCAGCGTGCTGGAGGCCGCCGACGGTTCGCTCACCGTGTCGCGGCCGGGCGAGATCGTGCCCGCGGCGAGCCACGGCTTCTACAGCTACGACGCCAAATATGTCGATGCGGACGGCGCGGCCCTCAAGGTGCCGGCCGATCTGCCGGAGGAGACCGAAGCCGCCATCCGCGCGACGGCGGCCGAGGCGTTCCGCGCGGTCGGCTGCGACGGCATGGCCCGGGTCGATTTCTTCCTGAAGCCGGACGGACAGTTCCTCGTCAACGAGGTCAACACCATTCCGGGCTTCACCGACATCAGCATGTATCCGAAGGCGATGGCGGCGAGCGGCATCGGCTATGCCGAGCTGATCGACCGGCTGGTGGCGCACGGCCTCGCACGCGGCGCTTGAGGCGCCGGGAAACCGGAGGTCGGTGGCCAGTGGCCGGATCGCGGAGAAGCGTTCCCTCCGGCTCAATCCTCCAGCGGCCGCGCCTCCTCGGCCAGCATGATCGGCACGCCGTCGCGGATCGGGAAGGCGAGCCGGGCGGCACGCGAGACGAGTTCCTGCGCGCCGGCATCATATTCGAGGGTGGTCTTGGTCAGCGGGCACACCAGAAGCTCCAGAAGCTTCGGATCCACCTTCCGCGGCGGCGCCGCGGCGGGTTCGAACGCCCCGCTCCTGTTCGCTTCGTCGGACAACGTCCTGTCTCCGGTGCAGCCTCGCCGTCCGGATCGGCCGACCCGGACGGAAAGGATCAGTTGATGCGCGGGCCGCCCTCACGGTCGGACTTCACCAGCTCCATCTCGGTGATGGCGATGAGCGTCTCGGAGCGCGCCTTCAGGTCCGGCGCCTCCAGCAGGGCCTGCTTCTCCGCCGGCCCGTAGGGGCTCATCATCGACAATGCGTTGACGAGCACCTCGTTGGAGGCCCGTTCCACGCTCGGCCAGTCGGTCTCCAGCTCGTTGGCGTCGAGATAGGCCCGGAACGTCTCCAGCAGCGTGCCGCGGTCGACATCAGATTCGCGGGAATCCGGCACGAAGTCCTCGGCGAACGAGCGGGTGGTGATGCGGCACAGCCGGAACGGCTTGTCGCTTTCGAGTTCCTCGACGATCTGGAAGCGCGCCACGCCGGTGAGATTGATGACGTAGCGGCCGTCGTCGCTTTCCTGGAACGCGGTGATGCGGCCGGCGCAGCCGACGCCGCACAGCGGCGGACGGTCGTCCAGCTCGTCGTCACCGAGCCCGAGATCGAAGCGCGGCTGCACGATGCCGATCAGCCGGTCGCCGCCCAGCACAGCGTCCACCATCTCCAGATAGCGCGGCTCGAACACGTTGAGCGGCATCTGTCCCCGCGGCAGCAGCAGCGCCCCGGAAAGCGGAAAGACCGGAATCACATCCGGCAGGTTCGTCGGCTGGCGAAGGGACGCTATAGTGCCGGCCATGTCGGCGTCTTCCTCATCGAGATCGGTCCAGCCCTGTCCGTCGGCGGCGCAATAGCGCGGCACCCGGCAACGGCTCGCGCCGTTCAGGAGAACAATACCGACGACAACCGCCGCCGGCCCTCCCGCGTCATCGGATCCTTCGGGCCCCATGCCTCGAAGAACTGCAGCAGCTGCTTGCGCGCGCCGTCCTCGTTCCAGGTGCGGTCGCGGCGGATGATCTCGATCAGGTGATCGAGCGCACCCTGCCGGTCGTTCTGGGCCGCGAGCAACAGCGCCAGATCGAACCGGGCCTGATGGTTGTCGGGGTCGACCTCGACCTCCCGCGCCAGCACGGCGCCGTCGCCGAGATCGGCCGCCTGCTCGGCAAGCTCGATGGCCGCGCGCACCGCCGCCAGCGCCGGATCGTTGGCCTTCTCCGGCGGCACGGCGGCCAGCGTCTCGCGCGCGCCGTCGAGGTCGCCCTCGGCGACGGCGATCTGCGCCAGACCGGCGAAGGCACGCACCGCCTCGGGATCGGCCTCGATCACGGCGGCATAGCGGGCGGTCGCGCCCTCGATGTCGCCGGAGGCGCGCAGCGCATCGGCCTCGTCGAGAACGGCGGCGATGTCCGGGCCGCCGCCGGGGCCGGCGATGCGGTCGATGAAGGCCTGGATCTGGCTTTCCGGCACCGCGCCCATGAAGCCGTCGACCGGCTGGCCGTTGGCGAAGGCGATGACGGCGGGAATGGAGCGGATGCCGAGCTGGCCGGCGATTTCCGGATGGTCGTCGATGTTCATCTTGACGAGGCGGACGCGGCCCTTGGCGGCGCGCACCACCTTCTCGATCACCGGGGCGAGCTGCTTGCACGGGCCGCACCACGGCGCCCAGAAATCGACCAGCACCGGCACCTGGCGCGACGGCGCCAGCACGTCCTGAGCGAAGGTGGCCGTCGTGGTGTTCACCACATCGTCCGCGGCCGCGGAGGGCGCCGCGGCCTTCGCGGGGGCGGCATTGCCGAACAGGAGGGACTCGCTCATGGATCGTCGTCCTTCTTCTTCCGATCGGGCCTCGCGCCCGCGTTCGTCTCGCCGCCGGGATATCCGGAACCCGGCACCCGAAATCTCGTTCCGCCGGGCGATCCGGATCCGCCCCGGGTGCCGCCGCGCGGCCGGAACGGACCGCCGCTCCGGCGACCATCGCATATTTCCGTTCCGGGATGCACCCGGTCCGTTGCCGCTGTCGATGCGGCCGGTCAAATCGTCGCCGGAAACCGGCTGCGGCCGGGCCACCGGCACGCCTTCGGCCCGGCAGACAGATGGGGCCGCGGCGGCGGAATTACAAACCGGCCTCGATCGCCTGCCGGCTCACCGCGACGATCGCCGGGGGATGGCCGACCTCGTCCAGGAAGCGCACCAGATCCGCCCGCGCGATGGTGGTGGTCGCGGTGTTCTCCAGAGGATGAAAATTCAGCACCGGCTCGGCCATCATCGCCGCATCGAGCACGACCTTGACGCGGCCGGCGGTGTCGTTGATCGCGGCGAACGGCGTCACCGAGCCCGGCACCACGCCGAGCACCTCCCACAGGAGTTCGGGCTTGCCGAAGCTCACCTTGCCGCTGCCGCCGATGAGGGTGTGCACCGTCTTCAGCTCGATCTCGGCATCTTCGAGCGCCACCACCAGGAACAGCGCGTCCTTGCGGTCCTTCAGAAAGAGGTTCTTGCAGTGCGCGCCCTCGATGGTGCCGCGCAGCGCGCGGGATTCCTCCACCGTGTGCAGCGGGGGATGATCCGACGTCTTGCTGGCGATGCCGAGGGCGTCGAGGCGGGCGAGGAGGTCGGCACGGGAGAGCGGCATGGCAGACAGCGGCATAGCAGACAGCGGCATGGCAGACACCGGCATGGCGGTTTCCGGACGGGCGGGATCGGCGGTGTTCTGCACCGGGCGCGCCGCGGGAGCAAGCGCGATCCGGCAGGACAACAGAAGCAGGACGACAAGCGGGGCGACACCCAGGACGACACCGACGACGACACGCAGATCCGTCACGCAGGTTCGTGACGCAGGTTCGTCACGCGGGGCCGGCGGCCTTTCGACGGGCTGGCGGCGACGGGCGCCCGCGGTGTCAGTCGCGCGTCATGCGGTAACTCTGCTCGCCGCGACGGTCGAGATCGACGGCGATGCGTCTGTCCACGGCCGGCACCGCGCGCTGGTGGCAGTCCGGCCGCTCGCAGATGCGGCAGCTCACGCCGATGCGGGCGACGTTGACGAGCTTCGGATCGATGTCGCGGGCATAGACGAACTCGTGGGCATGATGCAGCTCGCAGCCGAGCCCGATGGCGAAATGCGCCTGCAGCGCGCCATGGTGGGTGCGCGGCCTGGTCACGCAGCGGGCGAGCGACAGATAGCGCGAGCCATCCGGCAACTCGGCGACCTGCGTCAGGATGCGGTCCGGGCTCTCGAACGCCTCGTGGACGTTCCAGAGCGCGCAGGCCCCGCCGAAGCGGGCGAAATGGAAGCGGGTGGCGCTGTGGCGCTTCACGACGTTGCCTGCGCGGTCGACCTTGACGAAATAGACCGGCACGCCCTTCTCGTCCGGCCGCTGCAGGCTGGAAAGCCGGTGGCCAACCTGTTCGAGGCTGGCGCCGAACAGCCGGGCGAGGCGTTCGAGATCGTGGCGCGTCTCGCGCGCCGCCGCCAGGAAGCGGCGATAGGGCAGCATCAGCGCCGCCGCGGCATAGTTGGCGAGCGCCAGGCGGCAGATGTCCTCGGCGGCGGGGGAGGACAGCCGCGCCTCGGCGATCACCGCGTCGATCGCTTCCGCCTGCTCCAGCATGCCGATCTGCCACGCCATCATGAAGCTCGCCGTCGGCGGATCGAGATCGCCGCGCAGCGTCAGGACCCGCGCGGCGCGATCGAACGCGCGCACCGGGGCGCCGTCTTCCTCGGCATGGGCGATGCGGACATCGTGGCGCACCCGCAGATGATCGACCATGAGCCCCGGCGCCAGCCCGGCCGGACGGCCGAGGCGCTCGGCGAGCGCTTCCGCCGCGCGGTCGATGCGGTCGACATAGTTGTCGGTGAACTGGAAGAAGTCGCGCACCTCCTCGAACGGCGTCGCGCGCACGTCGATGCCGGCCCCGAGGCTGTCGTCGAGGGCGTTCAGGCGGTCATGCAGCCGGCGATAGGCGCCGTGGAGATCGAGCAGCGCGCGGGCGAGCCACGGCGCGGTCGAGGTCGCCGCCTGGATCTCGGTGGGGCTCGCCGGGGTCGCCGCGAACACCGGATCGGCGAGCGCCTCCCGCAGGGCGGCGTTGAGGCGGCCCGGATCCTCCGCCGTGAACACCCCGACATCGATGCCGAAGCTCTCGCGCAGCGCCAGCAGCACCTGCGCCGTCAGCGGGCGCTGGTTGGTCTCGATCTGGCTGAGATAGGCGGTGGAGATGCCGAGCCGCTCGGCGAACTCGGTCTGGGTCCACCGGTCGCGCTCGCGCAGGCGGCGGAGCGCCTGTCCGGCAAAGAGCTTCTTGCGCATGGCCTCGGCCAAATCGAGGGGGAGATCGGGGACGCAGGTGCCGGGCAACGGCCGGACCGGCCCGAAACCGTACCGCCGGGCCCTCACGATGGTTTACCGGTCCGGACACGCGCTGCAAATGCCGAAAGCCGCGGCACGCCGCCGCTTTTGGGGCTGGACGCCTCAACAATAAGTCCAAGGCCAACAAGTCCGGGGTCGTGGGAAGGCACGCCGGCTGCGGCGGGACGATGTCAGCGCGCCTGCTCGATCTCGATCAGGGTGCCGTTGAAGTCCTTCGGGTGCAGGAACAGCACCGGCAGGCCGTGGGCGCCGGTCTTCGGCTCGCCCGAACCCAGCACCCGCGCGCCCTCCGCCACCAGCCGGTCGCGGGCGGCAAGGATGTCGTCGACCTCGAAGCAGAGATGATGGATGCCGCCCGCGGGGTTCTTCGCCAGGAAGCCGGCGATGGGAGAGTCCGCGCCGAGCGGCGCGAGCAGCTCGATCTTGGTGTTCGGCAGCCGCACGAACACCACCGTCACCCCGTGCTCGGGCAGCGCCTCCGGCGCCGAGACGTCGGCGCCGAGCGGCCCGGCATAGAGCGCGGCGGCGGCGGCCAGATCGGGCACCGCGATGGCGACGTGGTTGAGGCGGCCGATCATGACATCTCCATCAAATAAGCCGGCAAATATCTGCCGTCAGACGTAGTCCGCCGGCTGCTTCTGGGCATATCCGAGCCGCGGGTTGAGCTCGTCGATCAGCGAGGCGGCGGCCTCGGGGATCACGGTTCCCGGCGGATAGATCGCGCTGGCGCCCGCCTCGCGCAGCGCTTCGAAATCCTGCGGCGGAATGACGCCGCCGACCACGATCATGATGTCGCCGCGCCCGCGCGCCTCCAGCGCGGCCTTCAGGGCCGGCACCAGGGTGAGGTGGCCGGCGGCGAGCGACGACACGCCGACGATGTGGACCTTCTCCGCCACGGCGAGGTCGGCGGTCTCCTCCGGCGTGGCGAACAGCGGGCCGATCACCACGTCGAAGCCGAGATCGGAGAACGCAGAGGCGACCACCTTTTGGCCGCGGTCGTGGCCGTCCTGCCCCATCTTGGCGACCAGGATGCGCGGCTTGCGGCCTTCGTCGCGCTCGAACTCCGCCACGAGCTGCCGGGTGCGCTCGACCGCGGCGTTGTCGCCGCCGATGGCGCTCGAATAGATGCCGGAGATGCTGCGAATGGTGGCGGTGTGGCGGTTCCACACCCGTTCCAGCGCGGCCGAAATCTCGCCGACCGTCGCCTTGGCGCGGGCGGCATCCACCGCGAGCGCGAGCAGATTGCCGCTTCCGCCGGCCGCCGAGGCCGACAAGGCGGCGAGCGCGGCCTCAACCGCCGAGGGATCGCGCTCAGCCTTGAGCCGGCGAAGCTTCTCGATCTGCGCGGCGCGGACCGCCGAATTGTCGACCTTCAGCACGTCCAGCGGGGCTTCGTGTTCCAGCCGGTAGCGGTTGACGCCGATCACCGACTGCGCGCCGGAATCGATGCGCGCCTGGGTGCGGGCCGCCGCCTCCTCGATGCGAAGCTTGGGGATGCCCCGCTCGATCGCCTTCGCCATGCCGCCGAGCGCCTCGACCTCGGCGATGTGGGCGCGGGCGCGCTCGGCCAGATCCGCCGTCAGCCGCTCGACATAATAGGAGCCGCCCCATGGATCGATGATGCGGGTGGTGCCGGATTCCTGCTGCAGCACGATCTGGGTGTTGCGGGCGATGCGGGCGGAGAAATCCGTCGGCAGCGCCAGCGCCTCGTCGAGCGCGTTGGTGTGGAGCGACTGGGTGTGGCCCTGGGTCGCCGCCATCGCCTCGATGCAGGTGCGGGTGACGTTGTTGAACACGTCCTGCGCCGTCAGCGACCAGCCGGAGGTCTGGGAATGGGTCCGCAGCGCCAGCGATTTCTCCAGCTTCGGCCCGAACGGGCGCACCAGATCGGTCCACAGCAGCCGGGCGGCGCGCAGCTTCGCCACCTCCATGAAGAAGTTCATGCCGATCGCCCAGAAGAACGACAGGCGCGGCGCGAAGGCATCGATGTCGAGCCCGGCGGCGAGGCCGGCGCGGATATATTCGACGCCGTCCGCCAGCGTGTAGGCGAGTTCCAGATCCTGCGTCGCCCCGGCTTCCTGCATGTGGTAGCCGGAGATCGAGATGGAGTTGAACTTCGGCATGTTCGCGCTGGTGAACGCGAAGATGTCGGAGATGATGCGCATCGATGCAGCCGGCGGGTAGATATAGGTGTTGCGCACCATGAATTCTTTGAGGATGTCGTTCTGGATGGTGCCGGCGAGCTTGTCCGCCGAGACGCCCTGCTCCTCCGCGGCGACGATATAGAGCGCCAGCACCGGCAGCACCGCGCCGTTCATCGTCATCGACACGCTCATCCGGTCGAGCGGAATGCCGGAGAACAGCGTGCGCATGTCGTAGATGGAATCGATCGCCACGCCGGCCATGCCGACATCGCCCGCCACCCGCGGATGGTCGGAATCGTAGCCGCGATGGGTGGCGAGATCGAACGCGACCGAAAGGCCCTTCTGCCCGGCGGCGAGGTTGCGCCGGTAGAAGGCGTTGGAATCCTCGGCCGTGGAGAAACCGGCATATTGCCGGATGGTCCAGGGCTGGTTGACGTACATCGTCGGATAGGGGCCGCGAACGAACGGCGGCAGGCCGGGAAAGCTGTCGACGAAGCCGAGCCCGGCGCGGTCGGCGGCGCGGTAGATCGGGGCGACGGCGATGCCTTCCGGCGTCTCCCAGCGCGCGGTGCCCGGCTCGGGCGCCGGCGGCAGGGCGGCCGGATCGAGCGCGAGTGTGGAGAAATCGGGGATGCGGCTCATCGGGCGGCCTCCTCACGCGCTCTCGGCGGCGGCAGCATTATGGGCGATGCCGGCCGCGCTCTGGACTGCGGACAGGAAGGCGACGAGATCGTCTCCCGCGAACAGGAATGCGCCGATGCCGGCGGCGCGAAGGGCGGCCTCGCGCTCGCCCGGCCGGCCGGCGAGCACGACGAGCGTGGCGCCGGCTTCGGCGAAGGCGCGGGCGGCGGCCTCGGCGGCCGTCTCGGCGACGGTCTCGGCGACGGTCTCGTCCTGCCCCTCCGCGACCGGGGCCGCGTAGGTCTCGTCGCTGCCGCAGAGGCAGGCGATCCCGGCTCCAGAGGCGCGGAACTCCGCGACGAGCGCCGCGAGGTCCGCCCGCGCCTCGTTGCCGAGGGCGGCGATGCCGCCGGCCTCGAACGCGGCCCGGGCGAAGCCGGCGCGGGCATTGAAGCTCGCCGGCGAACCGAGGCCGGCGAGAAACACCGTCGCCGCCCGGCCGGTTGCCGCCGCGCCCGCCTCGGCGGCATCGCGAAGCCGCTCGAACGGCTCGGCGAGGCGCGGGAACGCGAACGGGGCGAACGTGACGGCGCCCTCGCCCACCGCGGCGGCCGGCGCCGGAGCGGGGATCGGCTTCAGCACCGCGACGGGCGCCTCGGCGAGATTGGGATATTCGCTTGTGCCGGTGATCTGCACCTTGCGGCGGGCGACGGCCGAGGACCGCGCCTCGCGCGTGCCGGCGAGCCGCTGCTGCCAGGCACCGGAGGCGAGCGCCGCCGCCATGCCGCCGCCGGCCTCGATCTCGCCGCCGGCCTCGATCTCCTGGAACAGGCGCCACGCGGCGGCCGCGAGCTCGTCGGTCAGCGCCTCGAAGCCGCCGGCGCCGGCCGCAGGGTCGGCGACCCGCCAGAGATGGGCCTCTTCGGCGAGGATCGCCTGGGTGTTGCGGGCGAGGCGGCGGCCGAACCCGTCCGCGAGCCCGAGCGGCGCGGTATAGGGCAGCACGGTCAAGGCATCCGCCCCGCCGACCACGGCGGAGAACGCCGCGATGGTGCCGCGCAGCAGGTTGACCCACGGATCGCGGCGCGTCGTCGAGCGCCATGCCGTTTCCGCCAGCAGCCGGACCGGCTTCGGGTCGAGACCGCAGGCCCGCTCGACCGCGGCCCACAGCCGGCGGAAGGCACGGAACTTCGCGACGGTGAGGAATTCGTCGGTGTCGGCCACGAGCAGGAACACGAGCGCGTCGCGGGCGCGGTCGAGCGCAACGCCGCCGGCCTCGAGCGCCCTGAGATAGGCGACGCCGGTGCCGAGCGCGGCGGCGAGTTCCTGCGCCTCGGCCGCGCCGGCCTCGTGGTGCGGCCGGGTGTCGACGGTCAGCACGGAGCCGGCGAAGC
The DNA here is from genome assembly GCF_900148505.1 of Pseudoxanthobacter soli DSM 19599. Classification (NCBI taxonomy): domain Bacteria; kingdom Pseudomonadati; phylum Pseudomonadota; class Alphaproteobacteria; order Hyphomicrobiales; family Segnochrobactraceae; genus Pseudoxanthobacter; species Pseudoxanthobacter soli. Next base: position 568,960 of record NZ_FRXO01000003.1, on the reverse strand, counting down.
CCCGCCCGATGAGCGGCAGGGCGGCCTCGGCGATCCGCCGCTCCATTTCCGGCCACGCCGCGGGCAGATGGGCGGTGCGCACCGCGTCGCCCAGCGGATCGACGCCGAAATCGACCGTGAGCGAGGCCGGATCGAGGCCGCGCCGCTCGGCCAGCTCCGCAATCGCCGCCCGCGGCCCGTGGCCCGCGAAGGGGGCCGTCTCCAGCCGGAGCGCGATGAGATCGAGATGAACCCCGGCGAGCGCAAGGTCGAGGGCCTCCGCGTCGGCCTCGCCGAGCCCGAAACCCCGCGCGCCGGCCGCGCCCATGAAGCTCAGCACCAGCCCGCCCGCGCCGTTTTCGAGATCGTCGAGCGCGAGGCGGTTGGCCTCGTCCACGTCGGGATGGTCGACGCGCTGCATCACCGTCCACGGGCCGGACGCGGCCCGCAGCGCGCGCGGCACCTCGCCGTCGGCTTTCGGATAGAGCGGCGCGATCCTCAGTCCGTCGAAGGTGCGCGACGTCAGCACGCGGTCGAAATCGGCGCCCTTCAGCACCTTGTCGACCAGCGCGCGCCAGCGGGGGGCGTCGCCCGAGGCATCGGTCCTGGCTTCGTCCGCGAGATCGGTCATGGCCTCTCCAATCGCGTTTGAACCGCGCGTCCGCTTTCGGCCCCGCCGGGGCAACGGCGTCCCGCCGTTCAGATCGCGACGATCCGAACGGGACATGCCCGCGCCGGGCATTCAGGCCGGGCCGCTGCCTGCCGCGGCCTCGAATTCAGGCCCTTACAGGTCAGGCCGCGAACTCCAGAATCACGGCGTCGACCGGCAGGCTGTCGCCTTCCTTGGCGACGAGCCGGGAGACGGTGGCGTCGCGTTCCGCGCGCAGCACGTTTTCCATCTTCATCGCCTCGACCACCGCGAGCGGCTCGCCGACCTTCACGTCCTGGCCTTCCTTGACGAGCAGCGCCCGCACCAGGCCCGGCATCGGGCAGAGCAGGTTCTTGCCGGCGCCGGCCTCGACCTTTTCCGGCATCAGAAGCGCGAGTTCGGCCTCGCGGCGGGTATAGACCCGCGCCTCGCTCGCCATGCCGGCGTGGGAAATGGCGACGCCGTTCAGGATGGGGCGGATGTCGGCCGCGAGCGGCTTGCCGTCGATGCTGCCGTGCCAGACCCGCTCGCCCGGCCGCCACGACGACGTGACGGCGATTTCCGCACCGAGATCGGTCCTGAGCCGCAGCGCATGGGGATCGGCGCCGTCCACCACGGTCACGGCATGATGCGCGGCCCCGAGCGCGACGACGCGCTCGGCATCGAAACGCACATAATCAGGGGCGCGGAGCTGGCCGGAGATGCGGCGCTTGCGGACGTTGAGGGCATTGTCGACCGCGACGGCGATCGCGATGAACGGCAGCGCCGCCTCGCCGGCCGGCTGCTGCGGCTGGAAGCCGTTCGGAAATTCCTCGGCGATGAAGGCGGTGGAAAGCCGGCCCTCGCGCCAGCGCGGATGATGCATCAGCGCGGAGACGAACGGGATGTTGTGGCGGATGCCGTCGATGGCGAAGGCATCGAGCGCCATCGCCTGGGCATCGATGGCCCGCAGCCGGCTCGGCGCGTGGGTGACGAGCTTGGCGATCATCGGATCGTAGTGGATCGAGATCTCGCCGCCCTCGTAGACGCCGGTGTCGTTGCGCACCGTCACGCCGTCCACCGTACCTTCGGCCGGCGGGCGGTAGGTCACGAGCCGGCCGGTGGAGGGCAGGAAGCCGCGGGTCGGGTCCTCGGCATAGACGCGGCTTTCGACCGCCCAGCCGGTGAGCTTGACGTCGTCCTGCGCGATGGCGAGCCGCTCGCCGGCGGCGACACGGATCATCTGCTCGACGAGGTCGATGCCGGTGATCAGCTCCGTCACCGGATGCTCCACCTGCAGGCGGGTGTTCATCTCGAGGAAATAGAACGAGCGGTCCTGCCCGGCGACAAACTCGACCGTACCGGCGGAATCGTAGTTGACGGCCTTGGCCAGCGCCACCGCCTGCTCGCCCATCAGCCGGCGGGTGGCCTCGTCCAGCAGCGGCGACGGCGCTTCCTCGATGACTTTCTGGTTTCGCCGCTGGATCGAGCACTCGCGCTCGCCGAGATAGATCACGTTGCCGTGCTTGTCGCCGAGCACCTGGATTTCGATGTGCCGGGGATCGGTGATGAACTTCTCGATGAACACCCGGTCGTCGCCGAACGAGGAGCGGGCCTCTGAGCGGGCGCGGTCGAAGCCCTCCGCCACCTCGCCGGACGAATGGGCGATGCGCATGCCCTTGCCGCCGCCGCCGGCCGAGGCCTTGATCATCACCGGGTAGCCGATTTCGTCGGCGATGCGGATGGCGGCCTCGGAATCCTCGATCACGCCGAGGAAGCCCGGCACGGTGGAGACGCCGGCCGCGTTCGCCGCCTTCTTCGATTCGATCTTGTCGCCCATCGCCTCGATCGCCCCCTTGTTGGGGCCGATGAAGACGATGCCGGCGGCATCGAGCGCCTCGGCGAAGGCCGCGCGCTCCGACAGGAAGCCGTAGCCCGGATGGACCGCCTCGGCGCCGGTCTGGCGGCAGGCTTCGATGATGCGGTCGATGACGAGATAGGACTGCGCCGCCGGCGCCGGGCCGATATGCACCGCCTCGTCCGCCATCTCGACGTGGAGCGCGTCGCGGTCGGCGTCGGAATAGACCGCGACGGTCTTGATGCCCATTCGCCGCGCGGTCTTGATGACCCGGCAGGCGATCTCACCGCGATTGGCGATCAGGATCTTTGAGAACACGGCTGCTGCCCTCGATGTGCGGCCCGGCCGACGGCAGTTGAACGGTTCTGCCGGCGAAGACCATGAGCGGGATCAAACGGAAAGCGGACGGACGGACGCGAATGCCGCCGGGGCGGCTCAGAGCGGGATGTTGTCGTGCTTGCGCCACACGGTCTCGGCCTTCTTGGCGCGCAGCATGGTGAGCGCGCGCGACAGCCGCCGCCGGGTGGAATGGGGCATGATGACTTCGTCGACATAGCCGCGTTCCGCCGCCACGAACGGCGACATGAAGCGGTCCTCGTATTCCCGGGTGCGCTCGGCGATCTTGGCGGCGTCGCCGATATCCTGGCGGAAGATGATCTCGACCGCGCCCTTGGCGCCCATCACTGCGATCTGCGCGCTCGGCCAGGCATAGTTGATGTCGGCCCCCACGTGCTTGGAGGCCATGACATCGTAGGCGCCGCCGAACGCCTTGCGGGTGATCACGGTGACGAGCGGCACAGTCGCCTCGGAATAGGCGTAGAGCAGCTTGGCGCCGTGCTTGATGAGCCCGCCATATTCCTGCGCCGTTCCCGGCAGGAAGCCCGGCACGTCGACGAAGGTGACGATGGGGATTTCGAACGCGTCGCAGAACCGGACGAACCGCGCCGCCTTGCGGGACGCGTCTGAATCGAGCACGCCGGCCAGCACCATCGGCTGGTTGGCGACGACGCCGACGGTGCGGCCCTCGAGGCGGATGAAGCCGGTGACGATATTCTTGGCGAAGGCTTCCTGGATCTCGAAGAAATCGCCCTCGTCGGCGACCTTCAGGATCAGTTCCTTGATGTCGTAGGGGGTGTTCGGATTGTCCGGCACCAGCGTGTCGAGGCTGTCGTCGTGGCGGCGGCCGTCGTCCTCGGTCGGCCAGTGCGGCACGCCGGACTGGTTGTTGGCCGGCAGGAAATCGATCAGCCGGCGCACCTGAAGCAGTGCCTCGACATCGTTGTCCCAGGCGCCGTCGGCGATGGAGGACTTGGCGGTGTGGACGCGGGCGCCGCCGAGATCCTCCGCGGTGACCGTCTCGTTCGTCACGGTCTTCACCACGTCCGGGCCGGTGACGAACATGTAGGAGGTGTCGCGCACCATGAAGATGAAGTCGGTCATGGCCGGCGAATAGACGTCGCCGCCGGCGCACGGCCCCATGATCACCGAGATCTGCGGGATCACGCCCGAGGCGGCGACATTGCGCTTGAACACCTCGCCGTAGCCGCCGAGCGCGGCGACGCCTTCCTGGATGCGGGCGCCACCGGCATCGAACAGGCCGACGATGGGCGCGCGCATCCGCAGCGCCATATCCTGGATCTTGGTGATCTTGGCGGCGTGGGTCTCGGACAGCGAGCCGCCGAACACCGTGAAGTCCTTGGCGAACACGAACACGGTGCGGCCGTTCACCGTGCCCCAGCCGGTGACGACGCCGTCGCCCGGGGTCTTCGGCTGCTTGTCCATGCCGAAATCGGTGCAGCGGTGCTCGACGAACATGTCGAACTCCTCGAACGAGCCGTCGTCGAGCAGGAGTTCGAGGCGTTCGCGCGCGGTGAGCTTGCCGCGCTTGTGCTGGGCGGCGATGCGCTTCTCGCCGCCGCCGAGGCGGGCACCCGCGCGGCGGGCATCGAGCTTGTCGAGGATGTCTCTCATGACCGTTCACCTCAGCCGCCGCCGACCGAGCGGCAATCCGCAACCCGCATGGACCGCCGTCCGGGGACGGCACGCAACTCTATCACCCGTTTCGGCCCGGACCAGACACCGCAGGCGCCGCGAAGACGGACCCGAACGCTCCGGCGGGGCGCAGCGCCGCCTTCGACGGGTTCCCCTTCGAGGCGAAGGTGCCGTCCGGTCGCGCTGTTTTGCAAACAGAGCCGAATTATACAAGGATTGAACGGGTTAAATGCGATTTCACAATTTTTCGCAAATTAGCAAAACGCCGGCGAGGCCCTTTCGGCCCGCCGGCGCGGTGTCAGTGATCGTTCCCCCCCGGCGGGAGGTTACAGCGTGCGGAAGCGAACCCGGGCCGAGCGCTCGATGGCCGCCGTTACCAGCGGATCGAGATCGAGCGCGTCGCGCAGCAGCTCGAGGAAGCGCAGTTCCTCCTGCTCGACGTCGAGATCGACGGCCGCCACCTCGATGGCGAGCGCGTAGGCGGTCTCGTGCAGCCGCACCGGCAGGGCGTCGCGGACGATTTCCAGCAGCAGCGACAGGCCGTTCTCGCCCCGGACGATCTCGCCGCAATCGCGGGCGGTCTCGATCAGGCGGTCCGGATCGTAGCCGGCGAACACCGGCAGGCCCGACACCATGTCGCCGATGGTGCCGAGTTCGACGTCGGTCATCTCGCGGTCGACGGCGGACAGCGTGACCATGACGTAGATCAGCGCCTCCTGCGGGGAAATCGCCGGGCCGGCCTCGTCCTGCGCCGCATGGGAGGACGGTTTCTTTTCGCGGTGGCGTGTCGTCATGACGGTCGTCGCCTTTCGGTCGGTGCCGGTCAGGGGACCGGCGGGCTGTCCGCGCGGGCCGCCTTCAGCCGCGCGGCCCGCAATGCGGTGGAAGAGGAATTGTCGAGCGGGGCATGCAGGAAGCACCACGCCGGCGGCGCCCGGCCGGCGAGCGAGGCGGCATCGCGCTCCGGCACGCGGAAACGCGCCAGCGCGTGGGCCGCTGGCGAGGCGAACGCGCCCCGCGTGGCGCCCGGCCGGTCGACGATGGCCATCGGCAGCAGCCCGGCGAGGCGCCGCCAGTCGCGCCAGCGGTGGAAGCTCGCGAGGTTGTCGGCGCCCATGATCCAGACGAACCGGACCCCCGGCACCTTCGTGCGCAGGAAGGACACCGTTTCGAAACTGTAGGTGAGCCCGAGGCCGGCCTCGAAGCCGGTCGCCACCATGCGCCGGTCGCGGGCGAGCGCGCGCACCGCCGCCAGCCGCTCGGCAAGCGGCGCCGCGCCGTTCTCCTTCAGCGGGTTGCCGGGCGTCACCACCCACCACAGCCTGTCGAGCCCGAGCCGCTTCAACGCGGTTTCCGCGACGTGGAGATGGCCGTGGTGCGGCGGATCGAACGAGCCGCCATAGAGCCCGATTCGCTCGCCGGGAAAGACCGGCGGCAGCGCACCGCGCCGCTCGGCAGCCCCGCTGCCGGCGGGCCCGGTCCCCGCGCGAGACAGCCTGCCAGCGTGCGACATCACCCGCGGATCTGCCCCGATCCGCGGACGCGGTACTTGAAGCTCGTCAGTTGCTCGACCCCGACGGGGCCGCGCGCGTGCATCCGGCCGGTGGCGATGCCGATTTCCGCGCCCATGCCGAACTCGCCGCCATCCGCGAACTGGGTGGAGGCGTTGTGCAGCACGATGGCGGAATCGACTTCCGCCATGAAGCGGTCGGCGGCGGCCTGATCGTCGGTGATGATCGCGTCGGTGTGGTGCGAACCCCACCGGTCGATGTGGGCGATGGCGGCGTCGAGCCCGTCGACCACGGCGACCGAGATCACCGCGTCGAGATATTCGGTGCTCCAGTCCTCGTCCGTCGCCGGCTCGGCGGTCGGGAAGGCGGCGCACACGGCCTCGTCGCCGCGGATGCGGCAGCCGGCGTCCGCGAGCGCCTGAAGCAGCGGCACGAGGTGCGTGCCCGCCACGGCCCGGTCGACCAGCAGCGTCTCGGCCGCGCCGCAGATGCCGGTGCGCCGCATCTTGGCGTCGACGACGATGCGCCTGGCCATGGCGAGATCGGCGGCCTTGTCGACATAGACGTGGCAGAGGCCTTCGAGATGGGCGAACACCGGGACGCGCGCCTCTTCCTGCACCCGGGCGACGAGGCTCTTGCCGCCGCGCGGCACGATCACGTCGATGGCGCCGTCGAGGCCCTTCAGCATCAGCCCGACGGCGGCGCGGTCGGCGACGGGAACGAGCTGGATGGCGTCGGGCGGCAGGCCGGCGGCCTCGAGCCCGCGCACGAGGCAGGCATGGATCGCCCGCGACGTGGCGAGCGCGTCCGAGCCGCCGCGCAGGATCACGGCGTTGCCGGCCCTGAGGCACAGCGCGCCGGCATCGGCCGTCACGTTCGGCCGGCTCTCGTAGATCACGCCGATCACGCCGAGGGGCGTCCGCACCCGCTCGATGACGAGGCCGTTCGGCCGCGTCCACGACGAGACGACGGAGCCGACGGGATCGGGCAATGCGGCGATCGCCTCCAGCGCCTCGGCGATCGCCTCGACGCGGGCGGCGTTCAGCGTGCCCCGGTCGATGAAGGAGGCGAGCTGGCCGGCCGCCTGCATCGCGGCGACGTCGCCCTCATTGGCGGCGAGGATATCGGCCGACCCGGCCCTCACCTCGGCGGCCATGGCCTTCAGCGCCGCGGCCTTGGCGGCGTCGGAGGCGAGCGCCAGCCGGCGCGCGGCGGCGCGGGCGCGGCGGCCGATATCCGCCATCAGCCCCGCCACGTCCGACAGCGCCACGTCCGCCAGCGGCGCTGCCGGTCCGTCCGCGAGGCGGCTGGCGGGAACGGCTTCGGGCTCGGTCAGCATGGCTGGCTCTCCTGGGGACGCAGGCCGGCTTCGCCCGATCCGGGCGAAGCCTGCGGCGTGTGCGACGGGGCAGCCGCGAGCGCGGCGAGCGCCACCTCGTCGAGGGCGAGGTCGTCGCGATGGATCATCTCGGCGCGGCCGACGAAGCCGATGATCTCCTCGATCTCGCGGCTGTTGCGGCCCATGATGCGCACCGCATGGTCGTAGTCGTAGGCGACGAGGCCGCGGCCGATCTCCCGGCCCGACGACTTCGCCACCACGCGCACCGCATCGCCGCGGCTGAAGGCGCCGGCGACGGCGACGACCCCGGCCGGCAGCAGGCTGCGGCCGCGGGCGAGCGCGGCGACAGCGCCGTCGTCGATCATCACGCTGCCGTGGGGGTCGAGCGATCCGGCGATCCAGGTCTTGCGGGCGAGCGTCGGCGTGGCGTGGGCGTCGAACCAGGTGAAGCGCGCGCCGCCGTCGACGGCCGCCAGCGGGTTCAGCGCCTTGCCGGAGGCGATCACCATCGCCGTGCCGGCGGAAACCGCGATCCGGGCGGCATCGATCTTGGTCTTCATGCCGCCGCGGGAGAACTCGGAGGCGGCCGCGCCGGCCATGGCCTCGATCTCGGGCGTGATGCGCTCGACCACGGGAATGTGGCGGGCGTTCGCGTCGAGCGCAGGCGGCGCGGTGTAGAGGCCGTCGATGTCGGACAGGAGCACGAGAAGATCGGCGCTCGCCATGGTGGCGACGCGGGCGGCGAGCCGGTCGTTGTCGCCGTAGCGAATTTCGCTGGTCGCCACCGCGTCGTTCTCGTTGATCACCGGCACCGCGCCGAGGCGGATCAGGGTCGCGAGCGTCGAGCGGGCATTGAGGTAGCGGCGGCGCTCCTCGGTATCGCCGAGGGTGAGCAGCACCTGCGCGGCGACGAGGCTGCGGGCGGCAAGCGCCTCCGACCAGGCGCGGGCGAGCGCGATCTGGCCGACGGAGGCCGCCGCCTGCGCCTGTTCCAGCTTCAGGGGCCCGCGCGGCAGCTTCAGCACGCCGCGGCCAAGCGCGATGGCGCCGGAGGACACCACGATCACCTCGGCGCCCTGGCGGGTGAGCGCCGCGATGTCGTCGGCGAGGCTCGCGAGCCAGTCCGCCTTCAGCCGGCCGCTCGCCGCGCCGTTCTCGACGAGCAGCGCCGAGCCGACCTTCACGACGACGCGGCGGGCCGCCGAAACGCGCCGGACAGGCGCGGAGCCCGTCGCGGCGGCGGTATCGATCAGGGCCGCCACGCGTCGTCCTCCTCGGAGGGGACCGCGTTGACGTTCCCGCCGCGGCTGCCGTCGATGGTGCGCCACAGCGCCCTGAGGGTGCGCTCGACGCCTTCGCCGCTCGCCGACGACATCGCCATCGGCCGGCTACCGCAGGCCTTGCCGAGCGCCGCGAGCCGTTCGGCCCGAAGCTCCTCGTTGAGCGCATCGACCTTGGTCAGCGCCACGATCTCCGGCTTCTCGTCGAGGCCGGCGCCGTAGGCGGCGAGTTCGTCGCGCACCACGCGATAGGCTTCCGCCACATCGTCGCCGGTGCCGTCGACCAGATGCAGCAGCACGCGGCAGCGCTCGACATGGCCGAGGAAGCGGTGCCCGAGGCCGACGCCCTCGTGGGCGCCCTCGATCAGGCCGGGAATGTCGGCCATCACGAACTCGCGTCCGTCGACGCCGACGACGCCGAGATTGGGATGGAGGGTGGTGAACGGATAATCCGCGATCTTGGGCTTCGCCGCCGATACGGTCGCGAGGAAAGTCGACTTGCCCGCATTGGGAAGGCCGAGGAGCCCGGCTTCCGCGATCAGCTTCAGCCGCAGCCAGACCCACTTCTCCTCGCCCGCGAGGCCGGGATTGGCCCGCCGCGGCGCCTGATTGGTGGAGCTCTTGAAGTGCGCGTTGCCGAAGCCGCCGTTGCCGCCGCGCGCGAGGCACACCCGCTCGCCGACGCGCGTCATGTCGGCGATGACGGTCTCGTTGTCTTCCTCGAGGATTTCGGTGCCCGCCGGCACCTTCAGCACCACGTCCGCGCCCTTCGGGCCGGAGCGGTTGCGCCCCATGCCGTGGGTGCCGGTCTGGGCCTTGAAATGCTGCTGGTAGCGATAGTCGATCAGGGTATTGAGGCCGTCGACGCACTCGACCCAGACGTCGCCGCCGCGACCGCCGTCGCCGCCGTCCGGGCCGCCGAACTCGATGAACTTCTCGCGGCGGAACGACACGGCGCCTGCGCCGCCGTCGCCCGAGCGAATGTAAACCTTGGCCTGATCGAGAAACTTCATGATGTCACGGATCGCGCGGCGCGCCTCGGCGCTGCGCCCTTCAATGATGCTGTCGCGGATCGCTCAGGCACCGGGTTTCGTCACACGTTCCGGCCCGGTGCTCAAGCGCCGACCTCGCGGAACCGCCCGCGCGTCAGCATGGTGTCGATATGCGCGACCTCGGCGCCGCGCGCAAGGCAGAACACGTGGGAGCGGCCGACGACCTCGAAGCCGAGCTTCGCCTGCACCGCCAGCGAGGCGGGGTTGTCGTGGAAGGCGCCGCTGCGCACCGCCTTCACCCCGAGCGCCTCGAACGCGAAGGCGAGCACGCCCCGCCCGGCCTCCGTCGCGATGCCATGCCCCCACCGGCTGCGCGCGATCCAGTAACCGAGTTCCGGCGCCGGGGCGAACAGGGACACCGGCGAGAACGACAGCCCGACGAGGCCGGCGAGGCCGTTGCCATCCTCGATCACGAGATGAAGCCCGTGCCGGCCTTCGGCATCCGCCCGCGCCCCGGTGACGAAACTCACCGCATCCATGCGGCTGTAGGGCCACGGCACCCGCGCCAGCATGCGCACGATGTCGAAATCGGCGAGCTCGGCGGCAAACGCATCCACGTCGGCGGCGCCCGGCGCCCGCAGGCGCAGCCGCGGCGTCTCGATCACGAGTTCGGGCCAGCCCTGTCCGTGCCAGGCATAGTCCTCGCCGCGCCAGGAGAGCCGGCCCGCCGAAAGCCCGGTCATGGCCGTTCCCCCGTCTCGCGGACTGCCGGCGCGTCCCCGCGCCGGGACTCGATGCGCCACGAATAGCGGCCCCACGCCTTGATCGCGCGCCAGCATTCGATGTCGAGGCGGTAATGCTCCACCGAGATCATGCCGCCGAGCGCGCGCGAGCGCTTGAGGCCGTTGCCGGCCCACTGGAAGCCGCAGCGCGCCATCACCCGCCGCGCCGCCGCGTTGGTCGGCCGGCACGCGGCCCACACCGCGCGGGGGCGGCGCATCAGGAAGACGTGGTCGATCAGACCCTGGGCGGCTTCGGTGCCGTAGCCCTGCCCCCAGAACGGCTCGCCGATCCACGAGCCGATGTCCGGCTCGCCGTTGTCGTCGCGCAGTCCGTAGCCGACGCCGCCGACGAGGCGGCCGCCGTGTTCCCGCACCAGGAACGCCGCCGCCCCCTCGCCGAGGGTCGCGCACTGGGCGATCCACGCCTCGGCGTCGGCGCGCCGGTAGGGGTGGGGCATCATCGAGAGGTTGGCGGCGATGCGCGGGTTGTCCGCAAGCGCCGTCAGTTCGTCCGCGTCACCCGGCGCCGGCGTCATGAAACGCAGCCGCCGGGTGAAAAGACTGCCTTCTTCGTCCTCAGAACTATCGCGTTCGGCAAACATGGCGGGTTCTCTCAGTCCGAAATGCACGAGGGGAGGCGGCTTCCCGTCTCCCCTCGGACATTGGACCTGATCGTTCCGTGCCGGGTCAGACGAGACCGGCGCGGGAGAACCCTTGCCGGGTAACTATTCGGCGGCCACCGTGTTCGGGACAACCGAGATATACGTGCGGCCATTGGCTTTGGCGCGGAAGGAAACGACACCCTCGGTCACGGCGAAGATCGTGTGATCGACGCCCATACCGACGCCCTCGCCCGGATGCCATTGCGTACCGCGCTGACGGACGATGATGTTGCCGGAGACGACCTTCTCGCCGCCGAACTTCTTCACGCCGAGACGGCGGCCAGCGGAGTCGCGACCGTTGCGGGACGAACCGCCTGCTTTTTTGTGAGCCATGGGGCTCTCCTATCGCTACCCGGTTCAGAACCGGAGAATTTCAGACCTGGCCCGGCGTCCCGATGCTTCGGGGCGGACCTGACGAACGAACGGACGCCGCTCAGGCGGCGTTGATGCCGGTGATGCGAACGACCGTCTGGTGCTGACGGTGGCCGTTCTTCCGGCGGGAATTCTTGCGGCGGCGCTTCTTGAAGATCAGCACCTTGTCGTTGCGGGTCTGCTCGACCACCTCGGCGGTCACGGACGCGCCGGCGACGACGGGGGCGCCGACCTTGGTGCCGGCCTCGTCGCCAACCAGAAGCACTTCCTCGAAAGTGACGGTCTCGCCGGCGGCGGCTTCGAGCTTCTCGATCTTCAGCTTGTCGCCGGCGGCGACGCGGTACTGCTTACCGCCGGTCTTGATCACTGCGAACATCGCATCATGCCTTCAGTCTTCGGCCCACGTCCGGCCCGGCGCCTCGGCGCTCCCGATCCGTGTGCTCTGGTGCCGCGCCCTTCGGCGCCGCGGCGGCCGGACCGTCCCTGACCGCGAGGCCTGGGTCGGCGGATGCGCGAAGCGGGAGGGCTTCGCGACCGGCTGCGCTGCGGACTTTGGGATGGGACCTGCCTCGCGGATTTCCCGCCGGCGGCCCCGAAAGCCTCGGGCTGCGCGTTGGGCGGGAGATTCCCGCCATTTCGAACGCGCGGACTATAGTGATCGGTCCGCGCGAGTCAATGCGGAGATGCCGGCAAAACGACATCCCGGCGACACCCGCCGGATCGCCGGCGGAGTGGCGGCGGACGGAGTGGCGGCGCATGAGCGCCTGCGCAACGGGGGCCACGGCGAACGCCGCCGCCTCAGACCTCGTCGGCGGAGAAGCGATAGACCGTCGAACAGAACTCGCAGGTCACGACGATCTCGCCGTCGACCGTCATCTCCTCGCGCTCGGCCGGCGTGAAGCCGGCGAGCACGCCCTCCACCTTCTCCCGCGAGCAGCGGCAGCGGTCGAGCATGGTGCGCGGCTCGAACACCCGCGCGCCGCGCTCGTGAAACAGGCGCACCAGCAGCCGTTCGGGCGAGATCTCCGGATCGGTCAGCTCGTGGTCCTCGATGGTGTCGACCAGGGAGCGCGCCTCGACCCAGGCATCGTCCTCCTCGCCGCCGGCCTCGGCGGAGGGATCGGCATCCTCCGCTTCTCCGGGGCGGTCGCCGGGATCGAGATCGCGGTGGGCGATGCGCTCGCCGGATTCCGGCAGGAACTGCACCAGAAGCCCGCCTGCGCGCCACGCATGATGCGGCGCCTCGCCCGGCTGGCGGCTGATGACCTCGCCGACCGCGAGCCGCACCCGGGTCGGGATCTGCTCCGACTGGGCGAAGTATTGGTGCGCCACCTCTTCGAGGCTCGCGCCGTCGAGCGCGACGATGCCCTGGTAGCGCTGGGTATGGGCGCCCTGGTCCACCGTCATCGCGAGATGGCCGTTGCCGAGCAGGGCAGCCGGGGTCGCGGCGGCGCCGAGCGCTTCGACGGCGTCGCCGTCGAAGCGGGCATAGGCGCGGACCCGGTCCGGCGTCTCGAAGTCCACCACCAGCATGTCGACCGGACCGTCGGTCGAGGTCTGCAGGGTGAAGCGGCCTTCGAACTTGAGCGCGGTGCCGAGCAGGCAGGTCAGCACGATCGCCTCGCCGAGCAGGCGCGAGACCGGTGCCGGGTAGGCGTGACGGGCGAGGATCGAATCCACCACCGGCCCGAGCAGGGCGACGCGGCCGCGCACGTCGAGGCCTTCCACCGCGAACGGCAGGACGGAATCCGGCGGGGCCGGCTGCGGCTGGGGAATACCGGCGGGCGCGTTCAAAGCACGACACCCCCGGCCTCGGCGCCGAGGCACCAGGCAAGGATGCCCTTCTGGGCATGGAGCCGGTTTTCCGCCTCGTCGAACACCACCGATTGCGGGCCGTCCATCACGCTCGTCGTCACCTCCTCGTCGCGATGGGCGGGGAGGCAGTGCATGAAGATGGCGTCCTTGCCGGCCGCCGCCATCAGGCGGTCGTTGACCTGATAGGGCATCAGCAGGTTATGGCGCCGCTCGCGTTCCTTGTCGCCCATCGACACCCAGGTGTCGGTGATGACGCAATCGACGCCGTCCACGGCCTCGAACGGGTCATGGGTGACATGGAGGCGTGCGCCGGCGGCCGCCGCGGCGGCGACCAGTTCAGGCTCCGGCGACAGCTCCGGCGGGCAGGCGACGCGCATCTCGAAATCGAACAGCGGCGCGGCGTGGACCCACGAGGCCATGACGTTGTTGGCATCGCCCACCCAGGCGACCTTGCGGCCGCGGATCGGCCCCCGATGCTCCTCGAACGTCATCAGGTCGGCCATCACCTGGCAGGGGTGCGAGCGCTTGGTGAGGCCGTTGATGACCGGCACCGTGGCGTTCGCCGCCAGTTCCTCGAGCGCGGCGTGGTCGAGCACGCGGATCATGATGGCATCGACATAGCGCGACAGCACGCGGGCGGTGTCGGCGATGGTCTCGCCGCGGCCGAGCTGCATTTCCGCGCCGGTCAGCATGATGGTCTCACCGCCGAGCTCGCGCATGGCGATGTCGAACGACACCCGCGTGCGCGTCGACGGGCGCTCGAACACCATGGCGAGGAAGCGGCCGGCGAAGGGACCGTCGACGCTGCGGCGGGCGCGGCGTTCGGCCTTCAGCCGCGCGCCGCTGTCGAGGATGTGGCGAAGCTCGGACGCCGGCAGCAGGTCGAGGTCGAGGAAGTGGCGCGGGGCGGTCATGATTTCTGCTCCGCCGGGGCCTCCGCAGCCACGGCCTTGGCCACGGCCGCTTCCGCCGCCGAAAGCTCGGCTTCGTCGAGTTCGGCCTCGATCCGCGCCGCCGCCGCCTCGAGGCGCGCCATGGCCTCCTCGATCTCCGGCTCGCGGGCGGTGAGCGGCGGCAGCAGGCGCACGGTGTTGTCGCCGGCCCCGACGCCGAGCAGGCCCTCGGCCCGCATGGCGCCGACCACCTTGGCCGCCGCAACGTTGCAGCGCAGGCCGATCAGAAGCCCCTCGCCGCGCACGAGATCGAACACCTGCGGATGGTCGTCGACGAGCCCGGCGAGCTTCTGCTTGAACACGAGGCTGATGCGGTTGACCTCGTCGAGGAAGCCCGGCTCCAGCATGACGTCGAGCACGGCGAGGCCGACGGCGCACGCCAGCGGATTGCCGCCGAAGGTGGTGCCGTGGACGCCGGGCGTCATGCCCTTGGCGGCTTCCTCGGTCGCGAGGCAGGCGCCGAGCGGGAATCCCCCGCCGATGCCCTTGGCGATCGCCATGATGTCCGGGGTGATGCCCGACCAGGAATGCGCGAACAGTTCGCCGGTGCGGCCGACGCCGGTCTGCACCTCGTCGAAGATGAGCAGCAGGCCGTGGCGGTCGCACAGCGCGCGAAGCGCCCGCAGTTCCGCGTGGGGAACGGGGCGCACGCCGCCCTCGCCCTGGATCGGCTCGATCAGGATCGCGGCGGTTTCCGGTCCGATGGCGTCCTCGGCCGCCGTCAGGTCGCCGAACGGCACCTGATCGAAGCCGTCGACCTTCGGGCCGAAGCCTTCCAGATATTTCGCCTGCCCGCCGGCCGCGATGGTCGCCAGCGTGCGGCCGTGGAACGCGCCTTCGAAGGTGATGATGCGGAACCGCTCGGGGGCGCCGTTGACATAGTGGTAGCGGCGCGCGGTCTTGATCGCCGCCTCGACCGCTTCGGCGCCGGAATTGGTGAAGAACACCCGGTCGGCGAAGCTCTCGGCGGTCAGCCGCTCGGCGAGCGCTTCCTGCTGCGGGATGCGGTAGATGTTCGAGACGTGCCAGACCCTGGCCGCCTGCTCCTGGAGCGCGGCGACGAGGCGGGGATGGGCATGGCCGAGAGAGGTGACCGCGATGCCCGATCCGAAGTCGAGATAGCGTCGCCCGTCGCTGCCGTTGAGCCATGCGCCCTCGCCGCTCTCGAACGAGAGATCGACGCGCGCGAACGTGGGATAGAGGCTGGAGGAGCCGGGCGGAACGGAGTTCGACGAAACCATGGCGGCCGCAACGGAAAAATGGACCGCCTTGGCAGGAGAGCCTCGCGGGGCGAAACTTTCCTGCGCCAAGCAAACGGCCCTGAAAACAGATCGTGCCGCCAAGTGGCGGCACGGTGACTTTTCTATAAGACCGCTTGGTCCGCCGCTGTCAATGCCATTGCGTGCGTGCATATGCCATGCGGGCGGCGACCGCGCCAGCCGCGCGGCGGGCTCAGTTGGGGATAAGGCGCCGCACGGCGGCCGGATCGCGCCGGGGACTCTTGTCACGGAGTCCAAGCATATAGTAGGTATTTGTTAACCAGTGCACGAAATGTCGTGCGCCTTGCGTCCACTGTTCCCACGATCCGGATTTGCGCCTCGGGCGGGCTTGCCCCGCGAGGTGGTGGATTCCGGCTTTGCGGACAGGGCCGCAGCCGCCTGGGCGCGGCCGAAACAAACGCAGCCAAGAACCGAAGACCTCGGCGGGCATTGGCGGTCGAAGTCGACGAATGGAGAGAGCAGCGATGTCCTGGAACGACGAGCGGGTCGAGCTTCTGAAGAAGCTCTGGATCGACGGGATGAGCGCCAGCCAGATCGCGACCTCCCTCGGCGAGGTGACGCGCAACGCGGTGATCGGCAAGATCCACCGTCTCGGCCTGTCCAACCGGGCCCGGCCCGGTGCGGCGGTCGCCGCCGCTGCCGCGGCCCCGGCGGTCGCGCAGTCCCGGCCGAAGCCGAAGATGCAGCCGGCCGCCGCGACCGCGATGGCCGCGTCCGCCGTCGCCCCGCAGCGCACCATGCGTCCCGCCGCGGCCACCATCGGCAACACCGCGCTCAAGGCCGAGCCGGTCTATCTGGTCGAGTCCGAGCCGGAGAAGCTGCCGACGACCGCGAGCGTCGTGGTGATCGACGAGCGCGTGACCATCATGATGCTGACGGAGCAGAGCTGCCGCTGGCCGATCGGCGACCCCGGCAGCGAGGGCTTCTCGTTCTGCGGCAAGCGGTCGGAGACCGGCATTCCCTATTGCACCCACCACGCCCGCATCGCCTACCAGCCGGTGGAGCGCCGCCGCGACCGCCGTTCGGGTCACTGACCGAGCCGCCGGGCCTCGCCCCGGCGGGCAAGCTCATGGTTCCGACATGTGCAGAAGCCGCGTGACCCGCCGGGTCCGCGGCTTCCGCGTTTCCGGATGCCGAATTGTGCGGACGGCGCGGCCTATTCGATGCCCAGTGCGGCGCGGGCGAACTCCACCACCCGCGCGCTCTTCGCAAGGCCGTCGTCCTCGACTTCCGCCAGGGTGAACCACGCGGCGTCGAGCGCATCGTCGTTCGCCGCCGGCTCGCCGGACTGCCAGCGGCACGCCACCGCCACCAGCACGAAATGATGGGTGAGGTCGCCGTCGGCGGAGCGGCCGATCACGTCGATGATGCCGGCGGTCGCCACCGCTTCCGCGACGATCCCGGTCTCCTCGGCGAGTTCCCGCACGGCGGCTTCGGCCACGGTCTCGCCCGGCTCGATCCGCCCGCCGGGAAAGCCCCACCGCCCGGCGTCCGGCGGGTTCCGCCGCTGCACGAGAAGCACCGCGTCGCCGCGCGCCACGATGGCGAGCGCCGCCGGAACCGGCCGCACCGGTGCGACGCCGGTCATGACCGCACACGCCGTAGATCGACGCCCGGCAGATCGCCGCCCCGGCGGCCGTGAATCCCGGCCATCAGCTCACCGCCCTTTCGCCGCCGCCCCGGTCTCGCTCGTCTTCGTCCCGCTCGCCCGGCGGATCGCGCGTCCACGGCGGCCCGGAGGGCACCGAGTCGAACGAGGGATAATCCGAGGGCTCGGCACCCTGCGCCCATGCCTCGGCCTCCGCGGCGCGCTCCTCCGGGGTACGGTCTTCCGGCGCGATGGCATCGCGAACCCGGCCCGCGCGCTCGCCCTCCCCGTCGCCGGCGTCGCCCGAGAGCAGGCCCGCATCGTGGTTCATGGACAGCCGCTGGGCCGCGACCGCCCGGACCTTGGCGTTCATGTCCGGCGACCGCTCCAGAAGCGCCCGGAAGTCCTCGCCTTCGAGCACGAGCAGCTGGCAATAGCCGAGCGCGGTGACGTCGGCGACGCGGCGCCCGCCGGTCAGAAGCGCCAGTTCGCCGATGAAGTCGCCGCGACCGAGCCGGACGGGCCGGCCGGCGGTCGAGACCTCGACCGCGCCGGAGGAGATGAAATAGACGGACTCGCCCCGCTCGCCGCGGCGGATGATGCGCTCGCCCGGCACCGCGAAGCGCGGACGCAGCAGGCGCGCGATCTGCTCGATCTGGGCTGCGTCGAGGTCCTGGAACAGTGGCAGCTTGGCGACCAGTTCGCGGGTGTTGAGGCCGAGATCGAGCTTCGGCCGCACGTCGCTCGCCCGGCGCATCGCCACGACGTTGCGCTTCAGGTCGTGCAGGAGTTCGGTCCCGATCATGCGGTCGGCGAACAGGTTGTCGTATTCGAGTTCCTCGCGGCGCAGCGCGGTGCGCACCAGGAAGCGCTCCTCCAGCGCGCGCGCATAATCGGGATATTGCAGCTCCAGCGCGGCGAGCGAGCGCGCGGTGGCCTCGATGCGCTGGGACAGGATCTCGTCGATGATGCCGGTCAGGCGCTTGCCGAGAATGGGGCGGATGCGCTGCTCCACGAACGGGCGGAGTTCGAACAGCACGATCCGCATCACCAGAACGCGCTCGAACCGGTCGGCGAGCGCCTCCACCAGCAGCCGGTCCCAGCCGAAGAAGCGGTGGACGTTGAGGCCGAGGCGGAAGGGGAGCGAGTAGCCCAGCATCCGCCGCGCCGCGCGGTTATATTCCACGCGTCCGCCCGCCCGCGCCCGCTCGCGCAGCCGGCCGAGATCGGTCAGGAGGTGCTCGATGATGCGCACCGACACGGTGCGCTCGCGGAACAGCTCCAGGATCAGCTCGCGCTCGCGGTCGGCGAGCGCCACGAGCCCGAGGGTCAGGCGGTCGCGCTCGAGGATTTCCTTCTCGGTCTCGGTGCGCTGCACCACCGTCTCGATGCGGGCGTCGTAGGGGCCGATGGCCTTCCGGGCGATGTCGTCGCTGATCTCGGCCGTCTGCGCCGCGTAGAGCACGGCGTCGCGCACATTGCCGAGCGCCACGGCCACCACGCCGTCGCGGACGGCGGCATCGAGCGGCGAGATCTGGTCGAGCCCGAGCAGGCGGATGAGCGCCCTGAGCGTGGTGCCGTTGACGAGCAGCGTGAACAGCGTGAAGCCGGTCGCGGTGGCCGCGATGAAACGCTTGATCTCCGGGTCGACGAACGGGTTCTCGGTCACGGACAGCGCCAGCGCCAGCGTGACCGCGCCGCGCAGGCCGCCCCACACGATCACGAGCTTGAAGGCGTTGGAGACCCGCTGCGACAGCCTGAGGAAGCTCAGGAGCGGCAGCAGCGCGAACAGCACCGCAGCCCGCGACAGGAACGCCGCGAGGACCAGCACGCCGAGCGGCACGAGATCCCACGGGCCGATGTCGCTGAGGAGCCGCGGCACCAGGATCGAGGCGAGCACGAAGATGAGGGAAGCCGCCCAGAACTCCACCTGTTCCCAGATCTCGCGCAGATAGCGCCAGGAATCCGGGGCGACGATGGTGGGGGCGTGGATGTTCACCGCGATGCCCGCGGCGACCACCGCGACGACGCCGGAGATGTGGAACAGCTGTTCGCCGCCGATATAGACGAGATAGGGCAGCGCGACGCTCAGCGTGACGAGCGCCGGCGGGATGTCGCGCACCACCCGGAACAGGAGATTGCCGAGCAGCCCGCCGAGATAGCCGAACACCGCGCCGCCCACGCCGGCGATGGCGAAATGAACGAGCGCGCCGGAGAAGCTCATCTTCGCATCGGAGACGAGCAGGCCCAAGAGCAGCACGAACAGGGTGATGGCCGCGGCGTCGTTGAGAAGGCTCTCGCCCTCGACGAGGCGCGTCAGGCGCGCAGGCGCGCCGAGTTCGCGGAAAATGGCGATGACGGCGACCGGGTCGGTCGTGGCGACGATGGCGCCGAGCAGCAGGCAGGCGACCAGCGGCTGGCCGGTGATGGGCGCGAGCGCGAAGCCGATCGCGAGCGTCGCCACCAGCACGGCCACCACGGCCAGCATCAGCACCGGCGCCGCGTCGTCGGCCAGGCGCCGCACGTCGAGGCTGAGGGAGGTCTGGAACAGGAGCACGGGCAGGAAGACGTAGAGGAACGTGTCCGCCGTGATCGGCAGTTCCACGAACACCCGGGCGACGCCATCGAGCGCGCTCGCCGTCGGCGAATAGAAGATGAACGCCGCGACGGCGCCGATCAGGATGCCGACGGTCGCGAGAATGACCGACGGCGGCACCTGAAGCCGTTCGGCCAAAGGCTGCAGCAGGGCGATCAGGACGAGAAGGCCGGCCACCGCAGCCAGCACGATCGGCAAGGTCATGGCGTTCCTTCAAAACGGCGCAAGGCGGGCGGCACCGGACGCCGTCCCCGGCCATCTTCGTCCCGGGCGTCACCGGGTGTCCACCCGTCCGCGGCGCATAATGCGTCGCGAAGGCCGCAACCGGCCGTCTACGCCCCTTTGCCTGCGGGGGATGCCCGGACCGGCTGGGCAGGAGGAGCCTCCGGAACGGCTGCCGCAGGCCGGCCCCGGGAAGGGCCGTCCTCGAAACGATGTGATGGACCGGTTCCGACGATTCGACTGTAGGTTATGACGCGTGGAGAATGGCATGGCCACTATGGCGCAATCGCGGCTGCAAGGTCCGCGAAATCTCCGTTCGGCTGCCGTACCACGATCGACACAATCGGGTGTCACTTGCAGGCATCACTTCCCGGTATCAAAGGCATCACTTGCCGGTATCAATTGCCTGCGCCACTCGCGGATACCACTTGCCCACGCGACTTGATCGTCGCGGCGAACGGGCGCAAATGTCGCGGACGGCGAATGACACATCGGCGACCCGGCACCGGCTCTCGCGCAAGGACCTCGTATGAACGACCAATCCATCCGCCCCGCGCGCGCCGCGGCCGGCACCGGCGGCAGGGCGAAACGCAAGCTTCCGCCGCTCGCGAAGCTGGCACTGGAGCTCGGGCCTCTGCTGGTGTTCTTCGTACTGAACGGCCGCGCCGACCTCTTCACCGCCACCGCCGGCTTCATGGCGGCCACGGTCGCGGCGCTCGTCGTGTCCTACGCGCTGGTGCGGCGGCTTCCGGTGATGCCGATCGTCTCGGGCGTGGTGGTGCTGGTGTTCGGGGGGCTGACGCTCGCCCTGCACGACGAGGTCTTCATCAAGCTCAAGCCCACCATCGTCAACCTGCTGTTCGCCTCTGTGCTGCTCGGCGGCCTCGCGTTCGGCCGCTCGCTGATCGGCCATGTGTTCGACGAGGTGCTGCGGCTGGACGAGGAGGGCTGGCGCAAGCTGACTCTGCGCTGGGGCCTGTTCTTCCTCGTGCTCGCGGCGATCAACGAAGTCGTATGGCGGTCGTTCCCGACCGATTTCTGGGTGAACTTCAAGGTGTTCGGGGTGATGCCGCTGACGCTGCTGTTCGCCGTGGCGCAGGTGCCGCTGATGCAGCGCCACGCCCTGCCCGACGACCGGGATCCCGGCGGCCCCGGCGATGCGACGGAGCCGAACAAGAGCTGACGGCCTTCGGCCCCAAGGGGCCGGCCGTTCAAACCCACGCTTGTAAAGCTGGCGCGATTTCCTCTCGATCGGATGTCCATCCGATCGGAAAGCGCGCGAGCCTATCCCGTTCAGATCGCGTCGATCTGAACGACAAGGATAGGCTCACGCTTATAAAGCTGGCGCGATTTCTTCTCGATCGGATGATCCATCCGATCGGAAAGCGCGCGAGCCTATCCCGTTCAGATCAGCCGATCTGAACGGCAAGGATAGGCTCACACTTTTGAAGCTGGCGCGATTTCTTCTCGATCGGATGATCCATCCGATCGGAAAGCGCGCTAGCGGCTGACCGTCAGGCCCGTGCCGTTCGACAACCGGCCCTGGAAGGTGCTCGGCGCGGTCGAATAGAGCGTCGCGACCGGCGCGGCGTTGGCATCCTTCAGCGTGATCTCGTTGCCGTTCAGGTCCCAGGCCGACACGCCTTTCAGCACGTCCGACTGGCAGCCGCGGGTCGAGGCGCGATACCCGCCGGTCCACCCCGTCAGCACCATGAAGAGCTGGCAGCGCTGGCCGTCCGCCTGGATGGTCCAGCCACCGATCAGGTCGGAGCGCTGCACCGCGAGCTGCGCCTCCGGCGGGGGCAGGGCCGCCGGTTCCGGCTGCACCGCCGGCTGCGGCTCCACGGGCGGCGGGGGAAGCTGCGTCACCGCGACGGGCGCCGTCGGCATCGGCTGGATCGGGGCCGGCTGCGCCGGAGGGGGCGCGCCGAAGCGGGTGCAGCCCGCGGCCACCAGGGCGAGGCCCATGCTTGCGACGATCGCACGGCTGCGAATCATGATCTCGTTCTCCAGATCGGAACCCGTTCCCAACGTCGGACCCCGCTTCCAGGGCTGGCGCCTGCTCCGGGATCGGAACGCACGCTGGAGCCCGGTAACGGCGCCCTCTCGACCGATGGGCCGTGAACAGGCTCGAAACACCTCAATCCGGCGCGGCTGGGCGCACCGTCGTCAACGCACTCATACCGGCTTCGCCGGCAGACGGCTTTCCGTCCGGCCCGCGTCCTCGTTGGCGGCATTGGGCAGAACTGCCCCCGCCCCGTCAACGCCGACGCCGTTCCGACCGGCGCGATGCTGCGGTTTTCGCGCGGGCGGGGCAATGCAACAACAGTCGAAGCCGTCGGCCGTTCCCCGCCGGGCGATCAAACCCGGTCGGATGCCCCGAACCCGCTGCGGGGGGTCAGGAACAGAAGCGCGTGACGCCGTCGAAACCGACGATCGTGCCGGTATTCGGGTTGAACGAGCGGTAGCGGGAGGAGCAGTAATTGTACCAGGCCGGCGACCACGGCGGCGGCGCGGCGGACGCAACCGCCGGCGGCGGCAGGGGAACGGGGGCGCCGACGACGGCCGGCGGCGGATAGACCACCGGCGGAGGCGGTGCGTAAACGACGGACGGCGGCGTGGTGTAGATCACCGACGGCGGGGTCGTGTAGACCACCGGCGGCCCGACATAGGGCGGCGGGGGCGGCGCATAGACCGGCGGGGGCTGGCTCGCGACCGCGGCGCCCAGGATCGCGCCCGTCGCCAGACCGATGATGCCCGCGGCCGCGACCGCGCCGCCGTTATAGCCGTTGTTGTAGCCGGGTCCCCAGCACGGCGCGTTCCCGCAGCCCCAGGCCTCGGCCGGGGAGCCCGACGGCAGCACCACGGCCATGGCGGTGAGCGCGACGGCGGCGAGCGCACCGGCGCGGCGCGCCGGCAAGGAGGCACTGCGGCCCGAAGGTGAACACGTCGCGACCATGAAAGCCTGCCCCGGGAAATGGACGATGGCGCCAGCATAGCAGCAATCGCGGCAAATCGGGGATCACGAAGGCCGGTCTGCCGCGCAGACGAAAACGGCCGCCCGGAGGGGGCGGCCGTGATGTCGTTGCCTTCGCGAGGATCGCGTTCAGGCGGCGAGCTGGGTCTTCGCCTGCTCGACCAGGGCCTTGAAGGCCTCCGGCTCGTGGATCGCGAGATCGGACAGGACCTTGCGGTCGACCTCGATGCCGGCCTTGGTCAGGCCGTCGATGAACCGCGAATAGGTCAGGCCGTACTCGCGGACAGCGGCGTTCACGCGCTGGATCCAGAGAGCGCGGAAATTGCGCTTCTTGGCCTTGCGGTCGCGGAACGCGTACTGAAGGCTCTTGTCCACCGCGGCCTTGGCCGTGCGGATGGTGTTCTTGCGACGGCCGTAAAAGCCCTTTGCGGCTTTCAGGACCTTCTTGTGCTTGGCATGGGCGGCAACGCCCCGCTTCACGCGCGCCATGGCGGTTGCTCCTTGAAAAGATGAGAGGTTTTAGGACGCGGCCAGAACGTCAGCCGTTCGGCAGGAAGTTCTTCTTGATGATACGCGCGTCGGCATCGGCGAGCACGGTGGTGCCGCGGGCATTGCGGATGAACTTGGTCGTCCGCTTGATCATGCCGTGGCGCTTGCCGGCCTGCTGAACCTTCACCTTGCCAGTGGCGGTGATCTTGAAGCGCTTTTTGGCGCCGGACTTGGTCTTGAGCTTGGGCACTTTGGCTCTCCTGAGTCTGCGGAACCCGGCAACGGAAAACCGCCGGCCCCTTGCAGGGCCCTTCGGCCTTCCCTTGCGGATGCCTTGAGCATTTCGGGCCGCCACGGCATGCCCTTTCGCCGGGCGGTCCACGAAGACGGCGGCTTATAGCGCCCCTTGCCGTGAAAGGCAAATGCTGCCGGCGCTGGCTGCGGCGCCGGCGCGGCACACGCCAACCGGCACCGACCGGACGCCCAAATGAAAAGCGGCCGGCGATGACCGGCCGCTCTCCAGAAATCCGACGTCAGGCCATCCGGCCTCGCGCGATCAGCGCGGCGCCAGCACCATGATCATCTGGCGGCCTTCCAGCTTCGGCTCCGCCTCGACCTTGGCGATCTCGGTCGTCTCGTCGCGCACGCGCTCCAGGAGCTTCATGCCAAGATCCTGATGCGCCATCTCGCGGCCACGGAAGCGAAGCGTGACCTTCACCTTGTCGCCTTCCTCGAAGAACCGCAGGATGGCCCGCATCTTCACCTCGTAGTCGTGGGTGTCGATGTTCGGACGCATCTTGATCTCTTTGACCTCGACGGTCTTCTGCTTCTTGCGCGCTTCGGCGGCCTTCTTCTGCGACTGGTACTTGAAGCGGCCGAAATCGAGAATCTTGCAGACCGGCGGAACCGAGGTCGGGGCGATCTCGACGAGGTCGAGGCCGGCGGCCTCCGCCATGGCGATGGCTTCCGACGTGGCGATGACGCCGTGGTTGGTGCCCTCGGCGTCGATCAGCTGGATCTGCGGAATACGGATCTCGTGATTGATGCGCGGCCCCTCTTTCGTGGGCGGTGGTGCGCGGAACGGACGGCGAATGGTCGTGCTCTCCTCAAGCCGATGATGGGATGCAGGGTGCCGGCTCTCCGGCATCTGGCCGGAAAACGCAATGTGCCCCGAGCGCAGCGCGCCGAGGCAACGATCGATCGTCCGGCGATCCTTACAATACGGACGGCATGTTTCTGAGAATTGTGGCGGAAGTCAACCAGCTTCGCTCGGCGCGTATCAGGATTGCACGCCGGGAGTGGACCCTTCGGGCCCGAATTCACGAAGATGTTGCCCCGGCAGCGCTTTCAGCCGACGTCGAAACCCTTGCCCTTCGCGGCGAGCAGCGCGTCGTAGACGGCGAGCGTCCGGCCCGTCATCCGCTCGAGCGAAAATTCGGCGTTGACGTGAGCCTGGGCGCGGCGGGCGAGGGCGTCGAGGGAGGCGGCATCGAGCTTTAGAACCTCCGCGAGCGCGGCGGCGAGCGCATCGGCATCGCCGGGCGGGACGCGCCAGCCGGTGCGCTCCGCGGCCGGGGCGTCGGGCGGGGCGACGACCGTTTCCGGCACCGCGCCGAGATCCGTCGCGATCACCGGCTTGCCCGCCGCCTGCGCCTCGACCGCGGCCCGGCCGAACGCCTCCGGCTTGACGGAGGCGACCGTGACCACGTCGGCGACGGCGAGCGCCGCCGGCACGTCGGCGCAATGGCCGACGAGGCGCACCCGGCCGACGAGCCCGGCCGCGGCGATGCGGGCCTCGAGTTCCTCGCGGTAGCCGTCGCGACCCTGGGCATCGCCGGCGAACACCGCGACCGCGGTGCGGTCGCCGGAGGCCGCCAGCCGCGCCATGGCGTCGATCACCACAGAATGCCCCTTCCAGCCGGTGAGCCGCGCCAGCACAAGCACGACGCGCTCGCCGGGCTTCACGCTCCAGGCCTCGCGGATCGCCGCGACGCGCGCCGCGCCGACGGCCTCCGGCCGGAACGCGCCGAGATCGGAGCCGCGGTGGATGGTGACGATCCGGCCGGCGGCGAACGGGTGGCGCGCGGCGATCTCCCGCGCGGTCCAGCCGGAATTGGCGATCACGCGGTCGCCGCGCGCCATCACCGAATTGTAGAGGCTCTTCAGCGCCCCGCTTTCCTTGTAGGCGCCGTGGAACGTGGTGACGAACGGCACGCCGAGCCGCCGGGCGGCGAACAGGGCCGACCAGGCCGGCGCCCGGCTGCGGGCATGGATGAGGTCGGCGCCTTCGTCGCGCGCGAGGCGGGCGAGCGCGCCGATATTGCGCACCATCCTCACCGGATTCTTGGAGGCGGCCGGAAACGTGACATGCTTGCCGCCGGCGGCCTCGATCATCGGCACCATGCGGCCGCCGGTGCTGGCGACCACGGCCCGCCCGCCCGCCGCCACGATCGCCGCCGCCATGTCGACCGCGGTCTGTTCCGCGCCGCCCGTCTCCAGGCTCGGCAGCACCTGCAGGATGGTCGGCCGGCGGCCGTTCGGGGGCGGAGCGATGGCGGGCATGATGCGGTCGGCCTTCCGGTTCGCGCGTCGCGGGCGGCGGTGGCAGAAAGACGCCACCGCCGGGTTACACTACGCGCGACGGACGTGGCGCAAGTCAAAAGGCGCGTGGTAAACAGCGCCGGAGTCAAAGAGCGCGGGCCCTGCCCCGCCGACACGAACCGGAGACAGCCGGCATGAGCGACGACACCGTCAGCAAGATCACCGTCGGCACGGGCGACGACGCGCGGGAGATCGCCGTGCTCGACCAGGCCGGGGCCGGCGACGGACCGGGCGTGCTGTTCCTCGGCGGCTTCCGCTCGGACATGCGCGGCTCGAAGGCCGAGGCGCTGGCGGCGTGGGCATCGGCGCATGGCCGCCGGCTGACGCGGTTCGACTATTCCGGCCACGGCGCGTCCGGCGGCCGGTTCGAGGACGGCACCATCGGCCGCTGGCTCGACGAGGCGAAGGCGGTGTTCGAGCATTTCGCCGCCGGGCCCACCATTCTCGTCGGCTCGTCGATGGGCGGATGGCTGTCGCTGCTGCTGGCGGCCGCGTTCTACCGCCGCCATGGCGCGGACACGCCGGTCAGCGGCCTCGTGCTCGTCGCCCCGGCCCCCGACTTCACCGAGGCGCTGATGTGGGCCGAGATGTCCGAGGAAACCCGGACGGCGCTGATGGAGGACGGCCGCATCGAGCAGCCGTCGGACTATTCCGACGAGCCCTATCTCATCACCCGGGCTCTGATCGAGGACGGGCGCAACCACCTTCTCCTCGGCGGCACCATCGAGACCGGTTGCCCCGTCCACATCCTGCAGGGCGTGCTCGATGCCGACGTGCCCTGGCGCCACGCCTTCTCGCTGGTGGACCGGCTCGCGACCGACGACGTCGTCGTGACCCTCATCAAGGACGGCGACCACAGGCTGTCGCGCCCCCAGGACCTCGCCCGCCTGATCGCGGCGGTCGAGAGCATCGACGGCTGAGGCGGCATCCGCCGCCGCCCGAAGCCGCCCCCCTTTCACCGTCAGCCCTGTCCGCCCCCCGATGTTCGACACCCTCTCCGCGCTTCTTCCGGCCTCCGCCCTGCCGATGCCGCTCGAAACCTTCCTGCTGTTCGTCCCGGCCTGCTTCGCCCTCAACATGGCGTTCGGGCCGAACAACCTGCTGGCGCTGACGAACGGCGCCCGCGGCGGCGTCGGCACGGCGGTCGCCGCCTCGTTCGGCCGGCTCGCGGCCTTCACCATCATGATCTTCATCACCGCGGTCGGGCTCGGCGCCGTGCTGATGGCGTCCGAGACGGTGTTCTCGGTGGTGAAGTTCGCCGGCGCGGCCTATCTCGTCTGGCTTGGCATCAAGATCTGCCGCGCGAAGGCGCCGGTCGCGACGTTTTCCGCGGGCGAGGCACCGCGGCCGATCCGGTCCCTGCAGCGCCAGGAGTTCTGGGTCGCCGCCGGCAACCCGAAGGCCGTGCTGATCTTCACCGCGTTCTTTCCGCAGTTCGTGAACCCGAACGCCTATGCCGCGAGCTTCGTGCTGATCAGCGCCGTGTTCATGGTGCTGGAGATCGTCGGCATCGCCGCCTATGCCGCCATCGGCGCGCGGTTCAGCAACATGCTGGCCGACGCGCGACCGCTGAAGTGGTTCAACCGCGTGTCGGGGGGCATGATGATCGGCTTCGGCGTGCTGCTCGCGCTCGCCCGGCGGCCCGCCGCCTGAGGCGGGCGGCGCCTTCTACATCCCGAACACGACCTTGAAGGCGATGGCGGCGAGCGCGATCGCCGCGATCCACATCGCCACGCGGCCGGACCGGGTGCGGCGCGCCTCTGCGGCCGCCAGATGCTCCACGGTGATCGGATCGAGCAGCAGCCCGCGCTCGCCCATCAGCGCCATGGAGGCGGAAAGCCGTTCGGTGCGGTCCGCCAGCACGGGCAGGTCCGCGACGAGCCGGGCGAGCGCGCCGAAACCCTCGCCCGCGGCCTGGAGCCGGCCGGCGGGACCGAGCCGGCGCGCGATCCAGTCGCTGACGACCGGCTCGGACGTGCGCCACATGTCGAGTTCGGGGTCGAGCGAGCGGGCGACGCCTTCCACCACGACCATGGTCTTCTGCAGCATGATCAGGCGCGGCTGCGTCGTCATCGCAAACATCTCCGTCACCTCGAACAGCTGGGTGAGGAGGCGCGCCATGGAGATTTCGGAGGCGTTGTGGCCGCGGATCGGCTCGCCGATGGCGCGCAGCGCCTGGGCGAACACGTCCACGTCCTGCCCGGCGGGCACATAGCCCGCCTCGAAATGCACCTCGGCGACGCGGCGGTAGTCGCGCCGGATGAAGCCGTAGAGGATTTCGGCGAGGAAGCGGCGCTCGGCCTCGTTGAGCCGGCCGGTGATGCCGAAATCGAGCGCGACCAGCGTGCCGTCCGCCTCCACCAGCAGGTTGCCCTGGTGCATGTCGGCGTGGAAGAAGCCGTCGCGCACCGCGTGGCGCAGGAACGATTGCAGGATGGTGGCGGCGAGCTTGACGCGGTCGATGCCGAGATCGTCGATCCTCGCCGTCTCCGACAGCTTGATGCCGTCGATCCATTCCATGGTGAGCACGGTCTTGGCCGTGCGCATCCAGTCGACGGTCGGCACCCGGAAACCCTCATCGGCCTCCGTGTTCTCCGCCATCTCCGACAGCGCGGCCGCCTCCAGCCTCAGGTCCATCTCCAAGGTCACGGAACGGGCGAGCGTATCGACGATGGCGACGGGCCTGAGCCGGCGCGCCGGCGCGAGGAAGCGCTCGGCGAGCCGCGCCACCATGTAGAAGCTCTCGAGGTCGCGGGCGAAGCGCACGGCGACGCCGGGGCGCAGCACCTTCACGGCCACCGACTGTTCCTCGCCGTTCGGCCCGAGCACGGTCGCCTTGTGGACCTGCGCGATGGACGCGGCGGCGAGCGCCGGCCCGAACGACAGGAACCGGCTTTCGATCGGCCCGCCGAGCGCCTCCTCCACCGCGCGCCGCGCCGAGGCGTCATCGACGGGAGGCACCTTGTCCTGCAGCAGCGAGAGTTCGGCAGCCGCCTCCTTGCCGACGACGTCGGGCCGGGTGGCCAGGAACTGCCCGAGCTTCACATAGGACGGGCCGAGGCGGTTGAAGGCCTGGGTGAGGCGGGACGCGGCGAGGGAATAGCGCGCATCGCCGCGCTCGATCAGCCGCGCCATGCGCAGGCCGAAGCGCGCCGCCGGCGGCAGGTCGACCGGGGGGACCAGGGAGAACACGCCCTCGCGGGCGAGCACGAAGCCGGCCCGGGTGAGGCGGAACAGCGGCGTGACGGCAAAACCCATGAAGATCCCTTAAGGCGCGGCGCGCATCGTCCAGAGCCTTCGCCCGGCGCTGTCCGGGCCGAACGGTGAAACCGTGCTCTGTCTGGCCCGCAGCGATTTCCGGCCGGATGATGCCATCCGGACGGGACGCGCTGCGGACGCGTGCCGGGACCCTATCCCTGTGTTCGTTCGCCGACGTGGCGTTTCTGATGCAAGAAGACAAAACGGATGGCAGGCCGGCCGCGGACGCCCGCGGCCGGGCCTCAGAGCTTGTAGCCGGAATGGATGGCGGCGATGCCGCCGGAGAGCAGGCGGTAGCTCACGCGCTCGAACCCGGCCCGGCCGAGCATGGCGGCGAAGCGCTCCGGATTCGGGAAGGTGCGGATCGATTCCACCAGATAGCGGTAGGGCTCGCCGTCGCCCGCCACCGCCTGGCCGAGCTTCGGGATGACGTTGAAGGAATAGAAATCGTAGACCTTGTCGAGCACGGGCATGTCGACATGGGAGAATTCGAGGCACATGTAGCGGCCGCCGGGCTTCAGCACCCGGAACGCCTCGGCGATTGCGACCTCGCGGCGGGGCACGTTGCGAAGGCCGAAGGCGATGGTGTAGCTGTCGAAGTGGTTGTCGGGCAGCGGCAGGCTTTCGGCATTGGCCTCGACGAAGGTGACCGCGTCGTCGAGCTTGCGCTTCACCGCCCGCTCCCGCCCGACCGCGAGCATGTCGCCGTTGATATCGAGCACGGTCGCCTGGGCAACGCGGTCGGAGCGTTCCACGATCCGGAAGGCGATATCGCCGGTGCCGCCGGCAACGTCGAGCGCCTGGAACGAGCCCGGCCGGCCCTTGCGCGGCGGCGACAG
Source organism: Pseudoxanthobacter soli DSM 19599 (assembly GCF_900148505.1). Taxonomy (NCBI): domain Bacteria; kingdom Pseudomonadati; phylum Pseudomonadota; class Alphaproteobacteria; order Hyphomicrobiales; family Segnochrobactraceae; genus Pseudoxanthobacter; species Pseudoxanthobacter soli. The sequence goes on along the minus strand of NZ_FRXO01000003.1, from coordinate 538,947 downwards.
CCACGAGACCATCGCGTCCTTCCACAGCCGGTGCAGCCCGCCGGACATCAGGTCGTTCATGATGTCGTAGCGGCGCGCGACCTTGTGGAACACGTCGTCGACGAGGCCCTGCTTCTCCTCGAGCGCGATCCGCTTGAATCCGAACTCCGCGTCCATCCGCTCCATCTCTCCGCTTTCCGCCCCGGTTCCGGCGGGGCCGAACAACCCGTCATGCGGCGCGACCATAGCGGAAGCCCCTTCGCCGCGCTATCTGAACGCTGCCGCCGTCGTCCGGCGGCTGTCTTTACCGAACCGCGCGGCGCCGCCGCCGCGACAGCGAGAGGCCGTGCCGCGATGCCCGAGTTGCCGGAAGTCGAAACCGTGCGCCGCGGCCTCGCCCCGGTGATGGAAGGCCGCCGACTCGTATCCGTCCTGGCCCGGCGGCCGGACCTGCGCTTTCCGTTTCCCGAGCGCTTCGCCGAACGGCTGCAGGGCCGGCGGGTGGAGGCGCTCGACCGGCGCGCCAAGTATCTGATCGCCCGCCTCGACGGTCCCGACGTCCTCGTCATGCATCTCGGCATGTCCGGCTCGTTCCGCATCGAGACCGAAAGCGCCGATATGCCCGGCGCGTTCCATCATCCGCGCTCCAAGGCCGCGGCGCACGACCATGTGACGTTCGGCATCGAGGGCGGGGCGCGGATCGTCTACAACGACCCGCGGCGGTTCGGCTTCATGGTTCTCGCCGATGCGGCGGGGCTCGACGACCACCCGCTGTTCCGCCACCTCGGCATCGAGCCGCTCGGCAACGCCCTGTCGCCCGCGCTGCTGGCGGAGGCCTTCGCCGGCCGCGCGACCAGCCTGAAGGCGGCCCTGCTCGACCAGCGCCGCATCGCCGGCCTCGGCAACATCTATGTCTGCGAGGCGTTGTGGCGGGCCGGGCTTTCGCCGTCCGCGCCGGCCGGTTCCATCGCGACTGCCGACGGAGGTCCCAACGCCCGGGCGGAGCGGCTGGCGGAGGCGATCCGCGCCGTGCTGACGGAAGCGGTCGCCGCCGGCGGCTCGACGCTGCGCGACCACATCCAGGCCGACGGCTCGCTCGGCTATTTCCAGCACACCTTCGCCGTCTACGACCGGGAGGGAGCGGCGTGCCGCACGGCCGGCTGCACCGGCACGGTGGAGCGCATCACCCAGAACGGCCGCTCGACCTTCTTCTGCGCGACATGCCAGTCATGAGGCGGCAAAGAAAGTGCGCGCTGGCGCCTCGGGGAAGGCCGCCCGTGCGATTGCCTGAGGGCACGCCCGGGCGATTTCGCGCCGGCCTTGGCCGAACGAAACTGCCGAAGCTTCCTCACCGGGGGCCTTTCTCGTCGATCTGATGATTCCCTCGGACCGCAAAGCGCTCCCGAGCATATCCCGTTCAGATCGAACCGATCTGAACGACAAGGATATGCTCCCGGTTTTGAATCCGGAGCGATTTCTCGTCGATCTGATGATTCCATCAGATCGGAAAGCGCTCTAGGTGTTGGGGCACCCCCGAATCATCCCGCCGGAGAAATCCGCCGCCATGGCCGTTTCCGAAGTTCAGCGCCCGCTCGACGTCCTGAAATCCGTGTTCGGATTTCCGGGCTTCCGCGGGATGCAGGGCGACATCATCGACCATGTCGTCAAGGGCGGCGACTGCCTCGTGCTGATGCCGACCGGCGGCGGCAAGTCGCTGTGCTACCAGGTGCCGGCGCTGTGCCGGCCGGGCACCGCGATCGTCATCTCGCCGCTGATCGCGCTGATGCACGATCAGGTGCAGGCGCTGCGCCAGCTCGGCGTCAGGGCGGCGATGCTGAATTCGAGCCTCGAATTTTCCGAGGTGCGCGCGGTCGAGCGCGATCTGCTCGCGGGTCATCTCGACCTTCTCTATGTCGCGCCGGAACGGCTCCTGACCGACGGCTTCCTGTCGCTGCTGGAGCGCATCGACATCGCGCTGTTCGCCATCGACGAGGCGCACTGCGTGTCGCAGTGGGGGCACGATTTCCGCCCCGAATACCGCCGGTTGACGGTGCTGCACGAGCGCTTTCCCGCCGTGCCGCGGATCGCCCTCACCGCCACCGCCGACGGGCCGACCCGGCGCGACATTCTGGAGCGGCTCGCGCTCGGCGACGGACGGGTGTTCCTGTCCAGCTTCGACCGGCCGAACATCCGCTACCGTGTCAGCGCCAAGACCAGCCCGCGCAACCAGCTGCGCGCCTTCCTCGACGACCACACCGGCGAGGCGGGCGTGATCTACTGCCTGAGCCGGGCGAAGGTGGAGGAACTCGCCTCCGCGCTTTCGGCGGAGGGCCGGCCGGCGCTCGCCTACCATGCCGGCCTCGACAAGGAGGTTCGCGCCGCCAACCAGGACCGCTTCCTCAAGGAAGAGGGGCTGATCATGGTCGCGACCATCGCGTTCGGCATGGGCATCGACAAGCCCGACGTGCGCTTCGTCGTGCACATGGACATGCCGAAGAGCATGGAGGCCTACTATCAGGAAACCGGGCGCGCCGGTCGCGACGGCCTGAAGTCCGAGGCGCTGATGCTCTACGGCATGGAGGACGTCGCCAAGCTGATGCAGTTCACCGATGCCTCGGAAGCGCCCGAGGCGCAGAAGCGGGTGGAGCGGCAGAAGCTCGATGCGCTGATCGGCTATTGCGAGACCGCGCGCTGCCGGCGGCAGGTGCTGCTCGCCTATTTCGAGGAAGACCTCGCCGAGCCGTGCGGCAACTGCGACACCTGCCTCGAACCGGTGAAGACCTTCGACGGCACGGAAGCCGCCCAGAAGGTGATGTCGGCGATCCTGCGCACCGGCGAGCGCTTCGGCGCCGCCCACATCATCGACATCCTCCTCGGCAACGCCACCGAGCGGATGCGGCAGCTCAACCACGACGGACTGAAGACCTTCGGCTGCGGCAAGGAGTTCGGCCGCGATGGCTGGCGCTCGGTCATTCGCCAGCTCGCCGCCATGGGGCTGATCCAGGTCGACGTCGAGGGCCACGGCGGGCTGCATCTCGGGCCGGATTTCCGCGACGTGCTCAAGGGCGAGCGCCGCATCGAGCTGAAGGAGGACGGGGTACGCGCCCGCAAGGCCGGATCGCGCGGCGCCGCCCGCTCCGACCGCCCCCGCGCCGCCGCCGCCTTCGAGGATGCCTCGGACGAGCGGCTGTACGAGGCGCTGCGGGCGCTCAGGCTGTCGCTCGCGCGCGACCAGGGCGTCCCGCCCTATGTGATCTTCCACGACACCACGCTGATCGAGATCGCTACCCGCCGGCCGCGCTCGATGGCCGAGTTCGGCCGGATCTCCGGTGTCGGCGAGGCCAAGCGCGAACGCTACGGCGAGCGCTTCGTGGCCGTGGTGCGGGCGGGCGGCTGAGGCCCGGCCACCGCAATATGGGGGGGCCCAAAAAGAAACGGCGCCCCGAGGAGCGCCGTTCCCAAAATCAAGAAGCCGCCCCAGGGGGGCGGCGTCCAATCACTCGGCGGCCTGCAGATTGCCGGCCGAAGACTTGCCCGTGCGACGGTCGGTCAGGATCTCGTAGGCGATCTTCTGGCCTTCACGCAGCTCGTCCAGCCCCGCGCGCTCGACGGCGGAGATGTGGACGAACACGTCCTTGCCCCCGTCATCGGGCTGAATGAAGCCGTAGCCCTTCTGCGCGTTGAACCACTTCACTGTGCCCTTGCTCATGGCACATCCTTTCACGTCTTAGATATAGAGATCGACCGTCACGCACGGGCGTGTCCAATCGGCTTGCGCGAGGATTGGAACAAATGTTCGTGGCCCTCTCCCGTCCGGTCGGCCGCATCGGCCATCCCGTGACGAAGCTGCCAAGAAATCCGGCCAATTTCGACGAGTGCCATATAAGACCGACCAACCGTCAGGATCAAGACGCAGATGTTACATCTCTGCAAAGAGGCGTGATCTTGGAACGGATGGTCAAATGCCGACCGGATCCTCGCCGAATCGGTTCGGTCCGCGGGTGCCGCGGAAGAAGCCGAGCTCGATCAGGAACCACAGCGCCGCGAGGCTGGCGACCGCCGCGACCACCGAGGTCAGCCAGAACGCCGGCCCGAACGGCGGGGATTCCGCCAGGATGTTGTGCAGCCAGGACGGCACATAGAACACCAGCGCCAGCCACCCGGTTCGGTTGCGGTCATGGAGCCGCTTCACCGTGAGCGCCAGCGAGGCGATGGTCAGGATCACCTCGACCGCCAGCACGAAGACCAGCGCACCCGCCGGCAGCGCGAAGATGGTGATCTCGTCGCCCGGCGCGATGGCCTGGAAGCGGTCGCCCACCGCCGCCGCCAGTGCGGCGATGGCGGCGATCGCGACGATGAAGATGCCGATATGGCCGAGCCAGTAGGTCTTGCGGCCGATGCGGCCGTTGAACCCGAAAAACAGCGCCCCGAAACCCATGCGATGTCGCCCCGTTGATGTCGCCGCCGCGCACGCCTGCGCGGTCAAGTCACCGTTGCGCGCCCCTGCGCGATCGATCGGCGCTCATCACCCTACCAGATCGCGCCTCGAGGCGCGCGCGGGGGCGCGCATCAGCGCGCGTCGCCGAGCGGGTCCGGGCCGAAGCGGTTGTCGCCCACGGTGCCGCGCAGAAAGCCGAGTTCGACATAGTACCAGACGCCGAACACCACCGAGAGCACCGTATGGATCGCGTTCGCCGCCGCGGGCGGCAGCACCGGGTTCAGGCCCTGCGCGAAGCCCGGGATCGAGAACACCAGGATGAACCAGCCCGAGCGGTTGCGGTCGTGCAGCCGCTTGATCGCGACCGCGAAGCCGGCGACGACTGCGACCAGCATCAGCACGGACACGATCACGTTGCCGGCGACGCCGAGTTCGAACGAGGGCGCGACGCCGACCGAGGCGGCGATGCCGGCATTGCCGAACACCAGCGCCGCGCCGAGTGCGGCCATGACGACGTCGACGGCGATATGGCCGATCCAGAAGTCCTTGCGGCAGATGCGGCCGTCAAAGCGGAAGAACAGCGAACGGATGGACATGGCGACCCCGGAGAAAGACACGGCGCAAGGCCGCGTCTTCTCATGATCGCGGCGCCTTTACGGAACGAAATGCGTTCCTGCCGGAAACTTCACCACGGCGGGCGCGCGCCGGGAAGTGAATTCGCGTTCACCTTCCCGACGGTCCCTTTCCGGCGCCTGAAGCCTATTCTTGAATCCGGAGCGCTCAGTCGCGCAGGAGTTCGTTGATCGAGGTCTTGGAGCGGGTGCGCTCGTCGACGCGCTTGACGATGACGGCGCAGGCGAGCGACGGGCCGGGCGTGCCGTCCGGCAGCGGGCGGCCGGGGAGCGCGCCGGGCACCACCACCGAATAGGGCGGCACGCGGCCGACGAACACCTCGCCGGTCTCGCGGTCGACGATCTTGGTCGACGCGCCCAGGAACACGCCCATGGAGAGCACCGCGCCGCGGCCGACCACCACGCCTTCGGCGACCTCGGAGCGGGCGCCGATGAAGCAGTCGTCTTCGATGATCACCGGCCCGGCCTGCAGCGGCTCAAGCACGCCGCCGATGCCGACGCCGCCGGAGATGTGGCAGTTGCTGCCGATCTGGGCGCACGAGCCGATGGTGACCCAGGTATCGACCATGGTGCCTTCCCCGACGTGGGCGCCGAGATTGACGAAGGACGGCATCAGCACAACGCCCGGGGCGATATAGGCAGAGCGGCGCACGATGGCGCCCGGCACGGCGCGGAAGCCGGCGGCGCTGAAATCGCGGCCGGTCCAGCCGTCGAACTTGGAGGGCACCTTGTCCCACCACACCGCCTGGCCGGGACCGCCGGAAATGACGGTCATGGGGTTGAGGCGGAACGACAGCAGCACCGCCTTCTTCGCCCACTGGTTCACCACCCAGCCCTCGCCCGCCGGCTCGGCGACCCGGATCTCGCCGCCGTCGAGCAGGGCGAGCGTCGTTTCGACCGCGTCGCGCACGGCTCCCTTGGTCGCGGCGTCGATGGTGGCGCGGTCTTCCCAGGCGGCCTCGATGGCGGCGGCGAGCTCGGCGGTGTCGGCGGCGGTGGTCATGAACGTCGGTCCTCCGGGCGGGCTCCGGCGGGGAACCCGGTTCTGGTTTGCGGATGACAACCCGGGCGGCAACGTCCCGGCAACCGACGATCCGGACGCCGGCTTCACCCGCTCGGCTGGCCCCGCGCGGCCATCGTGACGGCGGCGAAGAAGCATGGAACGTGGCGCCGGACGATATCGGTGGCGGCGGCACTGTCAACGCAATGTCCTGCGATTCAACGACATGGGCATGAACCGCGACCGAGCGGCAACACCGGCCATGCCCGCCGGAACGGCCGCGAAAGACGTGCTCTGCCCCCCTTATGCGGGCCCGCTTCGCGACCTTTCCCGCCGGGTCGCGCCCATCGGCACAGAGGTCGGCCCGGCCGCTTGACCAAGCCCGCGCGATCTGTCCCTGTTTCGCCGACACCCGCCGCGGCGGCCGCCCGGGCCGCTGCCTCCGGCCGGGACGGGTGCAGCAATCGCAGGGTCGCCGATGTCGGTTCAGGATGCCGTTTCCCAATCCCGTTCCGCCGGCGGGGCCGGCCGCCTCGCGGTCGGCTCGTGGATCCTGTTCGACTGCGCCACCCAGCCGTTCTTCTCGCTGATCCTGACCTTCGTGTTTCCGGCCTATTTCGCGCAGCGCATCGTCGGCGACGCGGTGGCGGGGCAGGCGCTGTGGGGCTACGCGACGGGAGCGGCCGGCGTGGCGCTGGCGCTCGGCGCGCCGGTGCTGGGGGCGGTCGCCGATGCGACGGGAGCCCGCAAACCCTGGATCCTCGTCTTCTCGCTACCGCTCGTCGCAGGCGCCGCGATGCTGTGGTTCGCGGCGCCCGGGGCGCCGTTCGCGGTCGGAATCGCGCTCGTCGGCTATTTCCTCGGCATCCTCGGCGCCGAGTTCACCACCGTGTTCAACAACGCGATGATGCCCGGCCTCGTCGCGCCGGACCGGCTCGGCCGGCTTTCCGGAACGGGATGGGCGGCGGGCTATTTCACCGGCGTGATCGTCGTGCTCGCGGTGTTCTGCCTGATCGTCGCCGCACCGTCGAACGGGCTGACGCTGCTCGGGATACCGCCGCTGTTCGGGCTCGACCCGGCCGCCTTCGAGGGCGACCGCCTGACCGGACCGCTTTCGGCGGTCTGGTATGTCGTGTTCGTCATCCCGCTGTTCCTGTTCGTGCCGGAGCGGGCGAGCCGACGCACCCCGCCCCTCGGCCGGGCAATCGCCGAGGGCCTCGGCCGCATCCGGGCGACCATCGCCACCCTGCCCTCCACGCCCTCGGCCGCGCGGTTCCTGATCGCGCAGATGCTCTATTCCGACGGGCTCGTGGCGCTGTTCGCGCTCGGGACCATCTACGGCGCCGGACAGTTCGCGTGGGGCGACACCCAGCTCGGCATCTTCGGCATCTCGCTCAGCCTGTTCGGCGCCATCGGCGCGTTCGCCGGCGGCCCGCTCGACGACCGGCTCGGCTCGAAGGCGGTGGCCGCCGGCTGCCTCGTCGTGCTGATCGTGGTCTCCATCGGCCTCGTCTCCATCGGCCGCGACCACATCGGCTTCGTCTTCCCCGTCGCGCCGCCGCAGCCGGGGGCGCCGCTGTTCTCCTCGACGCCCGAACGGCTGTTCATGGCCTGCGCCCTCGTGGTGGGCCTCTCGGTCGGGCCGCTGCAATCCTCGTCCCGCACCCTGCTCGCCCGGATCTCTCCGCCGGAACACCTCACGGCCTATTTCGGGCTCTATGCCCTGACCGGCAAGCTGACGAGCTTCGTGGCACCGATCATGATCGCGGTTCTCACCGACCTGTTCGTCAGCCAGCAGGCCGGCTTCGCGGTGATCCCGGTCTTCTTCGTTGCCGGCCTGGCGCTGCTGTGGGGTGTTCGCGAACCCCGTCGAGGCCGCACAGGCAAGGGCTGAAGGCCCCGTTTTCCGGCGATTTCCGCGGCAGAGCTTGACTCCGGGCCGCGCCGGGCCTTAAAAGCCGTCCACTTCGATCGTGTCGAGGAACCGATCCGCCGACCGGGCCATGAGCCCGGAGGCCAACGCCCGCCAGCGATGTTTCGCCCGCGGGCGCGTTTTGCGTTGGCTTCGTGCCGGCGTGACGGCGGAAAGCTCCTCGCGGAAAACGGAATTTCGGAACGCCCATGTTCGAGAGCCTGTCAGACCGGCTGAGCGGCATTTTCGATGCCCTGACCCGTCGCGGCGCCCTCAGTGAGAGCGACGTCGACGCGGCGCTGCGCGAGGTCCGCCGCGCGCTGCTGGAGGCGGACGTCGCGCTGGACGTGGTGCGCTCGTTCACCGACAAGGTGCGCAACCGCGCCATCGGCGCCGAGGTGGTGAAGTCCGTCACCCCCGGCCAGATGGTGGTGAAGATCGTCCACGACCAGCTCGTGGAGATGCTGGGCTCCGACGCCCAGCCGATCGACCTCAATGCCGCCCCGCCGTTCGCCATCATGATGGTCGGCCTGCAGGGTTCGGGCAAGACGACCACCACCGCCAAGATCGCCCGCCGCCTCACCCTGCGCGAAAAGCGCAAGGTGCTGATGGCCTCGCTCGATACGCGCCGCCCGGCGGCGCAGGAGCAGCTGCGGGTTCTCGGCGAACAGAACGACATCGACACCCTGCCGATCGTGGCCGGCCAGTCGCCGACCCAGATCGCCGAGCGCGCCATGACGGCGGCCCGCCTCGGCGGCTTCGACGTGGTGCTGCTCGACACCGCCGGCCGGCTTCACATCGATGAGCCGCTGATGCACGAGATGGCGGAAATCCGCCGGATCTCGTCGCCCCATGAAGTGCTGCTGGTCGCCGACAGCCTGACCGGCCAGGACGCGGTGACCGTCGCCCGCGCGTTCGACGAGCGCGTCGGCATCACCGGCATCGTGCTGACCCGCGCCGATGGCGACGGCCGCGGCGGTGCCGCGCTTTCCATGCGCGCCGTCACCGGCAAGCCGATCAAGCTGATCGGCACCGGCGAAAAGGCCGATGCGCTGGAGGATTTCGATCCGAACCGCATCGCCGGGCGCATCCTCGGCATGGGCGACATCGTCAGCCTCGTCGAGAAGGCGGCCCAGACCGTCGACGCCGAGAAGGCGGCGAAGATCGCCCAGAAGATGTCAAAGGGCGAGTTCGACCTCGACGATCTCGCCGAGCAGCTGCGCCAGATGATGAAGCTCGGCGGCATGTCGGGCATCCTCGGCATGATGCCCGGCGTGGCCAAGGTGAAGAACCAGATCGCGGCCTCCGGCTTCGACGACCGCATGATCAAGCGCCAGATCGCCATCGTCGGCTCGATGACGACCGAGGAGCGCCGCAAGCCCGACATCCTGAAGGCGAGCCGCAAGAAGCGCATCGCCGCCGGTTCGGGCACGCGGGTCGAGGACGTCAACAAGCTTCTGAAGATGCACCGCCAGATGGCGGACATGATGAAGCTGATGGGCAAGAAGAAGGGCGGGCTGTTCGGCGGCCTGATGGGCGGCGGCCCGAAGATCGACCCGGCGGCGCTGGAAGAGATGGCCAAGAGCGGCGGGCTCGGCGGCGGTGGGCTTGGTGGCGGCGGCGGCTTGCCGGGCGGCCTGCCCGGCGGCCTCGGCAAGCTGCCAGGCCTCGGCGGCCTTCCGGGCGGAATGCCCGGTGGCCTTCCCGGCCTCGGCGGCAAGCTGCCGGGCCTCGGCGGCCTGCCCGGACTCGGCAAGGGACCGAAGAAGAAATGAGCGGGACCGTTCCCCCCGAACTTTCGAGCCTCAGGGCCAGCATCGACAATATCGACGCGGCGCTGATCCACATGCTCGCCGAGCGCTTCCGCTGCACCCGCGCGGTCGGGGCGCTGAAGGCGCGCGAGAACCTGCCGCCGGCCGACCCGGCCCGCGAGGCGCAGCAGATCGCCCGGCTGCGCGCGCTTGCCCGGGACGCCGACCTCGACCCCGATTTCGCGGAGAAGTTCCTGAACTTTATCGTGAAGGAAGTGATCCGCCACCACGAACGCATGCGCGAGCAGGCGGACCAGAACCCGGCGTAGCCGGCCGCCGGTGCCGCGCCGCGCGACAAGCGCGGCTCGGCCCGAGGCCCGTCCATGGACCCGGCACGCCGATATCATTGAACCGAACGCAGACGATCATCTGACGAATACCGAAGGAGTTCAGCATGTCCCTCAAGATCCGCCTCGCCCGCGGCGGCGCCAAGAAGCGCCCGTTCTACCGCATCGTCGTCGCCGACGCCCGCGCCCCGCGCGACGGCCGCTTCATCGAGAAGATCGGCACCTTCAACCCGCTGCTCGGCAAGGATAATCCCGAGCGCGTCGTGCTCGTCGCCGAGCGCGTGCAGCACTGGCTGAGCCACGGCGCCCAGCCGACCGACCGCGTGCTGCGCTTCCTCGATGCCGCCGGCCTGGCCCAGCGCCCGGCCCGCAACAACCCGAAGAAGGCCGAGCCCGGCGAGAAGGCCAAGGAGCGCGCGGAAGCCAAGCGCGCTGCCGCCGAGGCCGCGGCCGCCGAGTGATCCCGGCTTCGTGATACCCGCTCCCTGCGGGACGTTCCGGGCGACGCCCGGCCGGCAACCCCGGCCGGGCGGACGCCGCGGTCGCTCCGCAGGGAAGAGGGTTCCACGTTTCGAAAGGGCGGGGTTTGCGTGCTCCGCCCTTTCGCGCGGATGGATGCGGGCGGCCGAGCGCACCCGTGATTCCGCTCTTTCCAGAGCCTATGCTGTTGAGAACGCACCGGTCTGAACGGCAAGGATAGGCTCAAGCCTTTGAATCCGGGGCGATTTCCGGTCGATTGGACGAGTCCATCGGATCGCGAAGCGCTCCAAGCCCCCGACGGGAACCGGCCCGGCCGAGGATCGCGCCATGACTGAAGACGACCGCATTCTGATCGCCCGTATCGGCGCCGCCCACGGCGTGCGCGGCGAGGTGCGGCTGATCGCGTTCGGAGACGATCCGGATGCGCTGATGGACTATGGCACCCTTGCAACCAGGGACGGGCGCGTGTTCGAACTGCGCGGCCTGAAGATGGTCGGCGACCGGCTGATCGCCCGCTTCAAGGGCATCGCCGACCGCAACGCCGCCGAAACCCTGACCAACCTCGATCTCTACGTTTCCCGCGCCGACCTTCCGGAAACGGAGGACGAGGACACCTTCTATCATGCGGATCTGATCGGCCTCGACGCCGTCACCGAAGCCGGAGAGCGGATCGGGACCGTGATCGCCGTGCCCAACTACGGCGCCGGGGATCTCGTGGAGATCGCACCGCCGCGCGGCGCCTCGATCCTGCTGCCGTTCACCAAGGACGCGGTTCCGGTGATCGATCTGGCCGGCCGCCGCATGGTCGTGGCGCCGCCGGAGGGCCTGCTCGGCGGCAAGCCCGGCGAGGACGGGCCGCGGCTGGAGGAAGGCGGGGAGTCGGACCGCACCGGCACGGGCGGCGACGGGACGGAGACGGAGCGGTGAGCTTCGCCGCCACCGTGCTCACGCTCTATCCGGAGATGTTTCCCGGCCCGCTCGGCATCAGCCTCGCCGGCAAGGCGCTCGCGAACGGGCTGTGGTCGCTCGACGTGCGCAATATCCGCGACAGCGCCACCGACCGTCACCGCTCCGTGGACGATACGCCGGCCGGCGGTGGCCCGGGCATGGTGCTGCGGGCCGATGTGCTCGGCCGGGCGATCGATGAGGCCTCGCCGCCGGAAGACGCGCGGCCGCGCCTGCTGATGAGCCCGCGCGGACGGCCGCTGACCCAGGCCCTGGTGCGCGACCTCGCCGCCGGCCCGGGCGCGACCGTGATCTGCGGCCGCTTCGAGGGCGTCGACCAGCGGGTGATCGACCGGCGCGGCCTCATTGAGGTTTCCATCGGCGATTATGTGCTGTCGGGCGGCGAACTCGCCGCCATGGTGCTGATCGATGCCGTGGTCAGGCTCATTCCGGGCGTAATGGGCAAGGAGAGTTCCGGCACCGAGGAGAGCTTCTCGGACGGGCTGCTCGAATATCCGCACTATACCCGCCCCGCCGAGTGGGAGGGCGAGGCCATTCCCGACGTGCTCGTCAGCGGCGACCATGGCCGCGTCGCGCGCTGGCGCCGCGAGCAGTCGCTCGCGCTCACGCGGGAGCGGCGTCCCGATCTTGCTGCCGCGCTGCCGGCCGAACGGCCGAAGGCCCGGGGAGACCGCTGACGGCCGCGCCGCGGAGGCGGCCACTGGCGGCTGTGCCGCGGAGGCGGCCGCCGCTGCCTCTTCGCGGAGGCGGACATGGTCCTCGGCCAGCCCCGCGTCACTCACCAGGGATGGAAGCAGCGCACGCCGCCCCAGGGGCCGTAATGGCAGACGCCGCCATAGGGGCCATACCACCAGTCGATGAACAGCGTCGCAGACCCGCCCTTCTGGGGCATGTCGCCGTTGAGCACGCGCACATCGTAGGTCAGGTCGTTGCCGGCGAGGCGGGGATTGGAGAGTTCCACCACCGCCGTCTGCTCCTTGCCGTCGACGACGACGGAGAGGGTGGCGTTGGGCGGATCCTTCTGGAAGTTGTCCTTGCCTTCGGTCCAGGTCTTCAGGAAGGCCGTGGTGGAGATGTCGCCGGACATCCGCTGCGGCCGGTCCGTGAACATCACCGTCTGGGGCGTCACGCCCTGCAGCGTCATCGTGTGGCCGTCGAAGGTCACGCCCTGCGCATTCTGCACGAACAGCCAGTCGGCTGCGGGTGCCTCGAAAGTACCGGTGACGGAAGATGCTGAGCTTTCGGCGGCGAAAGCCGGGCCGACCAGCGCAGTGGAAGCAATCATCAAGGCGGCGACGGCCGCCTGAACAGTCCGTTTCATAGCCGTTATTTCCTTTTGAGCCGCGTCTTTCGCGACGCGTCATGTTCGACGCGGCCCAAAATACATGATCTAGCGCGCTTGTGTATTAAATATAAGAAATGTTTATCTGTTAAGTTATAAAGTAACGCAAGTAATACAGTAACAGATCACGCCGAAGACTTGCCACCCTGAAGACGGCCCTCTCTCTACCGGTTCCTGAAGTCCGGCGACCGCTTGTCGATGAAGGCCGCCATGCCTTCCTTCTGGTCGTCGGTGGAGAACATGGCGTGGAACAGCCTCCGCTCGAACCGGGCCCCTTCGGTGAGGGTGGTCTCGTAGGCGGCGTTGACGCTCTCCTTCGCCATCATCACGATCGGCCGCGACAGGCCGGCGATCTTGCCGGCGACCTTGACGGCTTCCTCCACCAGATCCGCCGCGGGAACGACCCGCGAGACGAGGCCGACGCGCTCGGCCTCCGCGGCGTCCATGAGCCGGCCGGTCAGGATCATCTCCATCGCCTTGGACTTGCCGACGAACCGCGTCAGCCGCTGGGTGCCGCCGGCGCCGGGCATGATGCCGAGGGTGATTTCCGGCTGGCCGAACTTCGCGGTGTCGGCGGCCAGGATGAAGTCGCACATCATCGCCAGTTCGCAGCCGCCGCCGAGGGCGTATCCGGCCACGGCCGCGATCAGCGGCTTGCGGGTGCGCGCAACGGCATCCCACTCGCCAAGGAAATCGTGGATGTACGCCTCGACGAAGCCGAGCTCGGCCATCTCCTTGATGTCGGCGCCGGCGGCGAAGGCCTTCTGCGACCCGGTGATCACCACCGCGCCGATGGCGGGATCGGCGTCGAAAGCGCGCAGCTGGCCGACAAGCTCCCGGATCAGCACGCTGTTCAGGGCATTGAGCTGCTTCGGCCGGTCCAGCGTGACGAGGCCGACAGCCCCGCGCGTCTCGACGATCAGGGTCTCGAAGGTCGCGGGTTCGTTCGCCATGGGGCTCTCCGGCAGGGGGCTTTGCACGAGGCGAAGCCGCGCGGCGGCCACTGCAGCCAGCGGGCCGGCGCGCCGCTTCGTCTTCGAGAGGTAACCGAGCCGCACCGCCCGCGCAACAGACGGTGCCGCCCGGCGGAGCCCGGGGCGTACCCGACCTTGGTCTAAGCCGTGCGACACCGATCCCGTCCGACGGGCGGCATCGCGCGCGGCGCACTGCCGCCCCGCGCTGCGCGGGGCTTTCGGGCGGGGCGATCCTGCGCTATGCGTCACACGGGCGCGGCGGCCGGTCCGGCGCGTCCCGAACGGTCTTCCGGCGCCGCGAGGCGCCACAGACCGGGGACGACCGAATTTCGAGCGACCGCCTTTCGACCGGACATCGTCACCCCGTTCGGAAGCGCTCCAGGCAGCCGCTGGTTGCAGCGATGCCTGCCGCGATACCATATCTTTCCCGGCATTCCCGGCGCGCCCAGCGGTGTTGCGCCCGGGAATGCCCCCTGCCCGCCCGCCCGCACCGGAGCGCCGTTCCGGAGCGCCGTCCAAGCGAGGAATTCATCCATGGCCACCTACGATCTCGTCGTCATCGGAACCGGCCCCGGCGGCTATGTCTGCGCCGTGCGCGCCGCCCAGCTCGGCCTCAAGGTCGCCGTGGTCGAGAAGCGCGCCACCCTCGGCGGCACCTGCCTCAATATCGGCTGCATTCCCTCCAAGGCGCTGCTGCACGCCTCCGAGGCGTTCCATGAAGCCGGCCACGGCTTTGCCGCCATGGGCGTCAACGTCCCGGCGCCGACCCTCGACCTCGCCAAGATGATGACCTTCAAGGACGAGGGCGTCGACGGCAACGTCAAGGGCGTCGACTACCTGATGAAGAAGAACAAGATCGACGTTCACAACGGCGCCGCCACCATCACCGGCCCGGGCCAGATCCGCGTCAGCCGCGCCACCGCCGAGCCGACCGACATCACCACCAAGGCGATCGTGATCGCCACCGGCTCCGACGTGACGCCGCTGCCGGGCGTGACCATCGACGAGGAGCGCATCGTCTCCTCCACGGGCGCGCTGACGCTGCCGAAGGTGCCGGGCAAGCTCGTGGTCGTCGGCGGCGGCGTGATCGGCCTCGAACTCGGATCGGTGTGGAGCCGCCTCGGCGCGGACGTCACCGTGGTCGAGTTCCTGGACCGCCTGCTGCCGGGCATGGACGGCGAGGTCGCCAAGCAGTTCCAGCGCATCCTCGCCAAGCAGGGCTTCTCCTTCAAGCTGTCGACCAAGGTGACGGGGATCGACTCGTCCGGTCCGGTGCTGAAGGTGACGACCGAGCCGGCCGCCGGCGGCGCGGCGGAGGTGCTGGAGGCCGACGTGGTGCTGGTCGCCATCGGCCGCCGGCCCTACACCGAGGGCCTGGGTCTGGAATCCGTCGGCGTCGCGCTCGACGCGCGCGGCCGCATCGTGACCGACGGCCATTACGCCACCAACGTGCCCGGCATCTATGCCATCGGCGACGTCATCGCCGGCCCGATGCTGGCGCACAAGGCCGAGGACGAAGGCGTGGCGGTCGCCGAGATCCTCGCCGGACAGGCCGGCCATGTGAACTACGACGTCATTCCCGGCGTGGTCTATACCAGCCCCGAAGTCGCCTCCGTCGGCAAGACCGAGGAAGAGCTGAAGGCCGCCGGCGTCGCCTACAATGTCGGCAAGTTCCCGTTCACCGCCAACGGCCGCGCCAAGGTGAACCGCACGACCGAGGGCTTCGTGAAGGTGCTGGCCGATGCCAAGACCGACCGCGTGCTCGGCGTTCACATCATCGGCCCGGATGCCGGCACGCTGATCGCCGAAGCCGCGGTGGCGATGGAGTTCGGTGCCGCGTCGGAGGATATCGCCCGCACCTGCCACGCCCATCCGACGCTGTCGGAGGCGGTGAAGGAAGCCGCGCTCGCGGTGGACAAGCGCGCCATCCACATGTGATCCGGGACGGGCCCGAGCGGCCCGTTCACGCCCGCTTGCGAAAAGCCGGCCGCCCCTTTCCGGAGCGGCCGGCTTTTTCATGCGCCGACAGCCGCGTCAGGCGATGTAGGGATTGCCGCGGCGTTCCTCGCCGATGGTGGTCGCACGGCCGTGCCCCGGCAGCACCGTGACGTGGTCGCCGAGCGGCAGCAGCTTGCGCCGGATGCCGTCAACGAGGCCCTCGGCGTCGCCATAGGGAAAATCGGTGCGGCCGACGGTTCCCGCGAACAGCGTGTCGCCGACGAGGGCGAAGCCGGCCGAAGGCAGCACGAACACCACGTGACCCGGGGTATGGCCGGGCACGTGAAGCACGTCGAACACGAGATCGCCGACGCTGACCTGATCGCCCTCGACGAGGAAGCGGTCCGGCGATACCGGTCGCATGGTCTCGATGCCGTAGCGCCGACCGGCGGCGGGCAGGTCATCGAGCAGGAACCGGTCGGCCTCGTGGGGCCCTTCGATCGGCACGCCGAGGCGCTCGGCCAGTTCAGCCGCCGCGCCGGCGTGATCGAGATGGCCGTGGGTGAGGAGGATCTTCTCGACCGTCGCGCCGGACTCGGCGACGGCCGCCATCAGCGCGTCGATGTCGCCGCCGGGATCGACGATCGCCGCCTTGCCCGTCGCGGTCGAAACCAGCACCGAAGCGTTCTGGCGGAACGGAGTGACCGGCACGACATAGACCTGCAGCGGCTGGCTGTCGGCGCCGGAAGAACGGGAATCTGTCATCGTTGAGGCCAAGGCAGGAACTGGGGGAACTTTGGGGGACCCGACGGCCGCCGGACACCGCACAGGGGAGGACGGCGGATGGGACGGCGGACCGGATGAGGCCCCATCCTAGAGCATGTCCCGTCCAGACCGAAGCGATCTGCGCCACGCGGTGAACTCAAGACCCCGAAGCCGAAGCGGTCTCTCGTTGGGCAGGCACGGGGCCGTGATTGGAAAATACCTGTTTTCCAAGGGGTTGCTATACGGGATGACCCTCGGGACGCGGCCCGTGGATCAGCCTCCCGCCTTCTCGCCGGCGGAGCGTTCGGTGGTGCCGAGCGCGTCGGCGAGCCGCATCCGCGCCGAGCCGGGCGCGAGCGGCTTCTGCTGGCTCTCATGCGGCGCCCACCCCGACAGCGACACGATCTCGACCGTCGCGCGGATGCGGCCGTCCGCATCCGCGAACCGCTCGGCATAGATTTCGGCCGCCCGGGCGAGGACACCGCGGGGGAGCGGCCTGCGGGAGCGATGGACGAGCGCGTTGGTGGCGCCAGACGCCTTCAGGTCCGCCATCAGTGCGAACAGGTGATCGTAGCGCACCGTCAGAGGATCGACGTCGGCCACCGGCAGGGCAAGGCCGGCGCGCTGCAGCAGCCCGGCGAGGGTGCGCAGGTCTGCGAACGGCGCCACGCGCGGGCTGGCGCCGCCGGCCACTGCGCTTTCCGCCTCGATCAGACTGGCGCGCAGCTCGAAGAGCGTATCCCCGCCGAGCATGGCGCCGAGAAACAGGCCGTCCGGCTTCAGCATCCGCCGGATCTGCACGAGCGCGCCCGGCAGGTCGTTGGTCGCCTGAAGCGAGAGCGTCGAGACCACGAGGTCGAAGCTTCCCGCCTCGAACGGCAGGGCTTCGTCGTCCACCACCACGTCGGCGCCGGGACCGGCGGCGAGCACGTCCGCGACGACGATCCGGCCGGCCTTGCCGGACGCCCGCAGCGCCTCCGCCGCAAGCCCGCCCGAGCCGAGGTCGAGCACCGTCTCGAACCGGCGGTTGACCGCCGCCAGCCGGAGATCGAGATCGGAGACCGCCGAGGCGACGAGGAAATCCGGCACGCCACCGCGCGCGTGCGCGGCCTTGCGGCGACGCGCGATCAGGGCGCGGTCGAAGATGATCGGTGTGTCGGCCAAAACGCCCTCCACAGCCGCCCGGTCGGCGGCGAACGAGCCCGTGATAGCGCCGGGGGCCGGTAAGCCACAAGCGGCGCCTTCGGATCGGAGTCTCATATGGGGCGCCACGGACGCGGCCGCATGCCTCCGGATGCATGACAGCACTTTTCGTCCAGCGGCCGTTGCATGGTGGGCGCAGAGGCCCGAAGCTGATGCCGTTTTCGCGGAGGCGCGCGGATGGAGACGCCCTGGCTGCCCGCTATATCAACGGCGACGCTCGTTGCCGACGACGGACTGGAGACCGGCGATGGTTCGGCCGTCCGGCCTTGGTCGCCGCGTGCCCTGATGCGCGGCTGCGCCCGCGGTGTTTCCGCCGCCGGCCGTGCCGTCATCGAT
Organism: Pseudoxanthobacter soli DSM 19599; assembly: GCF_900148505.1. Taxonomy (NCBI): domain Bacteria; kingdom Pseudomonadati; phylum Pseudomonadota; class Alphaproteobacteria; order Hyphomicrobiales; family Segnochrobactraceae; genus Pseudoxanthobacter; species Pseudoxanthobacter soli. Next base: position 520,884 of record NZ_FRXO01000003.1, on the reverse strand, counting down.
CTGGCCCTGCCGCCGTGCTGCCTGGCCTGCCGCCGGCGCGTCGCGGACCCGGACAGCCTGTGCGTCCGTTGCTGGTCGGCGATGCAGTTCATCGAACGCCCGTTCTGCGAGGTTCTGGGGATTCCGTTCGCGTTCGATCTCGGTCCCGGCGTGCTGTCGGCCGAGGCGATCGCAGACCCGCCGGGCTACGACAGGGCGCGAGCCGCGGTGCTGTTCGACGACGCGTCCCGGCCGCTCGTCCACGGGCTGAAATATCGCGACCGGCAGGAGGCTGCGCGGCTGATGGGGCGGCTGATGGCCCGCGCGGGACGTGAAATCCTGAGCGAGGCCGACCTGATCGTGCCGGTTCCGCTGCATCGCAGCCGGCTGTGGCGCCGCCGCTTCAACCAGGCCGCCGTGCTGGCCGACCACGTGTCCCGGCTGTCGGGGATCGCGTCCGATCCGTTCGCGCTCGCCCGCATCCGCGCCACGGCCCGTCAGGTCGGGCTCGACCTTGGCGCCCGCGCGCTCAACGTGCGCGGCGCGTTCGCGGTGCCGGCTGCGGCCAAGGCGCGCGTGTCGGGCCGGCGGGTGGTGCTCGTCGACGACGTGCTGACCTCCGGCGCGACGGTGGAGGCGGCGACCCGCGCGCTCCGGCGGGCCGGCGCGCGCCATGTCGACATCCTCGTGTTCGCCCGGGTTGTGAAGGGGGAGGCAAACCCCATATGACGGGATTGCGAAGGGAATCAGGTTGGACGAAGGTGGCGCGGGTCCCGAAGGGCAAACGCCTTCCCCCGGTCCGGCCCGTTTCGATGGAGCGGAAACATCATGGCTGATGTCGTCATCTACACCCGTCAGGGCTGCGGCTATTGCTCCGCGGCGAAGCGGCTGCTCACCTCAAAGGGCGTGGCCTTCCACGAGATCGACGCGACGGGCGATCCGGCCCTGAAGGCGGAAATGACGGCGCGCTCCGGCGGCGTGACGTTCCCGCAGATCCTGATCGACGGCAAGCCTGTCGGCGGCTGCGACGACCTGCATGCGCTGGACCGCGCCGGCAAGCTCGATGCGCTGCTGACCGCGGCCTGACGGCGGCCCCCTCAACACATCCGGACGGAACCGACCGATGGCGATTTTCAAGGCGGCATGCGTGCAGATGCGGTCCGGTCGCGATGTCGCGGCCAACATCGCCGCGGCCGAGACGCTGATCCGTGAGGCGGCCGGCAACGGCGCGCTCTACATTCAGACGCCCGAGATGACGAACCTGCTGGAGCGCAGCCGCGAGGCCCTGCAGGCCAAGATCGCGGACGAGGCGGGCGATCCCTCCCTCGCCCGCTTCCGCGCGCTCGCCCGGGAACTCGGCATCCACCTGCACATCGGCTCGCTCGCGATCCGCCTTCCCGACGGCGGCGTTGCCAACCGCGGCTTCCTGATCGGCCCTGACGGCGCCATCCGCGCGCGCTACGACAAGATCCACATGTTCGACGTCGATCTCGCCAACGGCGAGAGCTGGCGGGAATCGGCGACCTACCGGCCGGGCACGGAAGCCGTGGTGGCGGACCTGCCGGACATGCGGATGGGCATGGCGATCTGCTACGACATGCGCTTCGCGCACCTGTTCCGCGCCGAGGCGAAGGCCGGCGCCGGGCTGATCACCACGCCGGCGGCGTTCACGCGGCAGACGGGCGAAGCGCACTGGCACGTGCTGACCCGCGCCCGCGCGATCGAGACCGGCTCCTATCTCGTCGCGGCCGCCCAGGGCGGCACCCACGAGGATGGCCGCGAGACCTACGGCCACTCCCTGATCATCGATCCGTGGGGCCGGGTGCTTGCCGAAGCCGGCACCGAGCCCGGCATCGTGATTGCGGAGATCGACCCGGCCGAGGTTGAGGCCGCCCGTGGCCGCATTCCCGCGCTGAAGAACGACCGCGCCTTCCGCGAACCTCGGGCGCCGGAAGACGCGCTGAGGACGGCATCTTGATCCACTACTCCCTCGTCTGCTCCGCAGAGCACACGTTCGACGGCTGGTTCCGCTCTTCCGAGGATTTCGAAGGCCAGGCCGCCCGTGGGCTGGTGTCCTGCCCGGCCTGCGGCTCCACCGACGTGCGCCGCGGGCTGATGGCCCCTGCCATCGCAACCCGCACCGAGCGCCGGCCGGCCGATGTCGCCGATGCGCCGGAGCCGTCCCTTGGTGCCGCCGCTCCCACCGCCGCCGTGGCGATGGCCGATCCCCGCGCGGCGGCGCTCGTGGAGATGATGCGGGCCGTACGCCGGCAGGTCGAACAGACCGCCGATTATGTCGGCGACCGCTTCGCCGAAGAGGCGCGCAAGATCCACTACGGCGAGACGGACGCGCGCGGCATCTATGGCGAGGCGAGCCCTTCGGACGTGAAGGCGCTGCAGGAGGAGGGGGTCGAGATCCATCCGCTGCCGCTGCTGCCGGAAGACGCCAACTGACGCCCGGGAAGGCCCGCCCGGCGGACGTGCGACCGGTTTCCTTGCGCCCGTGTGTTTCCCGTCCGGCCGGAAGGCGCTTCAGGCCTCAGCCGCCGATCTCTTCCTTCAGAAGTTCGAGCCGCAGCCATTCCTCCTCAGCCTCGGCGAGGGCTTCCTGCGCGGCCCTGAGCTTGGCGGCGGCGGTCTCGAACCCCGACCGGTCGCGGGCGAACAGGCCGGGTTCAGCGAGCTTCTTCTCGAACGTGGCGATGTCGGTTTCGAGCTTCGCCATCGTTTTCGGCAGGGTTTCGAGGGCGTGCTTGTCCTTGAAGGACAGCTTGCGTTTCGGTTCCGCCTTCGGAGTGTCGGTCTTCGCGCTGTCCTGCTTTGCTGCCCTCGCCGCCGGCGCGGCGTCCGCCCGCGCCCCATCCGCCCGCGACTTGGCGCCGACGCCATGGCCGCGCTGGGCCACCATGTCGGAATAGCCGCCGGCATATTCCACCCAGTTGCCTTCGCCCTCGTAGGCGATCACCGAGGTCACGACACGGTCGATGAAGTCGCGGTCGTGGCTGATGAGCAGCACGGTGCCCGCGTGGTCGGCGAGCAGTTCCTCCAGGAGATCCAGCGTCTCCAGGTCGAGATCGTTGGTGGGCTCGTCGAGCACGAGAAGGTTCGCCGGACGCGCCAGCGCGCGTGCCAGCATCAGGCGACCACGCTCGCCGCCGGACAGGACGCCGATGGGCGTGCGCGCCTGCTCGGGCGAGAACAGGAAGTCCTTCATGTAGCTGACGACGTGGCGCGGCTCGTTGCCGACCATGATGGTGTCGCTGCGGCCGTCGGTGAGCGCGTCCTTCAGCGTCACGGTCGGATCGAGGCTCTCGCGCCGCTGGTCGAGCGTCACCATCTGCAGGTTGGCGCCGAGGCGCACCGTCCCGGAATCGGGCGCGAGCGCACCGGTGAGCATGTTGATCAGCGTGGTCTTGCCGGCACCGTTCGGGCCGACGATGCCGATGCGGTCGCCGCGCTGGATGCGGGCGGAAAAGTCGCGCACCACCGGCGGGCCGCCGAAGGCCTTGGCGACATGCACCGCCTCGATGACGAGCTTGCCGGACACCTCCGCCTCGCTCGCCGCGAGCTTGACGTCGCCTGTCGCCCGGCGGGCGGTGCGGCGCTGCTCGCGCATCTCGCGCAGCAGGCCCATGCGGCGCTGGTTGCGCTTGCGCCGGGCGGTGACGCCGTAGCGCACCCAGTCCTCTTCCATCGCGATCTTGCGGTCGAGCTTGTGGCGGTCGCGTTCTTCCTCCGCGAACACCTCGTCGCGCCACGCCTCGAAATGGGAAAAGCCGCGCTCCATCCGCCGCGTGACGCCGCGGTCGAGCCAGACGGTGGCGCGCGACAGCTTTTCCAGGAAGCGCCGGTCGTGGGAGATCAGCACGATGGCCGAGCGCATTCCGGCGAGCTCGGATTCCAGCCATTCGATCGCGGGCAGGTCGAGATGGTTGGTCGGCTCGTCGAGCAGGAGGATGTCCGGTTCCGGCGCGAGCACCCGGGCGAGCGCCGTGCGCCGCGCCTCGCCGCCCGACAGCGTCGACGGGTTTTCCTCGCCGGTCAGCCCGAGATCCTCGAGGAGCCGGCGGGCGCGATAAGGGTCGTCGCCGGGTCCGAGGCCGGCCTCCACATAGGCGAGCGTCGTCGCGAAGCCGGCAAAGGAGGGCTCCTGCGGCAGGTAGCGCACCGTGGATCCCGGCTGGACGAAGCGGTCGCCACCGTCCGCCTCCACCAGTCCCGCGGCGATCTTCAGAAGCGTCGACTTGCCCGAGCCGTTGCGGCCGACCAGCGAGATGCGGTCGCCTTCGCCGACGACGAGCTCGGCACCCTCGAGCACGGGCGTGCCGCCGAAGGTGAGACGGATGTCCTTGAGAAAGAGCAGGGGTGGTGATGCCATGGCGCCGTTGGAGCCCACGCGCGGCGGGATGTCAATTCCCCGACGGCGCGGCCGGGCCGGCACCCCGCAGCGGCGCGCGCCGCTTTCCCGCTCTCAGCCTTCCGATCCCTTCGCCGGCGCGTCGGCGACGATGGCGAGCGCATGGACCGGCCCGGCGAGTTCGTCGGCGAGAAGCGCGTTGACGAGGCGGTGACGTTCGAGCCGCGAGCGGCCGGCGAAGGCCTCGGCGACGATGCGCACCCGGAAATGGGTTTCGCCGCCCGGCCGATGCCCGGCGTGACCGGCATGGAGATGGGATTCGTCGATCACATCGAGTTCGGCGGGCTCGAAGGCAGCGGCGAGTTTCGCCGCGATGGTCTGCCTGACGTTCATGCGTTCCTCCATGCTGCGGCGAATTCGCCCGGCCTTTTGCCAACCCGGCCGCGATGGGTTATCACATCCGCTCCACCGTCACACTGGCTGCCGCTTCTGGCGGCGCTCGCGGCGCACTGTCGGCGCCGCGCGAACCGGATGCGTATCGCCGGGATGGGTCCGGCGAAGCCTGGCGTCCGAACCGGAGGGGGAGCCTTTTGACCGACCTTCGCGCCCCGACGTTCTCCGTTCCCGGATTCCGGATCCTCGCCTGCCTCGTCGCGGCCGTGTCCATGCTGCGCCCGCGGGCCGGCGGCGCTATCGTGGCGGTGCTCACCGCGGTGCTGGCGCTCGCCGACGCCTCCGCTGCGCGGGCCGATATCGGCTCCTATATCGTCGTCGATGCCGGCAATGGTGTGGTCGTTTCCGACGGCAATCCGTTCCAGCCTTGGTATCCGGCCTCCATCACCAAGCTGATGACCGCCTATGTCACCTTCCGCGCCATCCGGGCCGGACGGATCAGCCCGAATTCCCCGGTGGTGATCACACCGGAAGCGTCCCGCCAGTCGCCGAGCAAGATGGGGTTCAAGATCGGCACGGTGCTGACGATCGACAACGCCATGAAGATGATGCTGGTGAAGTCGGCCAACGACATCGCGGTCGCCATCGGGCAGGCGGTCGGCGGCGGCTCGGAGCAGGCCTTCGTCAACGAGATGAACCGCGAGGCGCGGCGCCTCGGCATGACCCGCACCCATTTCAGCAACCCGAACGGGCTGCCGGACGACGATCAGGTCACCAATGCCCGCGACATGGCGATCCTCGCCGTCACCATCCTGCGGGAATTTCCCGAGTACAGGCCGCTGTTCAGCATCACCGGCCTGCAGCTCGGCGGCACCGTGATCCGCACCCACAACCGCTTCGTCGAGCGCTTCCAGGGCGGCGACGGCATGAAGACCGGCTTCATCTGCAATGCCGGCTTCAACGTGGTGGCGACAGCGACCCGCGGCGGCCGCACGCTGGTTGCGGTGGTTCTCGGCGCATACAACACCAAGGAACGCGACGAGTTCGCGGCGCGCATCCTGACCGAGGCGTTCGGACGGCGCCCGAAATCGCCCACGCTGGCGGCGTTCCCGAACCCGCCCGGCCACCAGCAGCCGGCGAACCGTCGCGCCGAGGTCTGCGGCGGCAAGCGCCCCCGCGGCAACGAGCAGCAGGATCTGGTCTCGCTGACCAACCCGTCGGGCGGAACCCTGCTGGCGTTCGCGCCCGCCGATGGCGGCGGCGCGGAGCCGGCACCGCCGAAGAGCTATCTCGAGGCGACCTCGCGCTACATGCGCCCGCTGGTGCCGGTCTATCTCGGCCTCGCACCCGGCTCCCAGCCGGACCAGGCGATCGCCGGGGGTGACGAAGAGAGCGACGACGCGCCGGCCGCCGCGGCTCCACCGCCGGACAGCAAGGCCGCGCGTGCCGCCGCAGCCAAGGCGGCGAAGGAAGCCCAGCGCCAGGCGGCGCAGGAACAGGCCGCCCAGGCCCGGGCCGCCAAGCTAGCCGCCCGGAATGCCCCGACCGCAAGCAACATGCAGACGAGCGACGCCGCCAGCATCGACAGCCTGATCGGCGGCGCGGACGCGGCCGAGATGAAGCCCGGGCAGGCACCCTCGGCGCGCATCCGCCCGGCGACCGGCTCGATCCCCTCCGCGGCAGAACCCGGCGTCTCGGTGCCGCTCAACCTGCTGCCGCCGGCCATGATGAACCCGCAGGCCAATCCGTGACCGACATCGACCCGAATTCCGCTCCTGCGGACGCCCCCCATGCCGGGCGCCGCCGTCCACCCGTTCCCGTCACCGTGCTGACGGGCTTCCTCGGCGCCGGCAAGACGACGCTGCTGAACAGCCTGATCGCCGATCCCGCCCTCAGCCACGCGGCGATCATCATCAACGAGTTCGGCGAGGTCGGCATCGACCACATGCTGGTCGCGCGTGCCACCGACGGCATCGTGGAACTCTCCAACGGCTGCCTCTGCTGCACCGTGCGCGGAGAGCTGGTTTCCACCCTCGAAACGCTGCTGCGCGACCTCGACAACGGCCGGATCGAGCGGCTCGACCGGGTGGTGATCGAGACAACCGGGCTCGCCGATCCCGCGCCGGTGCTGCACGCGGTGCTGCTGCACCCCTATCTCTCCGTGCGCTACAGCATCGACGGCGTCATCACCGTCGTCGATGCCGTCAACGGCGCCGGAACGCTCGACGATCACATGGAAGCGGTGAAGCAAGTCGCGGTGGCCGACCGCATCGTGCTGACGAAGACCGCGCTCGCCAGCGAACGCGGCCTCGACATGAGCGGGCTTCGCGCCCGGCTCGCGGCCCTCAATCCCGGTGCGCGGGTGCTGCTTGCCGACAAAGGCGAGGCAACGGTGGCGACCCTGCTCGATTGCGGGCTCTACGATCCTGCCACCAAAAGCCCGGATGTCGCGCGCTGGCTGGCCGCCGAGCGCTACGGCCCCACCGCGCAGCAGCACGGGCACCATCACGATCACGGCCACGACCATCATCACGGGCATGATCATGGGCATGATCATGGGCACGGTCATCATGACCACGATCATGCGCACGACGTCTCGCGTCACGACGAGCGCATCCGCTCGTTCGCGCTGACGACGGACCGGCCCGTCCCGATGGCCGTGCTCGACATGTTCCTCGACCTGATGCGATCGGCCCACGGCCCCAAAATGCTCAGGATGAAGGGCATCGTGAACGTCGCGGAGACGCCGGACCGGCCGGTGGTGATCCATGCCGTGCAGCACGTGATGCATCCGCCCGCATCGCTGCCCGCCTGGCCGGACGACGATCACCGCACGCGGATCGTGTTCATCACCTGCGACTTGCCGGAAGGGTTCGTCCGCGGCCTGTTCGATGCCTTCACCGGCGCCATCGCCCCGGACCGGCCCGACGCCGCGGCGCTCACCGACAATCCGCTCGCGATTCCCGGCATGCGGTTCGGCGGGTAGAGCAAATCCCGTTCAGACCGGACCGATCTGGACGGCACAGGCTCAAAGCTCTGACGCCGGAGCGATGTCCTGTCGACCGGACGAGGCCCTCCGATCGGAAATTGCGCTGAAAAGGGCCGCCCCGGCACGCCCGGAGAAAGTGATCCGGATCAAGGTGCAACGACCATCGCGGGTATTCAGTTGAATGCAAAAGGGAGGTCGACATGACCAGAACCGTTGCATTGAACGCGAATTGCCTGGTGGTGGTCGCCGACGGCGAAAAGGCGCTGTTCCTGCGCAATGCCGGCGACGCGAAATTCCCGAACCTGCGCGTCGAGCGCCTTCTGGAGGCGGGGCACAATCCGCCGACCCACGATCAGGGCACAGATCGCCCGGGCCGCGTGGCGGTGGGCGCGGCGAGAAGCGCTGTCGAGGGCGCCGACTGGCACGACCGGGCCGAAGCGGCCTTCGCCGCCGACATCATGGCGGCGCTGCACGAGATGCACCGCGACGGCCAGTGCAAGGAAGTCGTTCTGGTGGCTGCGCCGCGGACCCTCGCCGTGCTTCGGCAGGGCACGTCGGCACTTGGCGAGGCCGTGGTCGCCGAGATCGCCAAGGACCTGACCAAGCTGCCCGTGTGGGACATCGAGAAGCATCTGGCCGCGCAGCCGGCGGACCACTGACATCCGCCGCTTTTGACGGCCGCCGCTTGGCAAGGCCGCCCCGGCCCGACGTTCCCGTCTCAGACCACGGGCACGCCGCCGGTGTGCTTCGCCTTCTCCTCGGGCTCGACGTGGATGCTGATGCGGGCGCCATGGATCGCCTCTTCGAGGGCATCCTCGATGCGGTCGCAGATCGCGTGGGATTCCGACACCGTCATGCTGCCGGGCACGACGAGGTGGAAGTCGATGAAGGTGACGCTTCCCGCGTGACGGGAGCGCACGTCATGCGCTTCCAGTGCGCCTTCCGCGTGGGTCGAGATCAGCGTGCGGATCTGGTTCACCATCTCCGGCGGCGCGGCTTCGTCCATGAGCCCGCCGATCGATTCCCGCATCACCTTCCAGCCCGCCCAGAGGATGTTGAGCGCGACCAGCACCGCGAGAGCGGGGTCGAGCTGCGGAATGCCGGTCGCTTCGGCAAGCAGGACGCCCACCACCACGCCGACCGAGGACATGACGTCCGTGAACAGGTGCTGGCCGTCCGCGACCAGCGCCGGGGACCGCAGCCGGCGGCCATAACGGATGAGAACCCAGCACCAGACGCCGTTGATCACGGAGGCAACCACGTTGACGGCAAGGCCGAGGTTCGGCTGTTCCAGCCTGTGGGGCGTGAGGAAGGCGAAATAGGCCGCCTGGAGGATCGCGAGGGCCGCCGCGATGACCAAAGCGCCGACGAGCACGGAAGACAGGTATTCCGCCTTGTTGTGGCCGTAGGGGTGGTTCGAGTCCGGAGGCACCGCGCTGAGGCGCACGGCGAAAAAGGCGGCGATTGCCGTCGCCACGTTGACGATGCTTTCCAGCGCGTCGGAGTACAGGGCCACCGAGCCCGTCAGCGCGTAGGCCAGATATTTCAGGCCGAGCACGACGGCGCCGACGACAATGCTGCCGAGCGCGATCTTGTGGGTGCTTTGCAAGAGCAGGCATCCTTTCGGGCGCGATGAACCGGGCAAACGGATGCACCGGGGCCCACCGGGTGCGTTCGCCACGGTCTTGCCGAGCCGGCTCCGCCGGCCGATCGCACCACGCACCCTCGTGCGAGCCTGTTGATGCGATCCCGTCTCATATCCGGCACGCAGACGCGACTGCCGGTCTTCCGCTCCGCCACGGCCAGACCGCCGGGCCCGACGTGGCCCGCGATGCCGGCGGCGGCCAACACCCCTGCGGCCGCCACGGAGGGACATGCGACGATGGCTACTCCCCGATAACGGGGCTCGTAATGACTCGCACCCGCGAAGTCAATGGAAATTCCTTGTCGCAAATATGAATAGTAATGATTTGCAATGCCGAATCTTTATCCATAACGAGATTTAGATGCATTCTGAAATTCGAGATATCAGCCTTCCACCGACATCAATGCGAGATGTTTATGGCAGAACAGGAAACTGATCTTGATTGGAAAGTCAGAAGACGATGCCATCACAAGAATCGCGATAGCAAAGGCCGATATTCCCGACAGGATGCGGTGGCGGAACCGCTCGCGCGCTCCGCCACCGTTCGTGCCTCCGGGTCGCGATCAGGCGGCGGCTGCAGCCTCGTCAACCGGCTGGAAGCGGCCGGACTCCGGATCGAGCGCCATCAGCTCGCCGGTGGAGATGTCGAACCACGCCCCTTCGAGCGTCAGTCGTCCGTCCTGCTCACGCTCGCGGATCCAGGGGAAGGTGCGGAGATTGTCGAGGGACTGGCAGACATTGGCCCGCTCCAGCGCCGTCTCGGGATCGAGGTTCGGGTCGGGATCGTCGCAGGCGAGTCGCGCCCGGGCGGGCTCGATCAGGGTGATCCAGTGGCCGATGAAGTCCTCGGGCGGCGGCGGCGTCGCCACCCCCGCCAGGAACGCCTTCACGCCGCCGCAGCGCCCGTGCCCGAGCACCACGATGTGCTTCACCTCCAGCACGGTGACGGCGAATTCCAGCGCTGCCGAAGTGCCGTGGTGCACGTCGTCCGGCGCGAAGGGCGGCACGAGGTTGGCCACGTTGCGCGTCACGAACAGTTCGCCCGGGCCGACATCGAAGATGGTTTCCGGCGCGCACCGGGAATCGCAGCAACTCACCACCATGATCTCGGGGCGCTGGCCTGCTTCCGCCAGTTCGCGATAGCGCGCCCTTTCCTCTGCAAGCCGGCCACCTTTGAAGGCGGCATAACCCTTGATCAGGCGGAGCGGCAGATGCGGCATGGTTCTCTCGCTTGGCTGTTGTGGGGGCGTGGCGGATCCCCGAACCCCGGGGCGAAGCCCGGGCTGGAGAAAGTCGTGGCGGCGCGCAACGGCGGCCTCGCCGGGCGAGGCCTGGCCTGAGGTGCGCACCGCAGCGGCGCATCGTTTCATACAAAAGTCGCAGATCGCCGACATCGCGACCGGAACGCGACTATGCTAAGAGGCGTCAGGACCTGAAGCGCGCCCGAAGACGCGCCGGTTCGACATGAAGATGATGAACGCCGGTCAGCCGGCGAGCAACGATGTTTCGGGAGGGAAGCCATCGTGAGCGCTCTGCTTATGCTCAGCCGTGTGATCGACGCGGTCAATACGGTCATTGGTCGCGCAGCGGGGTGGCTCATCCTCGCCGCCGTGCTCGTCAGCACCGTCAACGCCATCGTCCGAAAAACGTTCTCCGTTTCGTCGAACGCCTGGCTCGAACTGCAATGGTATCTGTTCGGCGCGGTGTTCATGCTGTGCGCGGCCTACACGCTGCTGCGCAACGAGCACATCCGCATCGACATCGTCGTCTCGCATTTCTCCAAGCGCACCCGAGACTGGATCGACGTGTTCGGCCACGTCTTCTTCCTGCTGCCGTTCTGTCTGCTGATGATCGTCGACAGCGTGCCGTTCGTCTGGAACTCGTATCGCATCGGCGAGGCCTCGCAGAATGCCGGCGGCCTGATCCTGTGGCCGGCGAAGGCGCTCGTCCTCGTCGGTTTCACGCTTCTGTTCGCGCAGGGCACCTCCGAACTCATCAAGCGTATCGCGGTCATCATGGGCCGCATTCCCGAGCCTTACCAGCATCGGGAGGGGCCGCACTAGGCAACCGGTGTCCGTGCCTTCGCCTGCCTGACCGACCCGGACGCTGGATGGCCCCCATGACTGCATTCCTGATCGAAAACATGGCTCCGATCATGTTCGTGAGCCTCGTCGTCTTTCTGCTGCTCGGATATCCCGTGGCCTTCGCGCTCGCCGCGAACGGCCTCGTCTTCGCCCTGATCGGCATCGAACTCGGCCTGTTCCAGGAGAACTTCCTGCAGGCGATGCCCGAGCGCGTCTTCGGCGTGATGAACAACGACACGCTGCTCGCCATTCCTTTCTTCACCTTCATGGGGCTGATCCTGGAACGGTCCGGCATGGCGGAGGACCTGCTGGAGACCATCGGCCAGCTGTTCGGGCCGATCCGGGGCGGTCTCGCCTATGCCGTGATCTTCGTGGGCGCGCTGCTTGCCGCCACAACGGGCGTCGTCGCGGCCTCGGTGATCTCGATGGGCCTGATCTCGCTGCCGATCATGCTGCGCTACGGCTACGATCGCCGCATCGCCTCGGGCGTGATCGCCGCCTCCGGCACGCTTGCCCAGATCATCCCGCCGAGCCTCGTGCTCATCGTCATGGCCGACCAGCTCGGTCGCTCGGTCGGCGACATGTATGCCGGCGCCTTCCTGCCCGGCATCGTGCTCGCGGGCCTCTATGCCGGGTTCATCCTGGTGCTGTCGATCTTCTTCCCGCACATGGTGCCGGCGCTTCCGAAGGAGGCCCGGTCGATGTCCGGGTTCCGACTGTTCCTGCGCTCCGTGCTGGTGCTGGTGCCGCCGCTGTTCCTGATCTTTCTCGTGCTCGGCACGATCTTCCTCGGCATCGCCACCCCGACCGAGGGCGGCGCCATGGGCGCGACCGGCGCGCTGATCCTGGCCGCCATGAAGGGCAGGCTCAACCGGGCGCTGCTCACCCAAGCGGTCGATTCCACGGCGAAGCTCTCGGCGTTCGTGCTGTTCATCCTGATCGGCTCGCGGGTGTTCTCGCTGACGTTCTACGGCGTCGACGGCCACAAGTGGGTGGAGCACCTGCTGGTGTCGCTGCCGGGCGGCGAGATCGGCTTCCTGATCGCCGTGAACCTGCTGGTGTTCTTCCTCGCCTTCTTCCTTGATTTCTTCGAGCTCGCGTTCATCATCATCCCGCTGATCGGACCGGCGGCGAACGCGCTGGGCATCGACCTCATCTGGTTCGGCGTGATGCTGGCCGTGAACATGCAGACGAGCTTCATGCACCCGCCGTTCGGCTTCTCGCTGTTCTTCCTGCGCTCGGTGGCGCCGGCGGCGCCCTATGTGGACAGGGTCACGAAGAAGACCATGCAGCCGGTGCGGACATCGCAGATCTATTGGGGGGCGGTGCCGTATGTCGGCATCCAGCTCGTGATGGTGACGCTGGTGATCCTGTTCCCGCAGCTCGTGACGCATTATCGCGGCCAGGCGACGACGATCGATCCGGCGACCATCGAGATGAGCCCGCCGCCGGCGCTCGATTTCGGCAGCGGTGCGCCGGGCGGGCCGCCCAGCTTCGACGCACCTGCCCCGCCGAGCTTCGATACGCCGCCGCCGCCAAATCCATGAGCGGCAGGCTGCACCGCGTCGCTGACGGAGTGTTCGCGGCGGCCCTCGCGGCGGCCCTTCTGGCCGGGGCCGCCCGCGCGGGGCCGGCCGTTCCGCCGTCCGACGCACGCCTCGCGCCGGTCAGCCGGGTGATCGAAGCACAATCGGGCTATAGGCCGCCGTCCGGCTACGTGCCGCCGCCGCAGGTCTATCAACCCTATGTTCCCCCGCCGCGGGGATACGGCACCATGCCGCCACCGCCGGGCTACGGCCCCCGCGACCCGCCGAGCGGCAGCGGCGCGCCGTTGCCGCCGCAGCCCGGCTCGATGGACTGGCGGCCGCCCGCGCCACCGGCCACCGGTTCGCCGCTGCCGCCGCCGAAGCCGCCCTGCATTCCCGATGTGCGCAAGCCGATCGGTCCCGCGGGCTCGAATGTCTGCCCCTGAGCGGGGCCGTCCGCGCGGCGGCATCCGTTGGGGAGAGACAGCATTCGCTCCGGCCCGCCGGGACGAGCCGGTGACCTGACGCGCGCGCCGCCGCCGTCCACTTGCCCTTGAAAGAGTCCCAGCGGTCATCCGAGATGATGACGGCGACGGCCCCTACGCCTGCCCGCCCGGCCGAAATCGCCGTGAGGAGATGGTCCGGTGCTCAAACAAAACAGCCTTCGAAGCGCGACCGCTTCGAAGGCTGTTCCGGCTTTGATGGCAGCGATCGTCAGACGCGGCGTTCGACCATCATCTTCTTGATCTCGGCGATCGCCTTCGCGGGGTTGAGGCCCTTCGGGCAGGTCTTCGAGCAGTTCATGATGGTGTGGCAGCGATAGAGCCGGAACGGATCTTCGAGATTGTCCAGCCGCTCGCCGGTGGCCTCGTCGCGGCTGTCGATCAGCCAGCGGTAGGCCTGCAGCAGGACCGCCGGGCCGAGATAGCGGTCGCCGTTCCACCAGTAGCTCGGGCAGGAGGTGGAGCAGCAGGCGCACAGGATGCACTCGTAGAGCCCATCGAGCTTGGTACGGTCGTCGTGGCTCTGGCGCCATTCCTTCTCGGGCGTGGGCGTCACGGTCTGGAGCCATGGCTCGATCGAACGGTGCTGGGCATAGAAGGTCGTCATGTCCGGCACGAGATCCTTCACCACCGGCATGTGCGGCAGCGGGTAGATCTTCACCGTTCCCTCGACGTCGTGCATGCCCTTGGTGCACGCCAGCGTGTTGGTGCCGTCGATGTTCATCGCGCACGAGCCGCAGATGGCCTCGCGGCAGGACCGGCGCAGCGTCAGCGTCGCGTCGACCTTGTTCTTGATCCACAGGAGCGCGTCGAGAACCATCGGGCCGCAATCGTCGGTATCGACATAAAAGGTGTCGATCCGCGGGTTCTGGCCGTCGTCCGGGCTCCAGCGATAGATCCGATATTCCTTCAGATTCTTGGCGCCGGCCGGCTTCGGCCAGACCTTTCCTTCGGAAATCGTCGAGTTCTTGGGAAGCGTGAGCTGGACCATGGTCTCGTCCCCGACGGACCCGCAGCGCGGGTCGCTTGTGCATTCTGCCCGCGCCGCAGGCAATTCCCGGATGGATGACGGCGCCGGGAGAGGCCGGCGCCGTGTCCGTTCGTCAGTAAACGCGCTTCTGGGGCGCGATATATTCGATGTCGTTCGACATGGTGTAGGCGTGCACCGGCCGGTAATCGAGCGTCACCGTCCGCGTCGCCGGGTCGGCCCAGGCGAGCGTATGCTTCATCCATTCCCTGTCGTCGCGATCGGGGAAATCCTCGCGGGCGTGGGCGCCGCGGCTTTCCTGACGGTTCAGCGCCGAGTCCATCGTCACGACCGCCTGGGAGATCAGGTTCTCGTATTCGAGCGACTCGATGAGGTCGGAATTCCAGATCAACGAGCGGTCGGTCACGCGGATATCGCCGGACACCGACCAGATGTCGTGGATGAGCTTGTGACCCTCCTCGAGCACTTCGCCGGTGCGGAACACCGCGCAGTTGGTCTGCATCGTCTTCTGCATGCGCGAGCGCAGCTCCGCCGTGGGAATGGCGCCGGAGGCGTAGCGCAGCCGGTCGAGCCGCTCGACGGCCTGGAAGCCGGCATCCTTCGGCAGGTCGGCGTGCTTGCCGCCCTTCTCGATCATCTCGGCGCACCTGAGGCCGGCCGCGCGGCCGAACACCACGAGATCGATCAGCGAGTTGGAGCCGAGGCGGTTGGCGCCGTGGACCGAGACGCAGGCCGCTTCGCCGAGGGCCATCAGGCCGGGCACGACGGTATCCGGGTCGCCGCCGACCTTGGTCAGGACCTCGCCGTGATAGTTCGTCGGGATGCCGCCCATGTTGTAGTGCACGGTCGGCAGCACCGGGATCGGCTGCTTGGTGACATCGACTCCGGCGAAGATCTTGGCCGATTCCGAGATGCCGGGCAGGCGCTCGTGCAGGATGGCCGGATCGAGATGGTCGAGATGCAGGTAGATGTGATCGGCGTTCTTGCCGACACCCCTGCCCTCGCGGATCTCGATGGTCATGGCGCGGGACACGACGTCGCGCGAGGCGAGGTCCTTGGCGGAGGGCGCGTAGCGCTCCATGAAGCGCTCGCCGGCCGAATTGACGAGATAGCCGCCTTCGCCGCGCGCACCCTCGGTGATCAGGCAGCCCGAACCGTAGATGCCGGTCGGATGGAACTGCACGAACTCCATGTCCTGCAGCGGCAGGCCGGCGCGCAGCACCATGGCGTTGCCGTCGCCGGTGCAGGTGTGGGCCGAGGTCGCCGAGAAATAGGCGCGGCCGTAGCCACCGGTGGCGAGGATGGTGCGGTGGGCACGGAAGCGGTGCAGCGAGCCGTCCTCGAGGCAGAGGGCCACCACGCCGCGGCAGGCGCCGTCTTCCATGATGAGGTCGATGGCGAAGTACTCGATGAAGAACTCCGCCGAATGGCGCAGCGACTGGCCGTAGAGCGTGTGCAGGATGGCATGGCCGGTGCGGTCGGCGGCGGCGCAGGTGCGCTGGGCGCGGCCCTTGCCGAAATGCGTGGTCATGCCACCGAACGGACGCTGGTAGATCTTGCCTTCCTCGGTGCGCGAGAACGGCACGCCCCAGTGCTCCAGCTCGTAGACCGCGGCCGGCGCATTGCGCACGAGGTACTCGATGGCATCCTGGTCGCCGAGCCAGTCCGACCCCTTGACGGTGTCGTACATGTGCCAGCGCCAGTCGTCCGGCCCCATGTTGCCGAGCGAGGCGGAGATGCCGCCCTGCGCCGCGACGGTGTGGGAGCGGGTCGGGAACACCTTGGTGATACAGGCGGTCTTGAGGCCAGCCTCGGCGCAGCCGACGACGGCCCTGAGGCCGGCGCCACCGGCGCCCACCACGACGACATCCACCGTGTGGTCGATGAAGGGATAGGCGCGCCCGTTGATGTTCGGCACGGGCGCAGGCCCGCCGGCGGATCCGTTCAACTCGGCCATGGTGTCAGCCTCCGAAGCTGATCTTGAGCACCGCCCAGACCGAGGCGAGCCCGATCACGGCGGAGAAGAAGGAATTTGCAGCGAGCACCAGCACCTTGGACAGCTCGTGATGAACGTAGTCCTCGATGATGACCTGCATGCCGATCTTCATGTGATAGACACCGACCAGCACGAACAGCAGCAGCAGCACCGCCACGAACGGCGAGGAAAGCGCCGCATGGACCGAGGCGTAGTCGCCGCCCTGGAGCGCGATCACCAGCACCACGAAGAAGATCGTGAGCGGGACGTTGGCGAGCGCCGTGATGCGCTGGCGCCAGAAATGTTCCGTGCCGTCCTTCGCGGAGCCGAGACCGCGGACCTTGCTGAGCGGCGTGCGCATCATGGCGTTGCCCTTCACGTTTCCCCGGGAGCGGCCGCGCATCTCGTGCACCGGCGCGGCTCCGCAGCCCTCTCGTCACCGGCCGCCGCTCCACTTGCCGGGATCACCCGGGCAAAGCCGCCGCCGAAATTCCCCGCCGATGCGTCAACCAACGGCGAGGCCGATGCCCCACAGCACGATCGTGAGCACGACCGAACCGATGATATTGAGGCGCGCGAGTGTCTCGCGGCTCGCCGGATCGAACCCGCGGCCGGTATCCCAGATCAGGTGGCGGATGCCGCCGAGCATGTGGTGGATCAGCGCCCAGGTGTAGCCGAACAGGATCAGGCGGCCGATGATGGAACCGTAGATCGCGTTGACGGTCTCGAACGCCGACGGCCCGGCCGCAGCCGCGATCAGCCAGATCGCCAGGAGGATGGTGCCGAAATAGAGTGCGCCGCCCGTGATGCGATGCACGATCGACATCGCCATCGTCAGCGTCATCCGATAGATCTGAAGATGCGGCGACACCGGACGATTGGACTTGAGGTCGGCGTTCGACATCGTTCCCTCTCCACGCGGTTCTGACCGCTCTGGACCCGCTTGGGCTTCACCCGGGCCGGCCGGACGAAAACCGGGGCCAGATGCCGGCCGCTCGTGCCCGGTCGAGCCAATCCCGCAGCTTCGTTCGAAGCACCAAGGTTCGGTCGCCGGCAGACCGCCGAATGGAAGCCTTCTAACTCGTCAACCGGCGGCCGTCAAAGTGACGTATACGTAAACTTCACCCGCCGATGACGTTTAGGGCATATACCGGCCGCGGCAGAAAATCATCCCCCGACCTTCGGATGAGAGGCCCCGCACCAAGCCGCTGGCAGCGTCGGAGGGCTTTTCGACCGGATGGAATCATCCGAGCGCACGGAATCGCCCGAGATTCAAGACTTGTGCATCCGTCCCCGGCGTTCAGGCGGTTCGCTCTGAACGGGATGGGCGCCGGCCGGCGCGCCTTATCCTGCTGCGGCCGACAGACGCTTGTGCAGGCGCACCATGAATGCCGTGGCGAAAAGCGGCGTCACCAGATTGACGAACGGGATCGCCAGCACCACCGCCACCACCAGTCCGGCGACGAAGACCGCGACGCCATGCCGCCGCCGGAACGCCCGCGCCTCCTCCACCGGGCGGAAACGCATGGCGGCGGCTTCGAAATATTCGCGCCCGAGCAGATAGCCGTTCACCACGAAGAACGCGGCGATATTGACGCCCGGCACCAGCAGCAGCGCCAGGGCAACGATGTTGCCGGCGAGGGTGACGAGCGCGAACCGGATGGTGACGACGAGCGAACGGCCGAGCGGCAATGCGACGCCGGGCGGGTCCTGGGGAAAGCGGGTGCGCTCGACGATCTCCGCCGCGTCGTCGGCGAAGAAGCCTGCGAGCAGCGACGTCACCGGCCCGACCATGAAGGCGAGCGCGATGAGAATGCCGACGCCGCCAAGGATCGAGGCGGTGACGTTGAGCCAGGGATAGGGCAGGTCGAGCGCCCACGTCAGCAACGCCTCCAGCCCGATGCCGAGCACGATCAGGAGCCCGATGGTGATGGCGACCGAGCGCAGCAGGATCGCGCGGAACGGGGGCGTCAGGACCTCGCGGAAGGCTTCGACGGCATCGTTGAACATGAAAGCGATGGTTCCTCCGGAAGGACGGGGCACGGCGCCGCATCGCGCCGGGTCGGGACGCCGCGGCCGGCAACGGGACGATGACGGTCAGCCGACGATCCGGCCGATCAGCTTGGCGGTGTAGTCCACCACGGGCACGATGCGGGCATAGTTGAGCCGGGTCGGCCCGATGACGCCGAGCACGCCGACGATGTGGTTCTCGGTGTCCCGGTAGGGCGAGACCACCAGCGAAGAGCCCGACAGCGAGAACAGCTTGTTCTCCGACCCGATGAAGATACGCACCCCGTCGCCGGATTCGGCGAGCCCGAGCAGATGGATGAGATCGCGCTTCTGTTCGAGGTCGTCGAACAGGAGGCGGATGCGCTCGATATCCTCCTCGGCCTTGAGATCGCCCAGCAGGTTGGCGCGGCCGTGGATGATGAGGGTGCCCGGCCGCTCGTCGCCGGCTTCCGACCAGACGGCGAGGCCGGTTTCCACCAGGCGCCGGGTGATCTCGTCGAGTTCGGCCTGTTCGGCGAGGCTGACGCGCTCCAGCTCCGACTTGGCCTCCGACAAAGTGCGGCCGCGGATGTGGGCGTTCATATAGTTGCTCGCCTCCACCAGCGCAGAGGACGGCAGGCCCGGCGGCAGTGTCACCAGCCGGTTCTCGACCGAGCCGTCGGAGCCGACGAGCACCGCCAGTGCGCGGGCCTGGTCGAGGCGGACGAATTCGATGTGCTTGAGCCTGAGGTCGGCCGTGCTGGTGATGACCATGCCCGCGCCGCGCGACAGGCCGGACAGCATCTGGCTCGCCTCTGTCAGCAGGCCCTCGTAGGTGCGCCCGCCGCCGCCGGTGCGGATCTGCGCTTCGATGCGGTCGCGCTCCTCGGTGGCGAGGTCGCCGATCTCCAGCATGGCATCGACGAAGAAGCGCAGGCCCCGCTGCGTCGGCAGCCGCCCGGCGGAGGTGTGGGGGGAAAAGACCAGGCCGAGCGCTTCGAGATCGGCCATCACGTTGCGCACGGAAGCCGGCGACAGCGTCATCGGCAGCAGGCGCGACAGGGTGCGCGACCCGAGCGGCTCGCCGGTATCGAGATAGGTCTCGACGATCCGCCGGAAAATCTCGCGCGACCGCTCGTCGAGGTCGATCACACTCGGCGACAACGGTTCGCGTCTGCGTTCGGCCGTCATCGCATCCTCTCGTTTCACATCAGCCCCACCCAAGGCCCTGACGATAATAAAGGATGCCGCGTGCGGCTCGGCAAGGATTCCCGCAAGGTTTCCTGCATGAAACGGTTCGCTCCACGCCGAAAATCCGCTTGCGGCGGCGCCGCTCGTCGCCGGCCGCTTGCCGCCGATGGGCTCCGGGCGGTAGAAGCGCGTGGATTTTCAGCGCAAGCGGTCCCGATCATCGCCCGGAGAAGCCGGCCTGGCCTGAGCCAGCCGCGCGTCGCGAGTGCCGTAAACGTGAAACAGGCCAGCCGCCGCTCGGGCGCCGCGGGCCAGACCGCAAAGGATACCTGCCTCGATGACGACGTCCCGCCCTTCCAAGCGCGCCGCAGACGAACTGCGGTCCGTGACCCTCGAGCGGGGCGTCACGCGCCATGCGGAAGGTTCCTGCCTCGTGAAGTTCGGCGACACCCATGTGCTGTGCACCGCGAGCCTTGAGGAAAAGGTGCCGCCGTGGCTGCGCGGGGGTGGCCGGGGCTGGGTGACGGCCGAATACGGCATGCTGCCGCGCGCCACCCACGAGCGCACCCGCCGTGAGGCCGCCGCCGGCAAACAGTCCGGCCGCACCCAGGAAATCCAGCGCCTGATCGGCCGCTCGCTGCGTGCCATCGTCGATCTCGAGGCGCTCGGCGAACGCCAGATCACCGTCGATTGCGACGTGATCCAGGCGGACGGCGGCACCCGCACCGCCTCGATCACCGGCGCATGGGTCGCGCTTCACGACTGCATCGCCTGGATGAAGGCGCGCGGCATGGTGAGCCGGCCGGTGCTGACCGACCACATTGCCGCCATCTCCGTCGGCATCCATGGCGGCCGGCCGGTGCTCGATCTCGATTATGTCGAGGATTCCGCCGCCGAGACCGATGCGAACTTCGTGATGACCGGTTCCGGCGGCCTCGTCGAGATCCAGGGCACCGCGGAAGGCAAGCCGTTCAGCCGCGACGAATTCCTGGCGATGCTCGACCTCGCCGAGGCCGGCACCCGCCGCCTCGTCGAGCTCCAGAAGCTCGCGATCCTCTGAGGCCCATCGTGACCCAACCCGCCCGCCGCCTTTCCGAACCGCGCCTCGTCGTTGCCACCCACAACAAGGGCAAGCTCGCCGAGATCGGCTTCCTCGTGGCGCCTTTCGGCATCGAGACGGTGTCGGCGGGCGCGCTGGGGCTGCCGGAGCCGGATGAGACCGAGACCACCTTCGAGGGCAACGCCCGGCTTAAGGCTGTCGCCGCCGCGACCGCGTCCGGTCTTCCGGCGCTCGCCGACGATTCCGGTCTTGCGGTCGATGCCCTCGACGGCGCGCCGGGCATCTATTCGGCGCGTTGGGCCGGGCCGGACAAGGATTTCGCGCGCGCCATGCGGAACGTGGAGGAAAAGCTCCAGGCCGCCGGCGCGGTGACGCCGGAGGCGCGGCGGGCGAAGTTCGTCGCGGCGCTCTGCCTTGCCTGGCCGGACGGGCACATCGAGACCTTCGTCGGCGAGGTGCACGGCACGCTGGTGTGGCCGCCGCGCGGCGAGCGCGGTTTCGGCTATGACCCGATGTTCCTGCCCGACGGCCACGACCGCACCTTCGGCGAGATGTCGAGCGAGGAAAAGCATGGACTGGACGCGGACGGCGGCGGACTGTCCCACCGCGCCCGCGCCTTCCGCCTGTTCGCCGACGCCTGCCTGAAGGCGTGACCCGGGAGGCACCGCACGAAGCGATGGACGCCGCCCAGGTCATAGGCACACAGGTCACAGGCACACAGGTCATCGACCAGACCGATCGCGCCGCAGGCGGCTCCGGCGAGGGGTTCGGCATCTACGTGCACTGGCCTTTCTGCGCGGCCAAGTGCCCCTATTGCGACTTCAACAGCCATGTCCGCCACAAGCCCGTCGACCAGACGCGGTTCGCCCGCGCCTTCGAGGCGGA
Source organism: Pseudoxanthobacter soli DSM 19599 (assembly GCF_900148505.1). Lineage (NCBI taxonomy): Bacteria > Pseudomonadati > Pseudomonadota > Alphaproteobacteria > Hyphomicrobiales > Segnochrobactraceae > Pseudoxanthobacter > Pseudoxanthobacter soli. The sequence goes on along the minus strand of NZ_FRXO01000003.1, from coordinate 499,320 downwards.
GATCGCGACCGCCGGCGCACGGGTGCCGGGCCGGCGCGTGACCTCGGTGTTCTTCGGCGGCGGCACGCCCTCGCTGATGGAGCCTTCGACGGTCGGCACCGTGCTCGACGCCATTGCCGCCACATGGGCGGTCGACGCGGACGTGGAAATCACGCTTGAGGCCAATCCGTCGAGCGTCGAGGCAGGCAGGTTCGCCGGCTACCGCGCCGCCGGTGTCAATCGCGTCTCGCTCGGGGTCCAGGCGCTCGACGATGCGCCGCTGAGGGCGCTCGGCCGCATCCACGACGCCGCACAGGCGCGGGACGCCATCGCCATCGCCCAGCGGGTGTTTCCGCGCTCCTCGTTCGACCTGATCTACGCCCGGCCCGGCCAGACGGCCGCCGCCTGGGAAGAGGAACTCGGCCGTGCGCTGGCGATGGCCGGCGAGCACCTCTCGCTCTACCAGCTCACCATCGAGCCCGGCACGCCGTTCGCCGCCCTGCACGAGAAGGGCCGCCTCGTGACACCGCCCGACGACGAGGCCGCCGCTCTGTACGAACTCACCCAGGACATCTGTGCCGCCCACGGGCTGCCGGCCTACGAGATCTCGAACCACGCCCGGCCCGGCGCGGAAAGCCGGCACAATCTGGTCTACTGGCGGACGAACGACTATGTCGGCGTCGGCCCCGGTGCCCACGGCCGGCTGAGCCAGGGCAACGGCCGCTGGGCCACGGCATGCGAACGGCACCCGGAAAGCTGGCTCGAACGGGTCGAACGCACCGGCAGCGGCATCATCGACGAGACGGTCCTGACGGCGGAGGAAACCGCGGACGAGTTCCTGCTGATGGGGCTGCGGCTCGCCGAAGGCATCGACCTCGACCGCTACGCCGCCCTCGGCGGACGGCCGGTTCCCGCCGCACGGCTCGCCGATTTCACCGAGGAAGGGCTTATCCTCCGCCGGGCGAACGGACGGATCGCCGCCACCCCGCGCGGCAGGCTCGTGCTGAACGCCCTCGTCGCGGCGCTGGCCGCCTGAGCCCGGGCAGTTCCCGACGGCAAACGGGCGGCGCCGCGGTGGAATCGGCGCGTTCGGCAACCTAAATACCAGTGCCAAGCTGGTGTTTCCGCCGAGCGGCAGGCCGGATGCGGGCTTGCCAACCCCCAGAAGGGTGAAAAAGGCACCGGGATAGGCGCTGCACGCCGCAAAATCCGTTGCCGGGGGCCGCTGGAACGTGGGATCGGATGGCGCTGGACCCAAGGCCGCGATAGATTCTTGCTGACGCACCATGCGCAACCCGCGGGCGTCGCCAAGGCGGCCGGCGAGATGAGGCGGCCTCAGGAAAAGGAAGTCACGTCCGGGACGAAGCGGCACGGGATTTCGAAACACGAGAGCGCTTTCCGATCGATGCGATCGGACATAATCGCTCCGGAAAAAAGAGCTTGAGCATGGTGCGCCCGATCGGTTCGATCTGAGGACCATGCGGCAGGGACAGGACGGGATCGGGATGCACAAGATCGAGCCGCGACTGGCGGACCTGATCGATGTTGCCGCGCTGTCGGCCGATATCGACGGGATAACCGCCGGCAAAGGACCGGCGGAGTTCCGCCCGGCCCTGATCGCGCGGCTGCGCCAGGTACGCACCGCCGCCGTTGCCCGGGCCGGAGAATTGCTGAACGCCGACGGCAGCGGGCTCTCCTGTGCCCAGCGGCTCGCCTACCTGCAGGATGTGCTGGTCAGGCAGCTCGCCGAAGTGGCGATCGGCCGTGTCTTCCGCGTCGACAATCCCTCCAAGGCCGAGCGCGTCGCGGTGGTGGCGGTCGGCGGCTATGGCCGAGGCACGATGGCGCCGGGCTCCGACGTCGATCTCCTGTTCGTGCTGCCCTACAAGCGCACGCCCTGGACCGAGACCGTGGTCGAGTTCGTGCTCTACGGGCTTTGGGATCTGGGCCTGAAGGTCGGCCACGCCACCCGTACGGTCGACGAGTGCATCCGCCTGTCGCAATCCGACATGACGATCCGCACCGCCATCCTGGAAGCGCGGTTCGTGTGGGGCGACAGCGAACTGTTTCAGAGCCTGACCAGCCGGTTCGACCGCGAGGTGGTGCAGGGAACGGCGTCGGAGTTCGTCGCCGCCAAGCTCGCCGAGCGCGACGAGCGCCACAAGCGCCAGGGCCGCTCACGCTATCTGGTGGAGCCCAACGTCAAGGAGGGCAAGGGCGGCCTGCGCGACCTGAACACCCTGTTCTGGATCGCCCAATATGTCTACCGCGTGCGCTCCCGCGAGGATCTGGCTGAACTCGGCGTGTTCTCTCGCGCCGAACTCAATCTGTTCCGCAAGGCGGAGGACTTCCTCTGGGCCGTTCGCTGCCACCTTCATTTCGCGACGGGGCGCGCGGAGGAACGGCTGTCGTTCGATTTCCAGCGCGAGATCGCCATACGGCTCGGCTACACCAGCCATCCGGGCCTTCGCGACGTCGAGCGCTTCATGAAGCACTACTTCCTCGTCGCCAAGGACGTCGGCGACCTGACGTTGATCTTCTGCAACGCGCTGGAGGAGGAGCAGGTCAAGCAGGCCCCGGTGCTCAACCGCTTCCTCAACTCGATCGGCCGCCGCAAACGGCGCAAGCTGCCGGAATCGGGCGATTTCGTCATCGAGCACGAGCGGCTGAATATCGCCGACAAGGACGTGTTCGCCCGCGACCCGGTGAACCTCATCCGCCTGTTCCACCTCGCGGACCGCAACGGCCTCGAATTCCATCCGGACGCGATGCGCCTCGCAAGGCGCTCGCTGAAGCTCGTCGACGCCAAGCTGCGGGAGAACCCGGAGGCGAACCGGCTCTTCATCGAGATCCTGACCTCGCGCCGCGCGCCCGAGGCGGTGCTGCGCCACATGAACGAGGCCGGGGTGCTCGGCCGCTTCATTCCCGACTTCGGCAAGGTCGTGGCGATGATGCAGTTCAACATGTACCACCACTATACGGTGGACGAGCACCTGCTGCGCTGCATCGGCGCGCTGTCGGAGATCGAGGACGGCATCCACATCGAGAACCTGCCGATCGCGACCCGCCTGATGGCGGAATTGCAGAACCGCAAGCTGATCTATCTCGCGCTGTTCCTGCACGACATCGCCAAGGGCCGCCCCGAGGACCACTCCATCGCCGGCGCCCGCATCGCCCGCCGCCTCGGCCCCCGCTTCGGCTTCACCGCCGCCGAGACCGAGACCCTCGCCTGGCTGGTCGAGAACCATCTCGTGATGAGCATGGTCGCGCAGTCGCGCGACCTGTCCGACCCCAAGACCATCGCCGACTTCGCCGCGCTCGTGCAGAGCCCAGAGCGCCTGAAGATGCTGCTGGTGCTGACGGTCTGCGACATCAAGGCGGTCGGCCCGGGGGTCTGGAACGGCTGGAAGGCGCAATTGCTACGCACGCTGTTCTACGAGACGGAGCCGATGCTTGCCGGCGGCCACAGCCGCCTCTCCCACGGCGACCGCCTCATGGCCGCCAAGGCCGAGCTTGCCGACGCGCTCGTCAACTGGCCCGAGGCGGAACGCGCGCGCTACATGGAACGGCATTACGCGCCGTACTGGCTGCGCGTCGATCTGCCGGCCAAGGTCGCCCATGCCGAACTCGTGCGCGCCGCCGACCGCGAGAAGCGGCGCTTCGCCACCGCAGTCGAGGTGCACGCCCGCTTCGACGTGACGGTGCTGACCGTGCTCGCGCCCGATCATCCGCGCGTGCTGTCGGTCATCGCCGGCGCCTGCACGGTCGCCGGCGCCAACATCGTCGACGCGCAGGTGTTCACCACCACCGACGGCCTCGCCCTCGACACCATCGCGATCTCGCGGGAGTTCCAGGGCGACGACGACGAGTTGCGACGCGCCCGGCGCATCACCGACATGATCGAGCGGGTGTTGACCGGCCTGGAGACCATTCCCGAGCGCGGCGTGCGCAAGCTCGCCAACGGCAAGCCCAACGCCAAGCCGTTCAACGTTCCGACCGAAGTGCACATCGACAATGCGAGTTCCGAGCGGTTCACCGTGCTGGAGGTCGCCGGCCTCGACCGGCCGGGCCTGCTCTACGACCTGACCCGGGCGTTGTCGGACCTCAGCCTCAACATCGCCTCCGCCCATATCGCCACCTTCGGCGAGCGGGTGGTGGACGTGTTCTACCTGACGAGCCTGTCGAACCAGAAGGTGACCGCGCCTTCCACCCAGGCCGCGATCCGCCGCCGCGTCCATCAGGCGTTCGATGGCCCGCCCAAGGAGACGGCGCCGAAGGACGCCGCTGCCCGCGAGGCGACGGGCAAGGAACCGGCAGCGAAATCCAAGGACCAGCGCGCCGCGGCCGAATGAGCCTGGTCGCGTGAAGACGATCGCATGAAGACCATCGCACGAAGGCGGCGGCATCGAGGACGTGCGCGACGCCCCTTGTGGAACGTCGTGCGGCGGGAGTAAGCCTCACGGGCGCCGGGCCCGCCGTTGCCCGGCCCCCCAGACGGCGCGCCCGCCATGCGGGCTTCGGACCGGAGAATTCTGCGACGTGACGCTTATAAAGCCCCGGCCGGATACCGTTTCCCGATGAGCCTGCTGCGCAATTTCGCGACCGTCGGCGGCGCGACCCTGTCGAGCCGCGTGCTCGGCTTCATCCGCGATTCCTTCATCGCCGCAGCCGTCGGCGCCGGTCCGGTGGCGGAGGCCTATACGGTCGCGCTGCGCCTCGCCAACATGTTCCGCCGGCTGTTCGCGGAGGGGGCGTTCGCCTCCGCCTTTGTGCCGCTGTTCGCCGGAAAGCTGGAGGCGGAGGGGGCGGAAAGCGCCCGCGCCTTCGCCCGCGAGACGCTGGCGGCGATGGGAATGCTGCTTCTCGTCGTCACCATCGTGGTCGAGATCTTCATGCCGCAGGTGACGTTCCTGCTGGCGCCCGGCTTCGCGAGCGATCCGGAGAAGTTCGCGCTCACGGTCGCGCTCAGCCGCATCGCCTTTCCCTATCTCGCGCTGATTTCCCTCGTCACGCTCTATTCCGGCGTGCTGAACGGCCTCGACCGTTTCGCCGCGGCGGCGTTCGCGCCGAGCCTGCTCAACGCGGTGCTGATCGGCGCGCTGATCTTCGTGTTCTTCACCCATGCCGAGGGCACCGTTACCGCCGGCTACTGGCTGACGTGGGCGAACATCATCGGCGGCGTGCTGCAGCTCGTGGTGCTGGTGGTGGCCTCCGCCCGCGCCGACATGCACCTGTCGCTGATGTGGCCGCGGCTGACGGCGGGGGTGAAGCGGCTGTGCGTGCTGGCCGGCCCGAGCATCATCGCGGGCGGCGTGGTGCAGATCAACGTGTTCGTCGGCACCGTGATCGCCTCCACTCAGGAAGGCGCGGTCGCCTGGCTCTATTATGCCGACCGGGTCTACCAGCTGCCGCTCGGCGTCGTGGGCATCGCCATCGGCATCGTGCTGCTGCCGGATATCGCCCGGCGCGTGCGCGCCGGCGACCTGGAGACGGTCAACCACAGCCTGAACCGCTCGCTCGAGTTCGCGATGGTGCTGACGCTGCCGGCCGCCGCCGCGCTCGTCACCGTGCCGCTGCCGCTCACCATAGGCCTGTTCGAACGCGGCGCCTTCTCGGCCGCCGACAGCGTAGCGACCGCCTCCGCCCTTGCCGCCTTCGGCGCCGGCCTGCCCGCCTTCGTGCTGATCAAGGTGTTCCAGCCGGCGTTCTTCGCCCGGCAGGATACCCGGACACCGATGTGGTATTCGGCCATCAACATGGTCGTGAACGTGGTGCTGAGCCTCGCCCTGTTTCCGGTGTTCGGTCATGTCGGCGTGGCGATGGCGACGTCTGCGGCGAGTTGGCTGAATGTCGTGCTGCTCTATTCCGGATTGCGCCGGGCCGGGCTGTTCTCCTTCGACCGGCGGCTGATCTCGTCGCTCTGGCGCATCGCCGCGGCGACCGTGCTGATGGCGGCGGCGCTGGTCGGCCTCGCCTACCTGCTGGCGCCGCTCACGGCGCGCGGCGGCTGGCTGCGGATCGAGGCCCTCGCCGGCCTCGTGGTCGGTGGCGGCGTGGTCTACTGCCTCGCCGCAATCGCGTTCGGCGCGATCCGGCGCAGCGAGATCGCCCGCGTCCTCAAGGGCCGCAGGGGCCGGGGAAAGACCTGATCGACCGTCGTACCGCGGCGCGGACGGCGCCATTCCTCACTCCCCGGCTTGCGCCGGGCGGCCGGCTTCGCCATAACCCGCCGGTCCTCGCAACAAGGTCGACCCGGTCATGACGACGTTCGAGCCCCGCGTGTTCTCCGGCATCCAGCCGACGGGCAACCTGCATCTCGGCAACTATCTCGGTGCGCTGTCGCGCTTCGTGCCGCTGCAGCGCGAATATAATTGCATCTATTGCGTGGTCGATCTCCACGCGATCACCGTCGCGCAGGACCCGGTCGAGCTCACCGCTGCCATCCGCGAGGTCACGGCGGCCTATCTCGCCGCCGGCATCGATGTGAAGAGGCACATTGTCTTCAACCAGTCGCAGGTGCCGGCCCACGCCGAACTCGCCTGGGTGTTCAACTGCGTGGCGCGGATGGGCTGGCTCAACCGCATGACCCAGTTCAAGGAGAAGGCCGGCAAGGACAAGGAGAACGCCTCGGTGGGCCTGTTCGCCTATCCGACGCTGATGGCGGCCGACATCCTGGTCTATCGCGCGACCCATGTGCCGGTCGGCGAGGACCAGAAGCAGCACCTGGAACTGACGAGGGACATCGCCGCGAAGTTCAACAACGACTTCTCGGCCCGGATCGCCGCGCTCGGACATGGCGACGGCTTCTTCCCCATGCCGGAACCGCTGATCCAGGGACCGGCGACGCGGGTGATGAGCCTGCGCGACGGCACCAAGAAGATGTCGAAATCCGACCCGTCCGACTATTCGCGCATCAACCTCGTGGACGACGCGGAGACCATCGCGCTCAAGATCCGCAAGGCCAAGACCGATCCGATGGACCTGCCGTCAGAGCCGAAGGGCCTCGAGGGGCGGCCTGAGGCCGACAATCTCGTCGGCATCTATGCCGCGCTGTCCGGACAGGCCAAGGAAGCGGTTCTCGCCGAGCACGGCGGCAAGCAGTTCTCGGCCTTCAAGCCGTTGCTCGCCGACCTCGCGGTGGAGAAGCTCTCGCCGATCGCCGACGAGATGCGCCGCCTCAAGGCGGACCCCGGCTATATCGACGGCGTGCTGGCCGACGGCGCCGAGCGCGCGGCGGCGATCGCCGGCCCGGTGGTCGCGTCCGTGAAGGAGATTCTCGGGATGCTGGCGACCCGCCGGGCCTGATGCAAAACCTTTGTTAGCCAAATTCAATGGCCCAACTGCAACACCGACCGTTTTAGCGCAGTCGGGTGTCGTTTCGGGCGCGCAAGTTCTGCTATATGAATCGGATATGGGACTGGTTGGGCGTGATCGCGTTTCAGGATCGCTCCGGAGCCGTGGACTGACGGAGGAGATTATGCGGGCTGCATTCCACCTCGATACCGCGCCGCGGCGTGCTTTCGCGGGTGTCGTCGTCGCCGTGATGGCGACGGTTTCGGCGCAAGCGGTGTCGGCGCAGCCGGCGTCCGGCACGGCATCGACCTCGTCCGAGATCACCATCAACAAGCCCGGCACCGGCGGTTATGTCGGCCCCTACGGCCAGTCGCTGCCCGGCGTGTTCATGAACCAGGGGCAGCCGTCCCGTGGTCCGGATCCGCTGAAGGAGTTCGGCTCGCCCTATAGCTGGGTCGCGCCGCTGCCGATCATCGCCAACGATGCGAACCCGACCCCGTGGACCGACGAATATCACGGGCAGGTCGGTCCGGGCGTGATCCCGTTCTGATCCGGCTTCGGCCCTCTCCAACGGCTCCGCGACGCGGGGCCGTTTTCGTTTGTCCCGAAGCGGGTCCGATCGACGGGAACCGCTCCGGTTCCATCCCCGCAAGCGTGGTCCTGCCGCTCAGATCGGTTTAATCCGGACCGAACATGCTCTAGGATCCGGACGTGAAACCGGGTGGGCTCCATGCCCTCCGCCGGTTTCTGCCGCCCTGGCTCCCGCCTTCCGTTCGAAACCGCGATCGGCCGCGGGCTTCGCGCTACCCGCCCGAGGGAATTCCCCCCGAGGGTGCCGCACCCGGCCGCACGCACAAATGCCGAGGAAAGAAATGGGCTTCATCGCCGATGCGCTTTCGCGCGTGAAACCGTCCGCCACCATCGCCGTCACCAACAAGGCCGCCGAGCTCAAGCGGGCGGGCCGCGACGTGATCGGCCTCGGCGCAGGCGAGCCCGATTTCGACACGCCGGAGAACATCAAGGAAGCGGCGATCAAGGCGATCCGCGACGGCAAGACCAAGTACACGGCCGTCGACGGCATCCCCGAGCTGAAGGAGGCGATCGCTGCCAAGTTCGCCCGCGAGAACAATCTCGCCTACAAGCCGTCCCAGGTCAGCGTCTCCAACGGCGGCAAGCAGGTGCTCTACAACGCGCTCGTCGCCACCCTGAACCCGGGCGACGAGGTCATCGTGCCGGCGCCCTACTGGGTGAGCTATCCGGAGATGGTGCTGCTGTGCGGCGGTACCCCGGTGGTCGTCTCGGCCGGCGCCGAGAACGGCTTCAAGATCACCGCCGAGGCGCTCGAAGCGGCCATCACGCCGAAGACCAAGTGGCTGATCTTCAACTCGCCGTCCAACCCGACCGGCGCCGCCTATACCCGCGCCGAGGTCAAGGCGCTCACCGACGTGCTGGTGCGCCATCCCCATGTGTGGGTGATGAGCGACGACATGTACGAGCACCTCGTCTATGACGACTTCGTCTTCACCACCCCGGCCGAGGTCGAGCCCTCGCTGATCGACCGCACCCTCACGGTCAACGGCGTTTCCAAGGCCTATGCCATGACCGGCTGGCGCATCGGCTACGGGGCAGGTCCGGACTCGCTGATCAAGGCGATGGCCAAGGTGCAGAGCCAGTCGACCTCCAACCCGTCGTCGATCTCGCAGTGGGCGGCGGTCGAGGCGCTGAACGGCACCCAGGACTTCATTCCGAAGAACGCGCTCCTGTTCAAGGATCGCCGCGATCTCGTCGTTTCCATGCTGAACCAGGCGCGCGGCATCCAGTGCCCGACCCCGGAAGGCGCTTTCTACGTGTTCCCGTCCTGCGCCGGCACGATCGGGCTCACGGCCCCGTCGGGCAAGGTGATCGAGAACGACGAGGCGTTCGTGACGGAACTCCTCGAAGCGGAAGGTGTCGCCGTGGTCCAGGGCTCCGCCTTCGGCCTCGGCCCGTTCTTCCGCATCTCCTACGCGACGTCGAACGCGGCGCTCGAGGAATCCTGCAAGCGCATCCAGCGCTTCTGCGGCAACCTGCGCTGATCCAGTCGTTTCGGCCGGCGGTCGTGGCCGCCGGCCGGTGCAACCTGAAGCGCGCCTTTGCGGATTATCATGGCCCGCGCCCTGCAGATGCCGCACGCTGGCCGCCGTGTGCCATCCATTTGCAAGCACACGATCTTTTCGGAAAATCCGGTTCCCGTCTTCCGGGTGCCTGTTCTAGAAATCGCATCGCGTCCGTTGTGCCGATTCCGGATGACCCGGCGGCGGAGCGCCACGATCAACCTGCGAAGGAGTTCACCTCCATGACGATCCGCCTTGCGACCGCAGCCCTCGTGGCCGCCGCCCTGCTCACCACGCCCGCCCTCGCCCAGGAAAAGCGCGTGAACGTCGGCGTGCTGACCTGCAAGGAAGGCACCAATGTCGGCTTCATCGTCGGCTCGACCACCAAGCTCACCTGCGAGTTCAAGCCTGCCGGCGGCGGCAAGGTCGAGCACTATGACGGCCAGATCTCGCAGTTCGGCGTCGATATCGGCGAGACCAAGGCGACGCAGATCGTATGGGGCGTGTTCGCGCCCTCGACCGGCGGCCTTGCCCCGAATGCCCTGACCGGCGAATATGGCGGCCTGACCGCCGAGGCGACGGTGACGGTGGGTCTCGGCGCCAACGTGCTGATCGGCGGCTTCTCGCGCTCGATCGCGCTTCAGCCGCTTAGCACGCAGGTCCAGGAAGGCTTCAACATCGCCGCCGGCATCGCCGCGCTGAAGCTGAAGCCCGCGGCCTGATCCGGCTTGCCGTCCGGCGCGGCCACGGGCGAGCCGGACGGCAACTGAACGATGGAGCACATCCGTGCTTCACGCGCGAAGCACGGGGGTGCTCCGAACATGCGCATCCTGGCCCTCGACACCGCAGGCTCCGCCGCCTCGGTCGCCGTGCTCGATCTCTCCGGCGGCGTTGCCGCAGCGGGCGAGCGGCTGGTCGTACGGTTCGATCCCTCCCCCACCGGCCATGCCGAACGGCTGATGACGATGATCACCGAGGCGATCGGCGATCTGTCGCTGGTGCCGGCGGATCTCGACCGGATCGCCGTGTCGCTCGGCCCGGGAAGCTTCACCGGTGTGCGGATCGCGGTCGCGACCGCCCGCGGGCTCGCCTTTGCGCTGTCGCGCCCCTTGATCGGCGTCGGTTCGCTGGAGGCGATCGCCGCGGCAAGCCGTGCGGCCCATCCCGGCCTGCCGGTGATCGCCGCCATCGATGCCAAGCGCGACACCCTCTATCTTCAGGGCTTCGACCATGCCGGCGCGCCGCTCGGCCCGGCGCGGGCCGTTCCGCTCGCCGAAGCCGCAGCGCTGGTGCCCGCGGGTGCGGTTCTGACCGGTTCGGGGGCCGATATCCTGGCCGATCTCTCCCGCCGCGCCGGGCTCGCTACCGGGCCGGTCGAACCGGGCCGGATCGTGGAGGCCGCTACCATCGCCCGGATCGCGGCCGCGCGGACACCCGAACCGGTGGCGCCGGAGCCGATCTATCTGCGGCCGCCCGACGCCAAGCCGCAGAAGCGGCTGCCCGGCTTGCTGGCGCCCGGCAGCTAGCGCGGTTTCCTTCAGACGCGCGGCGATCCGAACGGGACACGCCGCGCCGGTCGTCGTATTTTTCCAGTGCCCTCACCGGGCCGGCCGCTTGAACACCAGGGCGGATCGGTCCTATCCAGCGGCAGAGGCCCTTCCAAGCGCACGGAACGGGCCTCGAAAGGATCGCTTCTCAACGGAGCGGACAGCCACGTCCCGGAGACCATCGCCATGGCAGACGAATCGCCCCCGCCGCCTTCAGGCCCGTGGTGGAAGACGTCGTCCTGGTCGCCGCTGTCGTGGTCGGCGTCCTCCTGGCCGATGCTGACGTGGGATTACTGGTCCGCGCCCTCTGCCACGCGTGCCTCGGATCCCGTCGATCCCGCCCCGGCCGGATGGTGGTGGGCGGATCTCGGCCAGACCGGGCTCTGGTCGTTCGCGGACTGGCGTTTCGCCCGCGAACCGGTGATCGAGGCGGCGGAGGACGCCGACCTTCCCGATCTCGCCGACATCCACGCGGCGTCTTTCTCGCAGACCTGGAGCGAGGACGAGATCGCGGCCCTGATGGGAGGCGCGGGGGTGTTCTGCCTCGTCGCGCGGCGCGGCACGCCCTACGGAACCCGCCGGCCGATCGGCTTCATCATGATGCGGTCGGTGGCCGGCGAGGCCGAGGTGCTGACCATCGCGGTCCATCCCCATCATCGCGGCGCGGGCATCGGCGGGCTCCTGACCGATGCGGCGCTGCGCCGGCTCTATGTGGACGGCGTCGCCTGCGTCTTTCTGGAGGTGGACACGCAAAATGCGCCCGCGCTGGCTGTTTATCGCCGGCGCGGCTTCGTTCAGGTCGGGCAACGGCCGGGCTATTATGCCCATGCTGCCGGACAGGGACATGCGCTTGTCTTGCGTTGCGATCTCCGTTAGCCCATGGCTTTGTAGCGAAGTAGACTAATTCGAAAGTACCTCGACCTGCCAACGGACCCGCTATTTCCGCCCCCCGAGTGACGCGGGAAACAGTAGGGACCGGATGCATCGGCGTCGAACCGCGACGGGAGCTGCGAGCCGTGACCAATCAGACCCACATCCTCAAGACGGCCGCCTCGACGGGTCCTGATGCCCAGCCGCTCGAAGCGCTCTGCGTCGCCAAGGGAATGCGTATGACCGACCAGCGGCGGGTGATCGCCCGCGTGCTGGAAAGCGCCGACGACCATCCCGACGTGGAGGAACTCCACCGCCGCGCCAATGCCATCGACAACCGGATCTCGATTTCCACCGTCTATCGCACGGTGAAGTTGTTCGAGGATGCCGGCATCATTGAGCGCCACGACTTCCGCGACGGCCGCTCGCGCTACGAAACCGTGCAGGACGACCACCACGACCACCTGATCGATCTCCGGTCCGGCAAGGTGGTGGAGTTCCGCAACGAGGACATCGAGCGCCTGCAGGAATTCATCGCGCGCGAACTCGGCTTCAAGCTGGTCGACCACCGGCTCGAACTCTATGGTGTGCCGCTGGAAGACAAGGACAAGCGGTAACCGGCGCCCTCGATCGGGCCGGCGGCCCGCCCATTTCGCGGAAGGCCGAATGCAGCGCCTGCGGGTCGTTCTATCGCTGTTGGCGCTGAGCCTGGTGACGCTGGTGCTGCTGCCGGTGCAGTGGGCCGCCGTACGCCTGGACCGGCCTCTCGCCGGCCGCATTCCGATGTGGTGGCATCGCATCGCCCTCGCCCTGCTGCGCGTGCGGGTGCTGGAGCGCGGCCGCCCGGCTGAAACCCGGCCGCTGCTGATCCTCTCCAACCACGTCTCCTGGCTCGACATTTCCGTGATCGGGTCGCGGATGCCGCTGTCGTTCATCGCCAAGGCCGAAGTTGCCGGATGGCCGGTGTTCGGCCTGTTCGCAAAGTTGCAGCGCACGGTGTTCGTCGACCGCGCCCGCCGCGCCGATACCGGACGGGTGACGAGCGCCATCGCCGTGCGGCTCGGACGAGGCGACCCGATGGTGCTGTTCCCGGAAGGCACCTCCACCAACGGCAGCGAGGTGCTGCCGTTCCGCAGTGCGCTCGTCGGCGCCGCGCGTCAGACTCTTGCGGACGGACAGGCCGTTGCCGGCGACCAGGGCGGAAACGGGGCGGGAGGTGCCGGACAGCGGGCCATGGTGCAGCCTTTGTCGATCGCCTACACCCGCCTCGCCGGGTTGCCGATGGGACGGATCAAGCGGCCGCTCGTCGCCTGGTATGGCGACATGGACCTCGCTCCCCACCTTCTGGCGCTGATGGCGGGACCGCCGGTGGATGTCGAGCTGAGCTGGGGCGAACCGATCCCGTTCGGGCCGGGCACGGACCGCAAGTCCGTGACGGCAAAGGCCGAAGACGAGGTCCGCACCATGACGATGGCCGCCCTTACCGGCCGCGCCGCCACACCGGCGGCCTGAAATGCCCGGCGGCGTGACAGGCCGATCGTGCCTGTCCCCCGCCGCGGCAAGGACGGCTATTCTCAAATGCGGCGAAACACGGTAAATCCTGAAGGACGGGGCCGTCTTCGCGTTCAAGACCGCCGAGCGACCCGCAAGCCCGGTCGAAAGCCAGGTTTAAAACCACGTTCCGACGCCACCCGCGGCGCCCGTTTGCGTTGCACCACGAGACGAGGGAGGGGTCGCAACCCCGCCGAATGACCGACAAGCGCACCGTCTTCGTCAAGACGTACGGCTGTCAGATGAACGTCTACGATTCCGATCGTATGACGGATGCACTGGTGCCGGCCGGCTATGTCCCGACTGATTCGCTCGAGACGGCCGATCTCGTCCTCCTGAACACCTGCCATATCCGCGAGAAGGCCGCCGAGAAGGTTTATTCCGAGCTCGGCCGCATTCGCCTGATCAAGGAAGCGCGCGCCCGCGAGGGCCGCGAGATGACGGTCGGCGTCGCCGGCTGCGTCGCCCAGGCCGAAGGCCGGGAGATCGCCGCCCGCGCGCCCGTCGTCGATCTCGTCGTCGGGCCGCAGACCTATCATCGGCTGCCGGAATTTCTCGACCGCGCCCGCAAGGGCGAGCGGGTGGTGGAAACGGAACTCGCCACCGAAGAGAAATTCGAGCACCTGCCGGCGCCCTCGCGGGAGCGCACGCTCGCCCGGGGCGTCACGGCGTTCCTCACCGTTCAGGAAGGCTGCGACAAGTTCTGCTCGTTCTGCGTGGTGCCCTACACCCGCGGCACCGAGATCTCGCGGCCCGTCGCCCGGGTCGTGCAGGAGGCGGAACGCCTGGCGTCCGCCGGCGTGCGCGAGGTGACGCTGCTCGGCCAGAACGTCAACGCCTATCACGGCGAAGGCCCGGACGGCGCGAGCTGGAATCTCGCCCGGCTGGTGGCGCGTCTCGCGGAGATCCCGGGCCTCGACCGCCTGCGCTACACCACGAGCCACCCGCGCGACATGGACGACGACCTGATCGCCGCCCACCGCGACCTGCCGCAGCTGATGCCCTATCTGCACCTGCCGGTGCAGTCCGGATCGGACCGCATCCTCGCGGCGATGAACCGCCGCCACACGGCGGCCGGCTACCTGCGCCTCATCGAGCGCATCCGTGCCGCCCGGCCGGACATTGCCCTCTCCGGCGATTTCATCGTCGGCTTCCCCGGCGAGACCGACGCCGACTTCGAGGAGACGCTGACCCTCGTGCGCGAGGTCGGCTACCTCTCTGCGTTCACCTTCAAATATAGCCCGCGGCCCGGCACCCCGGCCGCCGGCCGCGACGGACAGGTGCCGGAAGCGGTGAAGACCGAGCGGCTCGACCGTCTTCAGGCCCTCGTCAACGAACAGACCCGCGCGTTCAATGCCCGCACCGTCGGGCTCACGATCCCGGTGCTGATCGAAAAGCCCGGCCGGCGTCCCGGCCAGCTTTCCGGCCGGTCGCCGTGGCTGCAGGCCGTGCATATCGACGGCGACCCCGCCCGCATCGGCGAGATCGCCGACATCACCATCACCGCCGTGGGAACCAACAGCCTCGCGGGCCGTTTCGCCTCCGGGGCGCCGAGTCGGACAGGGATCGCTTCGTGACCGTCGAACGGACCGCTTCGCCTACCTCCGCCCCCGTCATCGCGCCGCGCCTGGTGCCGGCTTCCGATATCACCCATGTCGTGCTGGCGTTCGACGACAATCGCCTGATCGGCGATCTGTTCGGCCAGTTCGACCAGAACCTCGCCGTGATCGAGCAGCGCCTCGGGGTCGAGGCGGTGGCCCGCGGCAACCAGGTGACCATCAAGGGTCCGCACGAGTCCTGCGAACACGCCCGCGACGTGCTCGAGCAGCTCTACGACCGGCTGCAGAAGGGGCTCGACGTCCACCCGACCGACGTCGAAGGCGCGATCAAGCTGGTGGCGGCCGCGAAGGCGCAGCTGACCCTGCCGACGATGGAGCCGAAGGGCAGGCTCGCCTATGCCCAGGTTTCCACCCGCCGCCGCACCGTGGTCGCCCGCACACCCGCCCAGGATGCCTATCTGAGGGCGATGGACCGCGCGGACCTCGTGTTCGGCGCTGGCCCCGCCGGTACCGGCAAGACCTTCCTCGCCGTCGCCTACGCCGCCGCCCTGCTCGAGCGCGGCGATGTGGCCCGTCTCATCCTGTCGCGTCCGGCCGTCGAGGCCGGCGAGCGGCTCGGCTTTCTGCCCGGCGACATGCGCGAGAAGGTCGATCCCTATCTCCGCCCGCTCTATGACGCGCTCTACGAGATGATGCCGCCCGAGAAGGTCGAGCGCGGCCTTCAGTCCGGCATGATCGAGGTGGCGCCGCTCGCCTTCATGCGCGGCCGGACGCTGACCAACGCCATCGTCCTGCTCGACGAGGCGCAGAACACCACATCGATGCAGATGAAGATGTTTCTCACCCGCCTCGGTGAGAACTCGAAGATGATCATCACCGGCGACCCGACCCAGGTCGATCTTCCGCCCGGACAGGTATCCGGCCTCGGCGAGGCGATCGGAATCCTCGATCAGGTGCCGGGCGTGGCGCTGGTGCGGTTCACGGCGGCCGACGTGGTGCGCCACGAACTGGTCGGCCGCATCGTCGCCGCCTATGAGAAGGTGGGGGCGGAGCGCACAGCCGCACGGGACGCGCGGGAGGCACGCCGCACCGGGGGCGAGGCCACGGGCGCGCCGACGTCATGACCGTCGGGAGTGACGCTGCCGTCGGCGGGAAGCCGGCGGCGACCGGCCCGATCGGCATCGATCTCGTCGTGGAGGCGGGCGAATGGGGCGCGGAAGACGCGCTCGAAACGCTCGTGGCGGAAACGCTCGGCGCGTCCGCGCCGCTTGCGGGCTCCGGCCCCGGCGACCTGTCGCCGCTGCCGGCCTGCGAGGTGGCGATCGCCTTCGCCGACGACGCGCGGGTGCGCGAGATCAACCGCGACCACCGCGGCAAGGACAAGCCGACCAACGTGCTGTCCTTTCCCGCGGCGGAGATGCCGGGGGCGCCCTACCGTTTCCTCGGCGACATCGTGCTGGCCTATGAGACCGTCGCGGCAGAGGCAGAGGCAGAGGGCAAGCCGTTCGATCACCACCTGCGCCATCTGGTGGTGCACGGCTTTCTTCATCTTCTCGGCTATGACCATGAGACGGAGGCCGAGGCCGAGGAGATGGAAGCCCTGGAAAGGGCGTGTCTCGCCCGGCTGGGCGTGCCCGATCCCTATCGCGGCGAGGCCGACTGAAGGTTCGACCTCGATCATGACGGGATCCCGGAGACGAAAAGGACTCCCGGAACCGGCCGCATCGTGAATATTGTGGACGACAGATCGAATTGAGGGCGGCGAAAGCCTGTCTGGAATGAACGACGACACATCAAGTACCGCCGCGGCCGTGACAACGGCCGCTGCCTCCGCCGTACCGGCAGCGAAAGCCGCCCGAAGCGGAACGGTAAGCCCGGTCGAGCCCGAACGTGCACAGGATTCGCGTGCACAGGACCGGCAGGCCGAGAGGGCACCGGAGCGCGCCACGGAGGGCTGGCTCGCCCGGCTGATGGGCGCCATGGGCCTCAGAAACGGCGGCTCGCTGCGCGAAAACCTCGAAAGCGCCCTCGCCGCCGGCGCCGATTCCAGCGGCGAGGAGGCGTTCACACCCGAAGAGCGGATGCTGCTGCGCAACATCCTGCGGCTGCGCACCCTGCGGGTCGAGGACGTGATGATCCCGCGGGCCGACATCGTGGCGGCGGACGCCGAGACGCCGCTCGCAGGCCTGATCCGCGCCTTTCTGGCTTCCGGCCATTCCCGCATGCCGATCTACCGGGAGAGCCTCGACGATCCCCTCGGCATGGTCCACATCAAGGACCTGATGGCGCTGATCGCCTCCCGCGCCTCGCAGGCGGCGGGCGGGGTGGCGGAGGCACCGGACGCGCCCCTGCCCCTCGGCGCGGTCGACCTGTCCCAGCCGGTCGGCGAGGCCGAGATCCTGCGGCCCGTGCTGTTCGTTCCCCCTTCCATGCCGGCCAGCGACCTCATCGCGCGCATGAAGGCGGACAGGATGCAGATCGCGCTGGTGATCGACGAATATGGCGGCACCGACGGCCTCGTGACGCTGGAGGACCTGATTGAGACCGTGCTCGGCGACATCGAGGACGAGCACGATCAGGCCGAGGAGGCGATGATCGCGCCCGATCCGGAGGGCGGCTGGATCGCCGATGCGCGCATCGATCTTGACGAGCTCGCCGAGGTGGTCGGCCCCGACCTCAATGTCGACGAACTCGAGGAAGAAGACGTCGATACGCTGGGCGGCCTGATCTACACGCTGGTCGGCCGCATTCCCCAGCGCGGCGAGCACATCGCGCCGCCCGAGATTCCCGCGCTCGCCTTCGAAATTCTCGATGCCGATCCACGGCGCGTGTCGCGGGTCCGGGTCTATTACCGCCATCCGAGGGACGGCGAGCAGCAGACATGACGCCGGCGGGCGCCGGCCCGCGCTTCCGGTGCCCGCCGCCCCTGCCGGCCCGCCACCACCACCGCACGGCGAGGGAGCCCGGGCCATGCGAAAACTTCGGGACCGACGCCGCGGCCGGTTCTTCGTGGCCGGCGAGGCCGCGCGGCCCGGCGAGGGTGTCGCGCGGCGCATTCCGTCTTCCGCCCACGGAGCGCTTCCGGCGCTCGACCGGTTCGCCGCACGGATTGCCGGCCTCACCGGATGGCGGCGGAATGCCCTCGCCTTCGCTGCCGGCGGCGTTTCCGCGCTCGCCCAGGCCCCGTTCGGGTATGGCGCGGCGCTGCTGATCTCGCTTCCGCTCCTGGTCTTCCTGCTCGACGGCGCCGCGATGCGGCCGACGGGCCGGCGCTTGCGCACCGCGGCGCTGGTGGGGTGGTGGTGGGGGTTCGGCGCCTTCCTCGCCGGCCTGTGGTGGATCGGCGCCGCGTTTCTGGTGGATGCGGCCGATTATGGCTGGATGATCCCGTTTGCCGTCGCCGGCTTGCCGGCGGGGCTGGCCGTATTTCCCGCGGCCGCCGCCGTGCTGGCCATCGCATTCTGGCGCCCGGGCGCTTCCCGCGTCGTTGCGCTCGCCGCCGCGCTGACGGCGACGGAATGGCTGCGCGGACGGATTGCCACCGGCTTTCCCTGGAACGACATCGGCTACGCGCTGACCAACAGCGAGGCGCTGATGCAGGGCGCAAGCCTCATCGGCGTCTCGGGGCTCGCGCTCGTCGCCGCGCTTGCCGGCGCGGCTCCCGCGGCGCCGTTCGGACCGTTCGGCCGCCGGCGGAGTGGCACCGCCCTTTGCGCCGCCGCCGCCGCGCTCATCGGGGCGCTCGCCGCGTTCGGCTTCGCCCGGCTTTCCGGCGCCGACGACGCGGACGTGGCCGGCGTGCGGCTGCATCTCGTGCAGCCCGCCATCGACCAGAGCGAAAAGTGGCGGCCGGAGAACCGCTGGCAGAGCTTCGACGTGCTGCTCTCCCTCACCAGGGAAGCAAAGCCCGCACCGGAGGACGGCACCACCGTCGTGGTGTGGCCGGAGACCTCGACGCCCTTCCTCCTCGCCGATTCAGCCATCGCACTCGGGGACATCGCCCGGTCGCTTCCGGAGCGGAGCGTGCTCGTCGCCGGAACGGTCTTTGCGACCGCGACCGAGGCAGGCGTCGACCCGCAGGGCGACAGCGCGGAAACGGCCGCATCCGAGCGCTACTACAACAGCGCGCTCGCGATCGACCGCACGGGAACGATCATCGGGCGGGACGACAAAGTGCATCTCGTGCCGTTCGGCGAATATCTGCCGTTCCAGTCCGTGCTGGAAAGCACCGGGCTCGGCGCACTGGCGGAATCCCTGCCCGGTGGCTTCACCCCAGGCAGCGGCCATGTGCCGATGACGCTTCCCGGTGTTCCGCCGGCGAGCGTGCTGATCTGCTACGAGGCGATTTTTCCCGCGGAGGTGGTTGCTCCCGGCACGCATCCCGGCTGGCTGTTGAATCTCACCAACGATGCCTGGTTCGGCGACACGCCCGGGCCCTACCAGCACTTCCAGCAGGCGCGCACGCGTGCGGTGGAACAGGGTCTGCCGCTGGTTCGTGCGGCCAATACCGGCATCTCGGCGATCGTCGACCCCTATGGCCGCATCCGGGCCAGTCTCGCCCTGTCGAAACGGGGCGTCGTCGACGGCGCGCTGCCGGCCGCAATCGGCAAACCCCTCTATGCCCGCATCGGCGATGGGCCTGTACTCGGCGTGGTCGCGGTCGTGTTCCTTCTGCTCGCGGCGCGGCGTCGCGGGCGCCAACACAAAGCGACTGATTGACACCGGTCAAAAACACCTCATTATCCAGCCGTCAACCACGGCGTGCCGACTATCGACCACCGTGTATGCCACGCCGACGAGGGGGGTGGGTCCTCAAGACCCCGATTAGAGCGTCGGTACTGATCACACGCCGCGCAGTAGTGCGCGCTTTTCGACGTGTTCTGAGGACCCCAAGCCAATGCCCAGTAAGAAGTCCCCCAATCCTATCGATTCACACGTCGGAAGCCGTGTGCGTATGCGTCGAATGATGCTTGGAATGAGCCAGGAGAAGCTCGGCGAGCATCTTGGCATCACGTTCCAGCAGATCCAGAAATACGAAAAGGGAACGAATCGTATCGGAGCAAGCCGCTTGCAGCATATCGCAACGGTTCTGCAGGTTCCGGTGTCGTTCTTCTTCGAGGACGCACCGCCCACGCCGGGCGCGGCAACTTCGGAGGGTTTTTCCGAGGACCATCCGGCGGCTTATGTGACGAGCTTCCTCACCTCGAGCGAGGGTCTCGCACTCAACCGGGCGTTCGTGCGGATCCGCAGCGGCCAGGTTCGGCGGCGCGTGGTGGATCTGGTGGAATCCCTGGCGGACGACGAGGTGGCGTGAGCTGCGCCTTGATGCGGTTTCCGACCGTCATGGCCAGTTCCGCATATAAACATACCTTTATGTCTGCTTGAACTCCCCCTCGCTTTGCTGCTATTTGACGGGCGTGGTGCCGTTGGTTCGGCGTCCACGCCCTTTTCCTAGATGGAGCTGCGAAGCCAGTGTCCCGTTCGAGCTACCTGTTCACCAGCGAATCCGTTTCGGAAGGCCATCCCGACAAGGTCTGCGACCGCATCTCCGACACCATCGTCGATGCGTACCTGTCGGTGATGCCGGAAGCGCGCGTCGCCTGTGAGACCCTGGCTACCACCAACCGCGTCGTCATCGCCGGCGAGGTCCGCGGCCCCGAGACCATCACGAACGACTACCTGACCCACCTGACGCGCCTCGCGATCCGCGATATCGGCTACGAGCAGGAAGGCTTCCACTGGCGGAACGCGGACGTCGCCGTCCACCTCCATGCCCAGTCGGCCGATATCGCCCAGGGCGTCGATGCCGCCGGCAACAAGGACGAAGGCGCCGGCGACCAGGGCATCATGTTCGGCTATGCCTGCCGCGAGACGCCGGACCTGATGCCGGCCCCGATCTACTATGCCCACAAAATCTTGAAGACGCTGGCGGAGGTCCGCAAGTCCGGCAAGGAGCCGGCGCTCGGCCCCGACGCGAAGAGCCAGGTCACGCTCGCCTACGAGAACGGCATGCCGGTGCGCGCGACGCAGATCGTGCTCTCGACCCAGCACGTCGATCCGAACCTGTCGTCGTCCGACGTGTTCGACATCGTCGCGCCGTACATCACCGCCGACCTGCCGGAAGGCTGGGTGAGCAAGGACACCATCTGGCACGTCAACCCGACCGGCAAGTTCGTGATCGGCGGCCCGGATGGCGACTGCGGCCTGACCGGCCGCAAGATCATCGTCGACACCTACGGTGGCGCGGCGCCCCACGGCGGCGGTGCGTTCTCGGGCAAGGACCCCACCAAGGTGGACCGGTCCGCGGCCTATGCCGCGCGCTACCTCGCCAAGAACGTGGTGGCCGCCGGCCTTGCCGACCGCTGCACCATGCAGATCGCCTACGCGATCGGCGTCTCCGAGCCCCTGGCGGTCTATGTCGACCTGCACGGCACCGGCAAGGTCGCCGAGGCCTCGATCGAGAAGGCCGCCCGCGAGGTGATGGACCTGACCCCGCGCGGCATCCGCCAGCATCTCGGCCTGAACCGGCCGATCTACGCCCGCACCTCCTCCTACGGCCATTTCGGCCGCGCGCCGGAAGCGGACGGCGGTTTCTCCTGGGAGAAGACCGACCTCGCCGACGTGCTGGCCAAGGCGGTCGCCTGACGCTCCGGCGCGGTTGCGCCCCGGCGGGAGCGGCGACTTCGCGTTGCCGACTGCTCGCTGGTGGTCCTAAGCTCGGTACGGACAAATCCGGGGCACGGCGCGGCTGAGGCTGCGCCGTTGCTGTTTCAGGTGCATTCGCAGACACTGCTTCCGCTGCGGCGCAGCCTCGCGGTTAGAAGACGCGCCGGACGCTTTCAGGCCGTTGGGCAGATCGGCTCATCCGCTCCTGTCGGGTTTGCCGACGAGAAGCCGCATCATCTCCGGCCTGCGGGCGAACGGCTGGCCGGCGTGACCGAAACCATAGGGACGGCACTTTCGACATGACCGACGAACAACCGCGCCGATCCGCGTTCTTCGGCCGGCGCCAGGGCCGTCCCCTGCGCGAGCATCAGGCCGATCTCACCGGGACGCTGCTGCCCCGGCTGGCGGTCGACACCGCCGTGCCGGCGCCGGACGATCTCCGCGCGCTGTTCCCGCGGCCCGTCGACGAGGTCTGGATGGAGATCGGCTTCGGCGGCGGCGAGCACCTGATGCACCAGGCCCGCTCAAACCCCGCCGTCGGCTTCATCGGCTGCGAGCCGTTCGTCAACGGCATGGCCAAGGCCCTCGCCTCGATCGAGCGGGACGGCATCGACACGATCCGCCTTCACGATCGCGATGCCGTCGAAGTCATCGACTGGCTGCCCGACGCAAGCCTTTCGCGTGTCTACCTGCTCTATCCCGATCCCTGGCCTAAGAAGCGGCACTGGAAGCGCCGCTTCGTCTCGGCCGACCGGCTCGACCGGCTGGCGCGGGTGATGAAGCCGGGCGCCGAGCTGCGTTTTGCAAGCGACATCGACACCTATGTTGATTGGGCGCTCAACCATGTGCACGCCCATCCCGCATTCGCCTGGTCCGCAGAGACCGCGGATGACTGGCGCAAGCCCTGGGCGGGCTGGCCCGGCACACGCTACGAGGCGAAGGCGATCCGCGAAGGCCGGCCGCCGGCCTACCTGACCTTCCGCCGCCTCTGATCCCACCGGGCGGGGCCGGCGCGCCGCGGAGCGGACAGCGATCGGACGGGCCGATCTGGTCGACCGGGACATCGCTCCCGGAACCCGGCTCCAGCTTCAAGCCCAGCCCCCGCCGACCTTCCCCTCGGGATCGCTCTACGCCGCCTCCGCGAAGCTCGACGACAGCCGCCGGAACGCCAGCGCTTCGGCGAGATGGAGACGCCCCACGGCTTCCGAGCCGTCGAGGTCGGCGAGCGTGCGCGCGACCTTCAGCACGCGGTGATAGCCGCGCGCGGACAGCCGCATCGTCTCGGCCGCCGCCGTCAGCAGCGCCTGTCCCGCCGCATCGGGCCGGGCGATGTCCTCCACCAGCCCCGGGCTGCAGGCCGCGTTGACGCGGATGTCGAGGCCCATGGCCGCGAACCGCGCCGCCTGGCGGCCGCGCGCGGCGGCCACGCGGGCCGCCACCTCCGCCGAGCCCTCGCTCGGCGATGGCAAGGCAAGGTCCGCGGCACTGACGGCACTGACTTCAACCCTGAGATCGATGCGGTCGAGCAGCGGTCCCGAAACCCGCGCCTGATAGTCCGCCGCGCAGCGCGCGCCCCGGCGACAGGTGTGGCCCGGTTCCCCTGCCATGCCGCAGCGGCAGGGGTTCATCGCCGCCACCATCTGCACCCGCGCCGGATAGGAAACGCGGTGGTTGGCCCGCGCGATCACCGCCTCGGCGCTTTCGAGCGGCTGCCGCAGCGCATCGAGCACCTGGGGCTGGAATTCCGGCAGTTCGTCCAGGAACAGCACACCGTTATGGGCAAGCGAGACTTCGCCCGGCCGCGCCCGCAGGCCGCCGCCGACAAGGGCGGCCATGGACGCCGAGTGATGCGGCGCGCGGAATGGCCGGCGATCCGACAGACGGCCGTCGGCGAGCTGGCCGGCGACGGAGTGGATCATCGACACTTCCAGAAGCTCGCGCGGGGAAAGCGGCGGCAGGATCGACGGCAGCCGCGCCGCCAGCATCGACTTGCCGGACCCCGGCGGGCCGACGAACAGCAGATGATGGCCGCCGGCCGCCGCGATCTCGAGCGCGCGCTTCGCCGTCTCCTGCCCCTTGACGTCCTTGAGGTCCGGCAGGGCCGGGCCTGCGTCGCGGATGCGCGGCTGCGGCCGTGACAGCAATTGCGTTCCGCGGAAATGGTTGACGATGCCGATCAGGCTCGTCGGCGCGAGCACCGGTACCGCCTCGCCCGCCCACGCGGCCTCCGGGCCCGACCGGGCCGGACAGATCAGGCCCTTGCCGAGGGCATGGGCGCCCATCGCAGCCGGCAGTGCCCCGGCCACGGGGGCAATGGTGCCGTCGAGCGCGAGTTCGCCGAGCACGATCCAGTCTTCAAGCGCCGCCGCCGGAATGGCGCCCATCGCCGCCATCAGCCCGAGCGCGATCGGGAGGTCGTAATGGCTTCCCTCCTTCGGCAGGTCGGCCGGGGCGAGATTGACCACGATGCGCTTGGCAGGGAGCGACAGGCCCGACGCGATCAGGGCGGCGCGAACCCGCTCGCGGCTTTCACCGACCGCCTTGTCCGGCAGGCCGACGACGGTGAACGCGACGGCGCCCGGTCCGATCTGGACCTGAACGTCCACCGGAACGGCCTCGATGCCCTGAAACGCAACCGTCGCAACATGGCTCACCATGCCCGCCCCTCCCGGCCGCCTTGAAGTTTCCCGTCCCCGGACCATATGGGAGCGTGACTAAGCTGGCAAGAACAAGCCGTGAACATTTTCATTGGGCCGCGCTTTGGTGCATCCGGAATTTTATTCCTTCCAATCTGGCCGACGCGAGATCCTCGTCTCTCTAGGCCGATTAATGAGGAGGATATTCCGATCCTGCGCCTTTTCGCGCGTTTTTGGGGAAACGTGATCCGGGCCGGAGAGCCTGATGAGACACGCGGATGGCTTGCGCGGCCCTCGTTTCCGCGTTAGTCCGCTCCCGCGACAAGCCCCGCGCTCCCAAATTCACGTTACCGCGGGCGCGGCATCGCCGACGTCGCCGAAGCCGGGCGACGGGATCGCTCGCAGCCGGGACGCCGGCGCCACGACCAGATGCCGGGACGCCGGCCGAGCGGAAAGCTGCAGCGGGGCGAAGGCCGGCACCGGCTCCGCGGCGTTCCGCACAAGGACTTCGAGATGCCGTACGTCGTCACGGAAAACTGCATCAAGTGCAAGTACACCGATTGCGTCGAGGTTTGTCCCGTCGACTGCTTCTATGAAGGCGAGAACATGCTCGTCATTCATCCCGACGAGTGCATCGATTGCGGCGTGTGCGAACCGGAATGCCCGGCCGAGGCGATCAAGCCGGATACGGAGTCGGGCCTCGAAAGCTGGCTGGCGCTCAATCGCGATTACGCTGCGATGTGGCCGAACCTGACGACGAAGCGCGACGCCCTGCCCGATGCGAAGGAATGGGACGGCAAGCCCGACAAGCTGGCGCTGCTGTCTCCGGAGCCCGGCGAGGGCGACTGAAACACCCGCATCCGATGAGCGCCGGGGAGACGCCGTCGCGCATCTGAGGAGATGCGGCGAATCGGCATACCGGCCATGCTTAGGCGAAAAATGCCAGTCCCGGAAGCCTTTGCGGCCGGGAAGGCTTTGTGATTTGCACAGATTGTGCTATATTTCCAGAACCATCGGAGAGCACCTGTTACCTCCTTGCCCAATCCGGCCTCATCTCCTCCTTTCATGGTGGAATAACGCAGGCGTCTTTGTTCGGACGTCTTGGTCGTGAGCGGACTTTTTCGGCGGAGCGCAGGATCCTACGAGGCGGCACGAAGCGTGGCAGCGACCGGATCGCAGCGAATTGCGATGTCCGGACTTTATTCTGCGCGTGACTTCGTCCAGGCGGATACGCATCGGGCAACCGCATAGCACGCGGTGTCTCGGGCGCCAACGGCGCAGGAGCAGGATTCGAATGGCCACCACCACGGCAAAGAAGGCCCCTTCCAAGCACGGTTTCAAGGCGAGCGAGCACATCGTCTATCCGGCGCACGGCGTGGGGCAGATCGTGGCGATCGAGGAACGCGAAGTCGCGGGCCACAAGCTGGAACTCGTCGTCATCACCTTCGAGAAGGACAAGATGACGCTTCGGGTGCCGACGGCGAAGATCGCTTCCGTCGGCATGCGCAAGCTGTCGGACGAGGCCACGGTGGAAAAGGCGCTCGGCACCGTGCGCGGTCGTGCGCGCGTGAAGCGCACCATGTGGAGCCGCCGGGCCCAGGAATACGAAGCCAAGATCAATTCCGGCGACCTGATTTCGATCGCCGAGGTCGTGCGCGATCTGTACCGCGCCGAGAACCAGCCCGAGCAGTCCTATTCGGAGCGGCAGCTTTATGAAGCCGCCCTCGACCGGATGGCGCGCGAGATCGCCGTCGTGGCTCATATCTCGGAGACCGAGGCTGTGCAGCGCATCGAGGCGCAGCTCGCCAAGAGCCCGCGCCGCGGCACCGCGAAGGCCGCGGACGAAGCCGTCGACGAGGATGCCGACCTCGAGGAAGTCTCCGAGCAGGACGAGGCCGCCTAAGAACGCGCTGCTGCGGCTGCCTCGCCTTTGCAAGGGTTGCCCTTCAAGCGTTCAGAGACGTCGAACATCGAAATGTCACTACGGAAGGCGTCCGCGTACACCGCGGGCGCCTTTCTCGTTTCTGCCCTCTCACCGCGATGACGCCTGTTCCGGACGGATCAGTTCGGTCCGAACGAGCCAGGTTCGCTCACGTCGAAGTTGGCGCGGCGTGCCGGTGGAGCGGCCGAGGCCTCGGCAGGCGCCCGAAGGCGGCCACGTCCGTGAGGAGCCAGGAGAAATGGCCTGAGGCGGGCACCGCTGACGCCGGCGGTTCAGATCTGCAACTCATGGGCGGGGCCGGCGGATCGTGACGTAAAGAGCACCCGAACCGCCGTGAGAGATCGTCGCCTCGCTGTAACCCACCACAAGCGCGCGGGCGGCGGGCATGGCGAGCCAGAGCGGCACCATGCGGCGCAGGATGCCGCGCTCCGGCTCGGCGAAATCGAGCGGCACGACGGAGCCGCCGCCCTTGCCGGTGATCACGAGAACGGTCTTGAGACCGCCGGCCTGCGCCCGGGCGAGAAAGGCCATCAGGCGCGCCTTGGCCGCCTCCTGGGTCATGCCGTGGAGATCGAGTCGGTCCTCGACGTCGCTGCGGCCGCTCTTGAGCCGCCGCACCGCGCGGCGCTCCAGCGGCACCATCGGCGGCGGCTTCGGGCGCGAGACCAGGGGCTTTCCTGCCGCAACCGGGCCCGGCGGCGCGGTGGATGGCAACGCACGCGGCGGCGACGCCTCGGCTTCCCCCGCCGCGTCCGGCGCGACAGCGGCGTCGCGTTGCCGAGCGTGACGGCCGCGCTTCTGCGGCAGCGGCTCGACGGTCGCGGCCAGACGCTCCCATAGCGCGCGGTCCTCCTCCGTCAGTCCCCGTCGCCTGCCCCGGCCGCTCACCGCTGCGTCTCCACGCTGACGTCCATCGCCGGAATCGGGCTGCGGTCGGAACGCGGCGGCGCGGCGGGATGGGCGGTCGAGACCCTCGGAATCAACAGCGTCATGGTCATGGCATGGCGCAGCCGGCCGGCAATCACCCCGGCCGCCTCGCCCGAACCGATATAGAGGTCTCCGCGCTCCGGCCCCTTGATTGCGGAGCCGGTGTCCTGAGCAACGACGAGGCGGTGCACCTCGCCGAGGCCCGGAATGCCGTTCACGGGGGTCGAAGGCGTATGGGCATCGATCCACACCGGCATCCCGAGTGTATGGAGCGAAGCGTCGACGGCGAGGCTGCGGCCCGGCGTCAGCGGCACCTCGAGTGTGCCGAGCGGGCCGAGGCCGGGCTCCATGCCCTCGATCACCCGGAAGAACACGAACGACCGGTTGGCCGCCAGGATCGCCGGTGCCTCCGCGGGGTGGCTTTCCAGCCAGGCCTTCAACCGGTCCGCCGTCATTTCGTCACGCGAGATCGCCCCGCGCGCCAGCAGGATGCGGCCGATCGCAGTGTAGGGATAGCCGTTCCGGCCGGCATAGCCGAGGCGCAGCACCTCGCCGTCCGGAAGACGGATGCGCACCGAACCCTGCACCTGGGCGAAGAAGGCCTCCACCGGGCTCGCGACATAGGCGAGCTCCAGGCCGCGGCCGGCAAGCGCGCCCGCCATGATCGCGGCACGATCGGGATAGGGCGACACCTCGCCGTCCGGGGCCCGGCGGGCCGCCGTGAGCGCGATATCGAGACCCGGGGGCCGGTTGGTTCCATCCAGCGAGACGAGATCCGGCGGCAGGCCATAAAGCGGAACGCCGAAGCGGGCCGTGGGATGGCGCGAGCCTTCGATCTCGGGCTCGAAATAGCCGGTGAGGAATCCGGCGTCGCGCGGACCGAGCGCGACGGCTTCGAAATGCCGTTCGAAGAAGCGTCGCGCCGCGGCATCGCCGAGGTCGCGCGGCAAGGCGGAAGCCGCACGACAGACCGCGGCCAACGCCGCAGGATCAACCAGCCCAAGGCCGCCCGGCGCCGGTGGCATCTCTTCCATGGCGGTGCAAGAGCGCAGGAAGGCCTTGAAGGCTTCGGACTGGCGATCATGGCTCCAGCCGTCCAGAGCCGCCGGGCGAAACCTGCCGTGTGCGCCGCCATCGTCGGCGGCGGCGGGTTGTGCGAGCGCCATTCCGGAAACGAAGGCGGCGTAAGACAGCACAACGGCCAACCTGACCCCACGCAGGCCGGAGGGCGCCCGTGCGAACGCTCGTCCCCCCATGCTCCGCGGCGGGGCAGGTAGCATCATTCCACCGATTCAGTGGCGACCAGCTTCCAGTTGGGATCCCGCTGGTCGGTGTCGCGGGCAAAGGTCCAGCGGTCGACCACGTCGGTCACCTTGTTGGGGTCGCCCTCAACCACCGTCCCATCCTTGGCGCGGGTCAGCGAAACCAACTGGCTTTCGATGTGAACGACGACCTGCGCCGTCACCCCGCGCATGGCAATGGCGACGATTTCGGCCTTGGAAATGCCGACGAAGGTTGATTCCACCGTCTCGCCACGCGCCTCGCGCTCGGCGATGGCGCCAGAGAAGCCCTCGAACACCTCCTTCGACAGCAGCGGACGCAGCGCCTTGCGGTCGCCGCCGGCGAACGCGGTGACGATCATTTCGTAGGCGACGCGCGCGCCGGCGACAAAGCGCTCGGGCGAAAAGGAGGGATCGGCGGCGAGCAGGGCCTTGAGCCCGTCGTGCAGCTTGGAGCCTTCCGGGGCGAAGCGCTTCAGCGTCTCCTCGGCGGCCTGGTCCGGCGTGTCGTTGGCGGCCGGGAGGCGCGCCGTGGGCAGCGCGGTCACATTGTCGCGAGACGGCGGCTGCGCGGGTCCGGCGTCCGCATTCCCGCTGCCCGCCTGCCCACCGCGACGGGCGAAGGGATCGAACGGCCGGCCCTCGTTGCCGGTGCGCCGCCCGAGCACGCTGCGCAGGCGCAGGAACACGACCACCGCGAGGACGATGAAGATAATATTATAGATGTCGAAGAATTCGCCCATCACACCCGACCGTTCGCCCGACCCTCCGAAGCTCCTTATCGGAAGAATGCGGATCTTCGACCCACTGCCTTGTGTCGCGGACTGAACCGCCGCGCGACACTTTCGTAAATCCCGATGGCGCCCGCGAACATGCAACCGCGATTGCCCAAGCCATTCTTTGGTACCCTTCGGCCCGCAACAGCCACCCTGGGCCCCACCAGAGCTTGCCGGCGTCCGTATCTGCAGGCCTGCTTCCCTCTATGTAAGCCACCTTCAAGCAGCATAAAGGGTCCGATACAAGTCCGTTGCCTTAGTGCCCGAAATAGGGCGTTCAGCGAGATGAACCTCCCGAACCCCGATCATCGTCCTATATTGGCATGAATCGCGCATCCGCGCCTCCATAGGTTCGCGACCGGCTCCGTTCATCTCGACGAACGGCGACGGCAGCATGAAAAAGATCCGGAACGACGGCCGCATGGCTCCATTCGACACCAACCGCATTCCCGGCCAGGGACGGCCCAGGGCAACCTTCGGCCTCGGTGGCCTGATCGTCGCCGGGCTTATCGGCCTGCCCCTTGTCGAGATCGCCGTCTTCATCCTCGTCGGCCGTGCCATCGGGGTGACGGCGACCATCGGCCTCGTGCTGCTGTCGATGATCGCCGGAACGACACTGATGCGGCGCCAGGGTTTCGGCATGCTGCGACGGATGCAGGCGGAACTCGATTCCGGCCGCGTGCCGGGCGAGGCGATGGTGCACGGCGCGATGATCGTGCTGGCGGGCGTGCTGCTCATCATCCCCGGCTTTGTCAGCGACGTCGTGGGCCTCGCGCTGTTCCTGCCTCCGGTCCGAGACTTCGTCTGGTCGGCGATCCGCCGCCGCATCGAGATCGTGACCGTCGAGACCCGTGCGCCCGGCGGCCCCGGTCCGGTGGTCGACCTCGATGCCGATGCGTTCCGCCGCCGCGACGGACACGACGGCGGGGAGCCAGGCAAGGGTGCGTCGCCCTGGGTCATCCCGCCACCGGACGGCCGGCCCTGAGCGTCGCCGCGCGCCTTGTGAAGCGCGCGCGGAGCGTGGTAGAGCATCGGGCCGAAAATGCAGCGGAAAGCGCGGATCTCCCGCGGCCCGCGCGACGGCTCCGGCGTTTTCGGACCGGCTGGGCCGCCTGAAGCACACCGTCCGGAAGGGAAGGAACGGCGTCAACGATTCCGGCCGGGAGATGGATATGCCGTCCCGGCCACCGGCATCGCGGCGGTACCATCCGGAATGCGGGGACGACGGGTTCCGTGTCTCCTCGGCCGGCCTTCCGAGCGGCGCTCGACCCACATAGCCAGACCGTCTCAAAGAAAGATCCCCGGGCAACTCCCGCCTCAACGCCGCGGGACACCGCCGCGGGATCGCGGCTTAACAACACCAAACCCAGCACGAAGGCACGATGAGCAACACAGACAACGGCGCCACGGCCCATGCCGGCGCGGCAGCAGCTCCCTCGATCAACGTCCTCGGCCAGTACCTGAAGGATTTCTCGTTCGAGAATCCTCATGCGCCGATGTCGCTGCAGCCGCGTCAGGCGAGCCCGCAGATCAACGTCTCGGTGAACGTCAACGCCAAGCCGCTCACGCCGGCCGACGTCGAGGTGACGCTGACCATCGAGGCCAATGCCGGTGCGGAGGCAGACCTCCTGTTCCACACGGAAATCACCTATGCCGGCATCTTCCGGATCCAGAACGTGCCGCAGGAGCACATCCAGCCTCTGGTGATGATCGAGTGCCCGCGCCTGCTGTTCCCGTTCGCGCGCCAGATCGTTGCCGACGCGACCCGCGACGGCGGCTTCCCGCCGCTGCTGCTCGACCCGATCGATTTCGCCGCGCTCTACCAGCAGAACATCCAGCGCGCCCAGGCCGCCGCTGCCGGCCTGCAGCCGAACTGAGGAAAGCCCGCGCCCGACCGCTCCTGGGTGCGGGCGCGGTGTCTCGTCAGGTCCCTGCGGACGACGCCGTCCGCAGGGCCGCATCCTGTTCATCCGGCCACAGATTCCACAATGCCTTCTCGCCCATGAGGGCGACGAACGCCTGATGCGCCGCGCGTTCCTCGCTCGTGACGAACGAGGGCAGCGGTTCCGGGCGAGGGCGCGCCCGTGCCACGCCGCCCGCCGGCGTGAAGCCGCGGCGGGTGCTGGTTCCGGCCGTATCGTCGGCGAGGCCCAGGGCCGCCTGCCGGCCACCCATCAGTTCCACATAGACTTCCGACAGCAATTCGGCATCAAGCAGCGCGCCATGGCGCGTGCGCATCGAGTTGTCGATCTTGTAGCGGGCGCAAAGCGCGTCGAGGGTGTTGGGTCCGGCCGGGTGCTTGCGGCGGGCGATCTGCAGCGTGTCGATGACGCGGCTCATCGGCACCGCCTCGCGGCCGAGCCGGCCAAGCTCCATGTTGATGAAGCCCATGTCGAACTCGGCGTTGTGGATCACCAGCACCCCGCCGTCGATGAAGGCGAGAAACTCGTCCACGATTTCGGCGAAGCGCGGCTTGTCGCGCAGAAAGTCCTCGGACAGACCGTGGACCGCGAAGGCCTCCGGCGGCATGGACCGTTCCGGATTGATGTAGACGTGATACGAGCGGCCGGACTGGATGCCGTTTATCAGCTCGACGCCGCCGATTTCCACTAGGCGATCGCCGCCGCGGGCCCTCAGGCCGGTGGTCTCGGTGTCGAACACGATTTCCCGCATCGTCCTGCCTCCATCGTTGCGCGCCGTGGCGCGGCTCTTCCTTCCTGACGGGCCGTCACCGGTGCGGAAAGGCAAATCGGCGCCGCCGGACGCTTATCCCCCGCATCTTGTCCGGATCGGCGCCACCGCGCGCAGGATCGCCGCCACCGCGCGCTCGGCAAAGGCCATGCCATGGCCGGTATCGATCAGGAAGTGCGCGCGACGACGCTTCTCGGCGTCCGGCATCTGGCGGGCGAGGATCGCGGCGAAGCGGGCTTCATCCATACCGGGGCGCGCGAGAACCCGTGCGCGCTGAACGGCCGGATCCGCCGTCACCACCACCACCGCATCGACGGCACGGCCACGGCCGGTCTCCAGCAGCAACGGCACATCGAGCACGGCAACGCGCCGGCCGGCGGCGGAAGCGCCGGCGAGAAACGCCGCTTCCTCCTCGCGGACCAGCGGGTGGACGATGGCTTCGAGCCGCTTCATCGCCGCATCGTCCCCGAGGACGATCGCGCCGAGCCTCGCCCTATCCACCGCGCCGTCCGCGACGGCATCGGGAAAAGCGGCCTCGATCAGCGGCACGGCGCGGCCGCGATAGAGGGCGTGCACCGACCTGTCGGCATCGTGAACGGCGGCACCCGCGGCACGGAACAGTGCCGCCGTGGTGGATTTTCCCATGCCGACCGAGCCCGTGAGGCCGAGAACGATCATCGGTGTGCCGTCTCCTCCGCCTTCACGAACGCTTCCGGCGGGAGAGTTTCGAGGACGACCGCCCGCAAGTCCGCATCCACGGCCGGCCTGCGGCCGAACCAGCGCTCGAAGCCGGGAACGGCCTGGTGCAGCAACATCCCGAGGCCGTCGACCGTCGGCAGTCCGCGCCGCCGAGCGGCGGCGAGGAACGGCGTTTCGAGCGGGACATAGACGATATCGGTGACGAGCGTGCCTTCCGGTACCGGAGCGAGGTCGATGTCGAGCGGCGGCGAGCCGGCCATGCCGAGCGAGGTCGTGTTGACGATGACCCCCGCAGTGCGCAGCAGGCCCGGCAGCTCGGCAAAGCCGTGGGCACGGCCGACGATGGTGCCACCCGGCGCGCGGGCGAGGGTGGCGACTGCCTCAGCCCGCTCCAGCGTGCGGTTGACGACGTGGACCGGCGCGAAGCCCCGGCTCGCGAGCCCGTGCACCACCGCGCGCGCCGCGCCGCCCGCCCCGATCACCACCGCCGGCCCGGGATTGCGGTCCCAGCCAGACGCCTCCTGGTCGAGATTGGCGAGGAAGCCGACGATGTCGGTGTTGGCGCCGTGGAGCCGGCCGTCCTCCAGCCACAGCGTATTGGCCGCGCCGAGCGTCGCCGCCATCGGATCGAGCTCGGCACAGGCGCGGGCTGCTGCCTCCTTGTGAGGCACGGTGACGTTCGCACCGGAAAGTCCGGAGGCGGCGAAGTCGGCGAAGAACGCATCCGCCCGCTCCGGTTCCAGCGCCAGCCGGCCGTAGCTTCCCGGCAGGCCGTAGCGCTGGAGCCAGTGCCCGTGAATGAGAGGAGACCGGGAATGGGACACTGGCCATCCGATCACGGCCGCGCGGGGGCCGGCGACGGGCGTGGCGGCAGCGATGCCGTGCTGATCGTCGCTCATGACGGCAGCACTCCGATGGTCCTCAGGCGTTCGGCCAATGCGAGCAGCGGCAAGCCGAGGACGGTGAAGAAGTCGCCGTCGACGGCCGAGAACAGTTGCACGCCGCGGCCTTCCAGGCGATAGGCGCCGACGGTTCCGGTCAGCGCCTCGCCCTCGGCAGCGACATAGGCGTCGAGAAAGGTATCGCTGAACGGTCGCATGGTGAGGCGCGCGGCCGAGACATGGCTCCACGCGGGGTACGCAGCGGAACCTGGCTCGATGACGCAGACCGCCGAGTGCAGCACGTGGGTGCGCCCGCGCAGTTCCCTCAATTGTGCGGCTGCGGCCTGCGGGCTCGGTGCCTTGTCGAACTTCACCCCGTCGAGGTCGAGGGTCTGGTCGCAGCCGATCACGATCGCATCGGGGTGAAGCACAGCGACCGCGTCGGCCTTCTTCGCGGCGAGGGCGAGCGCGATCTCGTCGGGACGGGCGCCGGCCGCGGCCATCGGCTGCTCGACGGCCCGCTCGTCGAGATCGGCGGGCACTGCGAGAACGGAAATGCCGGCTTCCGCCAGCATGCGGATCCGCGCCGCACTGCGGGACGCGAGCACGATGGGCATGGTCACGAACGACACCTCCGGCGAATGACGCACGACATCCGCGCCGTCATAGACCATCCCCGCCGCCGATGGGACGGAAAATCCCGGCCCTCAGCCGATGCCCTGCTCGCGCAACTGTTCCCGGCGCTGCTTGGCGAGCGCCATGATGGCGGCGGCCGTTTCCTCGATCGAGCGACGCGTGACGTCGATGATGGGCCAGCGGTGTTCCGCGCAGATGCGCCGGGTCAGCGCGATCTCCTCCGCGATGGCGCGGCGGTCGACATAGGCCGCATTGTCGGGCTTGGCGTTGAGCGTCAGCAGGCGGTGCTCGCGGATCTGGGCGATGCGCTCGGGGCTGGCCACGAGGGCGACGACCAATGGGTTTTCAGCCTCGAACAACCGCCGCGGCAGCGGCACGCCCGGCACGATCGGAATGTTGATCGCCTTCACACCGCGGTTGGCGAGATAGATGCAAGTCGGCGTCTTGGAGGTGCGGCTGACGCCGACGAGGATCACCTCGGCCTGCTCGATGTCATCCGGCAGCACGCCGTCGTCGTGCATCAGCACGTAGTTCAGCGCGTCGATGCGGCGGAAATAGTCGGTGTCGAGCTGGTGCTGCCCGCCAACACGCGGGGCGACCGGCAGGTTCAGATAGGACTGCATCAGCCGCACGACAGGGTCGAGCACGTTGGCGGAAGGAAGCCCGAGTTCCTGGCAGAACCGTTCGACGCGCTCGGCCATCTTCTCGTTCACGAGGGTGAACAGCACCATTCCCGGCGCCTGTTCGATGGCCGAAAGCACTTTGTCGAGCTGGCGGTCGGAGCGGATCAGCGGATGGACGTGCTCGATCGCCTCCACGTCGTCGTAACGGACGATGGCCGCGCGGGCGACGGTGGAAAGCGTCTCGCCCGTCGAATCCGACACGAGATGGAGATGAAAGAACGTCGGCACCCTGTCTGCGCCTTTCCGGCCTGCGACCTCACGGAAACCGCCGGCTTCGGCAGGCCGGCCCCGCGCGTTGTCCCCAGCCCTGTTAAGATGTGTGGACGGTACCGGCCGGCGAAACGGATCGGCCGTTCATCATGCAATTCCGTCCCGATCAATCAACAGATCAGCTGCCGACGGACGGATCCGTCCACGCCCCCCGAACTCCGTGGACGATTTGCGCGGTCCCGGACGATCCACACGTCATCCACGGCAATGCCTGTTTAACCTTTTGTTAAGGAATATGGCAACACCTTGAAAAGGAACCATAATCCGGATTTCCAAAGGCTGCTCCACGAAAAGCCCGGATCTCCGCCTGCGCCGTGGAAAAGCCCGTGACGCCGCGTCCGATTGTGGATGATCGATAATCCCGGTAATCCACCTCCAAACAGAATCAACAATCCCTTGATTCAAGGATTCTCTCTTTATGGAGACGGGTGGAAAAGCCGGGGAACCGGAAAGGGGCCAGGAGAAGGTCGCATCGCGAGCGGCTTCCTCCCGCTTCATGGCGGCGCTCGCCGGCGAAAGGACGGACATTCCCCCCGTCTGGATGATGCGGCAGGCCGGGCGCTATCTCCCGGAATACCGGGCGATCCGCAGCGAGGCCCGATCGTTCCTCGATTTCTGCTACCGGCCGGATCTCGCCACAGAGGCCACGTTGCAGCCGATCCGCCGGTTCGGCTTCGATGCGGCCATCATCTTTTCCGACATCCTCGTCATTCCCGATGGTCTCGGCCAGCCGGTCGCCTTCATGGAGGGCGAGGGACCTCGGCTCGATCCGCTGCCGCTCGATGCCGTCGGCGGTCTCGATCTCGGTCGCGTCGCCGGGCACCTTGAACCGGTCTACGAAGCGATTTCGCGGGTGAGGGCGGATCTCCCCCCGGAGACGGCCCTGATCGGCTTTGCCGGGGCTCCCTGGACGCTGGCGACCTATATGGTGGCGGGGCGTGGCTCGCCGGATCAGGCGTTCGCCCGGCTCGCCGCCTATCGTGACCCCGACGGCTTCCGCCGCCTGATCGACGTTCTCGTCGAGGCGGTCTCGTCCCATCTCGTCGCGCAGTTCGCGGCCGGCGCGGACGCGGTGCAGGTTTTCGACAGCTGGGCCGGGCCGCTCGACACCGACGGCTTCGCGCGCTGGACGACCGAGCCGATGCGGGAGATCGTGCAGCGCGTGCGGTCCGCGGTTCCCGGCGCCCGCATCATCGGCTTTCCGCGCGGCGCCGGCACGCGGCTCGAGGGGTTCGTGCAGCAAACCGGCGTCGATGCCGTCGGGCTAGACTGGTCGGTGTCGCTCGAGCGGGGCAGGGCGTTGCAGGCCGTGGCGACCATTCAGGGAAATCTCGATCCGCTGCGCCTCGTCGCGGGCGGCCGGGCCCTGGACGAGGGCGTCGAGGCGATCCTGTCGGCATTCTCGGGCGGGCCGTTCGTGTTCAATCTCGGCCATGGCATCCTGCCGGAGACCCCGATCGAGCACGTCGAGCGGATGCTCGCCCGCGTTCGGCGGGCCTGACTGGGTCGTGACGGTCCGGATCGCGGCTGGACAGCCGCAGGCTATTCCTTGGAGTGGATGGTGATGACCGATCTTTATCTCTGGGCGAAGACGCTGCACATCGTTTCGGTGGTCGCCTGGATGGCGGCAATGTTCTATCTGCCGCGGCTGATGGTCTACCATGT
The DNA here is from genome assembly GCF_900148505.1 of Pseudoxanthobacter soli DSM 19599. Classification (NCBI taxonomy): domain Bacteria; kingdom Pseudomonadati; phylum Pseudomonadota; class Alphaproteobacteria; order Hyphomicrobiales; family Segnochrobactraceae; genus Pseudoxanthobacter; species Pseudoxanthobacter soli. The sequence goes on along the minus strand of NZ_FRXO01000003.1, from coordinate 462,676 downwards.
CGCCGCGGAGCGCGGCTCGGTGCAGTCCGAAACCTTCAAGGTGATGGAGCGCCGCCTGCTGAAGCTGATCTGCAATCCGGCGATGATCTCGACCTGGATTTTCGGCTTGCTGCTCGCCTGGCAGGGCGGCTTCTTCGCCGACGGCTGGCTGCACGCCAAGCTGGCGCTGGTGCTGGTGCTGTCCGGGCTCCACGGCTTCCTCAGCCGCTGCGTCAAGGATTTCGCGGCGGATCGAAACCGCCGCAGCGCCCGCTTCTACCGCATCATCAACGAAGTTCCGACGGTGCTCCTGCTCCTGATCGTGATCCTCGTCATCTTCAAGCCGATGTGACGGGCGCCTCGGCGAACACCCGTCAGGTCAGCACGGCAGCAGCATCATGAGCGGCTGCCGTGTCTTTGTCCGAAAAAAGCGATCGGGCGCGCGGCTGAATAAAAGCCCGCTTCTTCAGAGGCATAGAGCGGACGCCGGGATATCGTGGCCGCGTGCCGGCCAAGCCTCGCGCCAGAAGCCTCTTGCGGCGCCACACGTCACGGACTATGATCGGTTTACCTCATTCGAGGTGGATGGGCGCGTGTGCGCCGAGCCGGTGTCAAGGTGCCGGCTCCCGGCTGAAAGCTGGTCCTAAAAACCGAGCCGCCTCAATCCTCCATTCCATCCTTCCTCTGACAGGTCGTTACGACACGTCAATGTTACGGGCCGACGCCACCGGCCGAGATTCCATTCAAGGACCCTTCCATGCGGGAGATGAAGCTTCAGGAGCTCAAGTCGAAGACTCCGACCGAACTTTTGGCGTTTGCCGAAGAGCACGAGGTCGAGAACGCTTCGACGATGCGCAAGCAGGAGCTGATGTTTGCGATACTGAAGCAGCTTGCCGCCCGTGAGGTGGAGATCGTCGGCGAAGGCGTCGTCGAGGTGCTTCAGGACGGTTTCGGCTTCCTCCGCGCCCCAGATGCGAACTATCTGCCCGGTCCGGATGATATCTATGTCTCGCCCTCCCAGATCCGCCGGTTCTCGCTGCGAACTGGCGACACGGTCGAGGGCGTCATCCGAAGCCCGAAGGAGGGCGAACGCTACTTCGCTCTTCTCAAGGTCAACACCATCAATTTCGAAGACCCCGAGAAGACCCGTCACAAGGTTCACTTCGATAACCTGACGCCCCTCTATCCGGATGAGCGCTTCAAGATGGAAGCGGCGGAGGGCGTGTCGAAGAAGGACATGTCGTCCCGCATCATCGATCTCGTCGCACCGCTCGGCAAAGGCCAGCGTGCCCTGATCGTGGCCCCGCCGCGCACCGGCAAGACGGTGCTGCTGCAGAACATCGCCCACTCCATCACGACCAATCATCCCGAGTGCTATCTCATCGTTCTGCTGATCGATGAGCGCCCCGAGGAAGTGACGGACATGCAGCGCTCGGTGAAGGGCGAGGTGATTTCCTCCACCTTCGACGAGCCGGCCACCCGTCACGTCCAGGTCGCCGAGATGGTGATCGAAAAGGCCAAGCGCCTCGTGGAGCACGGACGCGACGTCGTCATCCTGCTCGATTCCATTACCCGCCTCGGCCGTGCCTACAACACGGTGGTGCCGTCGTCCGGCAAGGTGCTGACCGGCGGTGTCGACGCCAACGCGCTGCAGCGCCCCAAGCGTTTCTTCGGTGCCGCCCGCAATATCGAAGAGGGCGGTTCGCTGACGATTATCGCGACCGCGCTGATCGACACCGGCAGCCGCATGGATGAAGTGATCTTCGAAGAGTTCAAGGGCACCGGCAACTCGGAGATCATTCTGGACCGCAAGGTCTCCGACAAGCGCGTGTTCCCGGCGATCGACATTCAGCGCTCCGGCACCCGCAAGGAGGAGCTGCTCGTTCCCTCCGATCAGCTCAAGAAGACCTATGTGCTCCGTCGCATCCTCAATCCGATGGGGACGGTGGACGCCGTCGAGTTCCTGCTCGACAAGCTGCGGCAGACGAAGACCAATCAGGACTTCTTCGACTCCATGAACACCTGAACGATCGCGCCTGAGCGGACATCGTCCGCGCCGGGGCGCCCAGGGCCAACGGGTGGACCGTTCAACGAAAAAGGCCACGGCAGGATCTCTGCCGTGGCCTTTTTCATTGGGGAAGCGGCAAGACGCCTCTGGGTTCGTTTCTGCAATTCTGAATTGCGAAATCAGAATGATATCGCTGAAAAATGGAGCGATAGGGAAGCTCGCCAGCGGCAATTTCGCCTCGTCTCCGATCCAAGAGACTCGGAAATCGAAACGGCCGCTGCCGGGCTTCTAAATGTCTTGGGTGGACATCGCCCATCTTCGGACCCCGACCTCGGCCCTTTCTAGCCTCAATCCGCGTCCTGGAAGCCGATCCGACCTTCGCGGGCATCGAACGCGACCGCGTAGCGCTGGAAGAACGGCATCCCGGCATTGGAGACCGGGCCGCTCGACGAAACGACGATATCGTCGGTACGCAGGTCGCCGGTCGATTCCAGCGAGAGGCTGATTGCATTGCCGATCTGCATGGTCACAGTGTGACCGGGCATCAGGTCGCCGATCGGATCGGTGAAGTAGCCGATCTCATATCCCGGCAAGGCGAACGTCATGGCCGGCGATCCCGTGCCGAACAGCACGGGCTGGCAGGCGGGTCCCATGGTGTCGAGGGTGTAGCACGCTTCGATACCGTCGGTCTGCCAGGTGGGAAATCCGTCGACGGTCGTGCGGGCGCCGGCTCCGACGCGCATGAAGTCGAACGAACCGGCATTGCCGCGCGTCAGGCCGACAGCAACAAAGGCGTTCTGGCTGTCCGTGGCATCGACCACGAAGCCCGAGGACAGGTTGCCTTCGAGCGCCTGGAACGGATTGGAAAGGCCGTCTTCGCCGCGATAGTCCGCCCCGAAATACCCGACCGATCCGAGCGGAAGCGCGGAGCAGTTCGCGGCGGGGGCGCCGCACGACACGTGGGTGATCACCTCGATCGCGATTGGCCGGGTGGTGCGTGCCGGGCCGCTGGCATCCGGAAAGGAGATATCGGCGTAGGCGACGTAGCCGTCCACCACGGTGCCGTTGGCATAGGTGCCGCGGATCTTCTGGTCGGTCTTGCGCACGTTCGGGCCGACCATCTGCTCCATCACCCGGATCCCGGACGAACCGGTATCGAACACCAGGGCCGCCGGCTTGCCGTCGCCGATGCTGACATTGATGAGGTTGGGGATCGAGGCTTGAGCATCCTGCCCGAGAGGGATGTTGACGGTGTTCTCGTCGGCGAGGGCAGGGGATGCCACGGTGCCGAAGATGCAGGCAGCGAGAAGCAGGGACGCGGCTAGACCGGCTTTTGCCGTTTCCGTCGCCGCGAAGCCGCGCGTCCACGTCTGTCGCCGGGCGGTGTTTTCGTCACTCGGCGTTTCGGCCGCTTCCCTGAATGCCGTCATCTCGACCCTCGATTTTCGCACTGATCCCCGCCAAACCATAATCGAACGGCCGGCAAGGTCACGACGGAAATCGCAGCGCTGCCCGGTTTGGTTTCCGACCGGTTCAAGCGGTGCCGCCGAGGGCCTGGACAAGGGCCTCGACGGTGAGAATCGGCAGCGAGCAGGTCGCGCCGCGGCAGAGATAGACCGTCTCGCGGCCTTCCACCGCACGCTTGCCGGCAGCCGGATGTGCATCGGCTATCCCGTCCTCGGCGACGATCGTGACCACCCTGCCTGGCCGCGGAGAGCGCCGGATTGCGTCGGTCAAGGCGCCCGGCGCGCTTCCCGGCGGCAGCACGACGACCGCCTGTTCCGCGTTGATGCGGCTGTCGAGGGCGTTCAGCAGGCCGGCATGCCCGAAGATGTTGGAGACGATCTCGCCGGCGAAGGTCTCGAACAGCCGGTCGACCCGCGCGCGATACAGGTCGTTGCCGGTGGCCAGCCACAACGCCGTCAGCGCTTCCGCGACCTGGGCATTGCCGCTCGGTGTCGCCTCGTCGAGGCCCGCCGAAAGCCTGACGATGAGCCTGTCGGCGTCGTCGGCGGCGAGGGCATAGGCACCGCTTTCGAGCCGGTGATGCCGGTCCAGCACCTCACCCCAGATGATGGCGTCGTCGATATAGGACGGATCCGCCGTTGCCAGGTGCAGGGCGAACGCGGCGCGGATCATCGCGGCATGGTCGGTGGAGAGGCCCGGGAAGGTGCGCCGTTCCTTGCGCGCAGCGTGGCCGAGGCGTGGCCCGTCGGCGAGAAGCTGCTTCACCCCGCGGTAGGCGCCGGCCGCGAGGGTGATCCATTCCGGCCGGGCGAACAGGCTTCCCGCCTCGGCTACGGCAGCGATGGCGAGCCCGTTCCAGTCGGCCAGCACCTTGTCGTCCCTGCCGGGTGGCACCCGGGCGGAGCGGGCGCCCAGCAGACGCGCCCGCAGCGGCGCGAGGCGGGTCTCCTCCTCCCCGTCCGCAAAACCACTGGCGAGGCGGTTGGGGATCGACCGCCCCTCGAAATTGCCCCGCTGGGTGATGTCGTAGGCGGCCTCGAACCCCGCGGCCTCCGCCCCGAGCACCTCGGCGACTTCGACAGGTGTCCAGACATAGAAGCGGCCTTCCTCGCCTTCCGAATCCGCATCCAGGCTGGCAGCGAACGCGCCGGCTTCGGCCATCATCTCCCGTTCCAGCCAGCCGATGGTCTCGGTGACTCGCACCCCAAAACCGGAGTCGCCGCCGGACGCGGCCGCCTGGACCAGAAGCGACACCAGTTGCCCGTTGTCGTAGAGCATCTTTTCGAAGTGCGGGACCAGCCAGCGATAGTCGACCGAATAGCGCGCGAAGCCGCCGCCGATATGGTCGTAGATGCCGCCGTTGGATATCCGCTCGAGCGTCTTCATGACGTGCGCCCGGTGACGCTCGTCGCCGTTGCGCCGGAAGGCGCGCCAGTGCAGTTCGAGGAGCGGCGCCTGCGGAAATTTCGGCGCGCCCTGGGTGCCGCCGTTGATCGCGTCCGTGATCGTCAGAAGCTGCGCGGCCGCCCTGTCGATGGTGTCGGCATCGAGCGTCACGCTCGTCGCCTTGCGCGGAGCCGACAGCGCTGCGACGAGGTTGACGCTGTTGATGCGCACCGCGTCTGCGCCCGTCCGATAGGCCTCGGAGACCGCCTCGAGGATCTGGACAAAACCGGGCCGGCCATAACGCGGCTCGGGGGGAAAGTAGGTTCCGCCCCAGAACGGCGCCCCGTCCGGCTTCAGAAACATCGTCAGCGGCCAGCCGCCCTGCTCGCCCAGGGTATGGAGCGCATTCATATAGATCTGGTCGATCTCAGGACGCTCCTCCCGATCGACCTTGATGTTGACGAACAGCCGGTTCATCACGGCGGCGATGTCGGGATTCTCGAAGCTCTCGTGGGCCATGACGTGGCACCAGTGGCACGCCGCGTATCCCACGGAGAGCAGCACTGGCCTGTCGAGGGCTGCGGCCTCCGCGAAGGCCTGCGGTCCCCAGGCCCGCCAGTGAACGGGGTTTTCTGCATGCTGGACCAGATAGGGGCTCACCTCCAAGCGCAGCAGATTCTCCGGCGGCGGCAGGGTTGCGGCGGTTTCGGTCATCTCGCTCTTCTCCGTCGGTGAGCCTTTGGACAGGCAGGGCGCGTCCGTCCGATCCTTGAGCGCGATGCGCCGCACTCCGCGTCCCTGCGCAACGAAGCGCCGCGCCAGATGTTCCGGAAATCGCGTCGCGGCGGAGCGCCCGGCCTTCCCGGACGGCGGATGATGCCATAGATCAGGCGCGATCGCGCACCCGGAGATCAGCCATGCAGACCCTTCCGAGCGACACCGTCGCCGGCGACACCATCGTCGCCCTGTCCAGCGGCGCCCTGCCGGCGGCGGTCGCGGTGGTCCGGCTGTCGGGGCCGAATGCGGGGCCTGCACTCGCCGCGCTGTGCGGGGGGCGCCTGCCGCCGCCCCGTCGGGCTGTGCTGCGCCGTCTTGTGCGCCGCTCGGACGGTGCGCCGCTCGACAGGGCGCTGGTGCTCTGGCTACCGGGGCCGGGCACGGCGACCGGCGAGGATATGGCGGAACTGCATCTCCACGGCGGCCGCGCCGTCGTCGCCGCCGTCATCGCCGAACTGGCCTCTGGCCCGGCGGCGTTCGCGCGCCCGGCCGAACCTGGAGAGTTCACCCGCCGCGCCTTCCTCGCGGGCAGGATGGACCTCGCGGCCGTGGAAGGGCTCGCTGATCTCCTTGCCGCCGAAACCGAGGCCCAGCGCGTGCAGGCGCTTGCCCAGGCCGGCGGCGCCCTGTCCTCCCGCATCGCAGACTGGCGCAGCCGCCTGATCGAGGCCCGCGCGCTGCTCGAGGCGAGTCTCGACTTCTCCGACGAGGCCGATGTCGCCGAAGTGGCGGAGCAACAGGCGATCGCCGAGGCGGCAGGGCTGCGCTCGGCGCTCGCGGTGGCGCTCGCCGATGCCGGCCGGGGTGAGCGGCTGCGGGACGGCTTCCAGGTCGCGCTGATGGGGCCGCCGAACGCGGGCAAGTCGAGCCTGATGAACGCGCTGGCTTCGCGCGAGGTCGCCATAGTCACGGCGGAGGCGGGGACGACCCGGGACGTGATCGAGGTACATCTCGATCTCGGCGGCTACCCCGTGACCGTTGCGGATACGGCCGGCCTGCGGGAGACGGCGGGCGAGGCCGAGCGCGAAGGCATCCGCCGCGCCCTGAGCCGCGGCCGCGATGCGGATCTCGTGGTGTGGCTCGACCCGCCGGACGAAACGGCGCTGGAGCCACCGGGGGAGCTCGGGGGATCACTCTGGCGGATCCGGACCAAGGCGGACCTGGAACCGGGCCATGAGCTTCGGTCCCCCGTAGAGGGATCATCGGCGGACGGCGCGGCTGGCGTTCCCGGGCGGATCTCCGTCAGCAGCGGGGAGGGGATCGGCGATCTCGTTGCCGCGATCGGCGCGGCGGCCGCGCAGAGCCTGAAGGGCGGCGAGGACGCGTTGGTCACCCGCGCGCGCCACCGTGCTGCGATCGAGGATGCCGTGGCCTGTCTCGACCGGGCGACGATGGCCGGCTTCATTGCGCCCGAACTGCGCGCCGAGGAACTGCGCCGCGCCGGGGATGCGCTTGGCCGCGTGGTCGGCGCCGTCGGCGTCGAGGCGGTGCTCGGGCGGATCTTCTCGTCGTTCTGCATCGGAAAGTGAAGGCGGGTCCGGACGATTGTCAGGAACACGTTAAGGGACCATTCACCAAGGTGCGGTGTTTGCCCCGATGTTTCACGTGAAACAATCCGTCTCGCCGATGCGGACTGTACGTCATGTTTCACGTGAAACACACGCGCCTCCGCGGCGCAGGGAAAACGGCGTCGCGCTTTGGCCGCCGATGCTGTAAGACGAAGCCATGCAGAACATCGAGGATGCGGAGGTCGCCGTGCAGCGACGGTACGATGTCGTGGTGATTGGTGGCGGGCACGCCGGCTCGGAGGCCGCCGCGGCCGCCGCGCGGGTGGGCGCCCGGGTGGCTCTCGTCACGCAGGATGCGGCGACCATCGGCGTGATGTCGTGCAACCCGGCGATCGGCGGTCTTGGCAAGGGCCATCTCGTCCGCGAGATCGATGCGCTGGACGGCCTCATGGCACGCGTCGCGGACCAGGGCGGCATCCAGTTCCGCGTTCTCAATCGCCGTAAAGGGCCGGCCGTCCAAGGGCCGCGCGCACAGGCCGATCGCAAGCTCTACCGCGCGGCGATGCAGGCGGCGATCACGGCCGTGTCCGGGCTCGAGATCGTTCAGGGCGAAGCCGTCGATCTCGTGGTTTCCCAAGGTCGTCTTTCCGCCGTGGTGTTGCGTGATGGCCGGACGCTGACGACCGGCGCGGCTGTCGTGACCACGGGCACGTTCCTCGACGGACTGATCCACATCGGCGACGTCAAGATGCCGGCGGGCCGGATGGGCGAGCCGCCGGCTATCGGGCTCGGCGATGCCCTCGGCCGCATCGGCCTGCGTCTCGGCCGGCTGAAGACCGGCACGCCGCCGCGCATCGATGGCCGCACCATCGACAAGGCCGGTCTCGACGTCCAGCCGGGCGACGATCCTCCGGAGCCGTTCTCGGCCCTGACGGCGTCGATCACCACGCCTCAGGTCGTCTGCCACGTCACCCGCACGACGGCCGAGACCCATTCGGTCATCCGCACTCATCTGCATCGCTCGGCGATGTACTCGGGCGAGATTTCCAGCCGCGGGCCCCGCTACTGCCCGTCCATCGAAGACAAGATCGTGCGTTTCGGCGATCGCGACGGCCACCAGATCTTTCTCGAGCCCGAAGGCCTCGACGACCATACGGTCTATCCGAACGGCATCTCGACCTCGCTGCCGGAAGATGCCCAGCGGGCGCTGATCGCCACGATCCCCGGGCTGGAGCGGGCGGAGATCCTGCGGCCCGGCTATGCCATCGAATATACCCACGTCGATCCGACGGAGCTGACGCCCGCTCTTGAGACCAAGCGCTGCGCCGGGCTGTTCCTGGCGGGGCAGATCAACGGCACTACGGGTTATGAGGAGGCGGCGGCGCAGGGTCTGCTGGCGGGCCTCAACGCCGCCCGTGTGGCGGGCGGGTCTGATCCTGTGGTCATCGGCCGGGAGGACGCCTATCTCGGCGTCATGGTCGATGATCTCGTTACCCGCGGCATCACCGAGCCCTACCGCATGTTTACCTCGCGGGCGGAGTTCCGGCTGAAACTCCGGGCGGATAATGCCGACGAGCGGCTGACCCCGCTCGGCCTCCGGACCGGGCTCGTCGGCACGGAACGTGCCGCGGCCTTCGATCGCCGCCGCGCCGCGTTGGAGGCGGCGCGGGTCTGGCTGAAGTCCCTCAGCCTGACGCCCCAGGAAGCGGCGCGTCACGGGCTCGCGCTCAATCATGATGGCGTGCGCCGCACAGCGTTCGATCTCCTGAGCTTCCCCGATATCGATTTGGCACGGCTCGTTGCCGTCTGGCCGGAGCTCGGCGATCTGCCGCCTGCCATCGCTGCCACGGTCGAGACCGATGCGCGCTACGCCGTCTATCTCGATCGTCAGGCCGCGGACGTCGCGGCGCTGAAGCGCGACGCCGGCGTCGCGTTGCCGGTCGACCTCGATTATGCGGCGATCACGGGCCTCTCGAACGAGGTGAAGCAGAGGCTGGCGAGCGTTCGTCCCCAGACTCTGTCGCAGGCCGGGCGGGTGGAAGGCGTCACGCCTGCCGCGCTCACGCTGTTGCTGGCCTATCTGCGCCGGCGCCCGGAAGGGGGCCGCGATGCCGCCTGAGCCGAAGCAGAAGACAAGTGCGCCGGGGGAGGGGCCGGAGGCTCTTCTCGCGCTGCGGCCCGTCGCTCCTGCCGCGATGGATCGGCTCACGCGCTACGTGGCGTTGCTGCGGACATGGCAGAAGGCCAAGAACCTTGTCGGGCCGGGTACGCTCGATCATGTCTGGACCCGCCACGTCGCCGACAGCGCGGCGGTGCTCGACGCCGCGCCGGAGGCGCGCCGCTGGGTGGATCTCGGATCGGGCGCCGGCTTCCCCGGCATCGTGGTGGCGATCCTGCTCGCCGACGTGCCCGGCGCGCACGTCCATCTCGTGGAATCGAACGGCCGCAAGGCCGCCTTCCTCAAGGCCGCCATCCGCGAAACCGGCGCTCCGGCGACGGTCTCGGCGGCGCGCATCGAGGACGTGGTCACAAGGCCGGACGTTGTCGCAGGTGGGCCGGTCGAGGCGGTTTCGGCCCGCGCGCTGGCACCGCTCGACAAGCTGCTGGCGCTTGCCGCGCCGCTTTTCGAGGCCGGTGCGGTGGGCGTTTTCCACAAAGGGCGGGATCTCCGCCGGGAAGTCGCCGATGCCCGTGCCCATTGGAGCTTCGATCTGGTAGAACATCCGAGTGGGTCCGATCCGGACGGCCGGATCGCCCTCGTGCGCAGTCTCGCACCACGGCGTCCGGGAGTGCCTGAGCCATGAGTGTCTCCGCCAGCAATCATCTCGATCCCCGTCCGGCCGCCTCACGCGGCGGCTCCGCCCCGATGCCTCGGGTGCTGGTGGTCGCCAACCAGAAGGGTGGGGTCGGCAAGACGACGACGGCCATCAATCTTGGCACCGCGCTCGCCGCAATCGGCGAGAGCGTGCTGATCGTCGATCTCGATCCCCAGGGCAATGCCTCGACCGGCCTCGGCGTCGAGCGCAAGGACCGCCGGGTCTCGACCTACGACGTGCTGGTGGGCGAGGCGCCGCTCGGCGACGCCATCATCGAAACGGCGATCCCGCGGCTCCATCTCGCCGCTTCGACGCTCGATCTGCTCGGTCTCGAACTCGAAATCGCCAACGAGCGGGATCGCACCTTCAGATTGCGGAATGCCATTGCCGCCCACGCCGCCCAGGCGACCGGCAAGTTCGCCTATTCTTACGTGCTGGTGGATTGCCCGCCTTCACTGAACCTGCTCACCATCAACGCCATGAGTGCCGCCCATGGCGTGCTGGTGCCGCTGCAGTGCGAGTTCTTCGCGCTGGAGGGTCTCAGCCAGCTGCTTCAGACCGTGGATCAGGTCAAGCAGGCGCTGAACGCCGAACTCGCCATTCATGGCATCGTTCTCACCATGTACGATGCGCGCAACAATCTCGCCAATCAGGTCGTGGCCGACGTGCGCGAGACCATGGGCGACACGGTTTATGAAACCGTGATTCCGCGCAACGTCAGGTTGAGCGAGGCGCCGTCCTACGGCAAGCCAGCGCTGCTTTACGATATCCGCTGCTCCGGCAGCCAGGCCTATCTGCGGCTCGCCTCGGAGATCATCCAGCGCGAGAAGCGGTTCCGTGCCGTTGCCGCCTGACCGTTCGGTCACAGGCGGCCTATCCTGCGGCCGACGAATTTAGAGGACGTGAGACGATGGCGGAGGAGCAGGGACGCAAGCGGCTGGGCCGCGGGCTCGCCGCATTGATGGGCGATGTTTCCACGGATGCCGGCTTCACCGATCGCGGCGACCGCGGACGTGGCTTGAAGCGGGTGCCGACGGCGTTCGTAAAGCCCAATCCGCGCAATCCCCGGCGTCAGTTCTCCGAGGAGGATCTGGAAGATCTGACCAACTCGATCCGTGAGCGGGGCATCTTCCAGCCCATTCTGGTGCGCGCGGTGGCCGGCCAGGCGGACGCCTACGAGATCATCGCCGGCGAGCGCCGGTGGCGGGCCGCCCAGCGGGCCGGCCTGCACGAAGTCCCGGTTCTCGTGCGCGATGTCTCCGATCGCGAGGCGCTCGAGATCGCCATCGTCGAGAACGTCCAGCGTGCCGATCTCAATGCGGTCGAGGAAGCGGCCGGCTACCAGCAGCTCATCGCCGAGTTCGGCTACACCCAGAACGACCTCGCCGGCGTCATCGGCAAGAGCCGCAGCCATGTCGCCAACACGATGCGCCTCCTGAAGCTGCCCGATGCCGTGAAAGACCATGTGGTGGCCGGCCGGCTGTCGGCCGGTCACGCCCGTGCCATCCTGATGGCGCCCGATCCGGAGGCACTTGCCCGCCGCGTCATCGCCGAGGATTTGACCGTGCGCGATACCGAGGCCTTGGCTGCCTCACCGGTTGCCCAGGCCGTGGCAGCGGTCGGGCGCGCCGTCGCCGAGAAGGATGCCGATACGCGGGCGCTGGAGACGCGGCTTTCTGAGGTGCTGGGGCTGGCTGTGTCGCTGACCCATAAGCCGAACGGCGCCGGGGAACTGCGCATTCGCTACCGGTCGCTCGAGCAACTCGACGATATCAGCCGTCGGCTGGAAAATTCCTGACGAGGATACCCGGCACGGTTGGGGCGGAACCGCGCTTATGCGGCCCGACCGGGACGTCATGCGCTTTGCGCGAGCGGGTCGCCGGGCATAAGCGTGATCTGGCCGCCGGACACGATGCTGTCGAGCGGGGCGGGGCGGCCGAGCAGGTAGCCCTGAGCCTCGTCGCAGCCTTCCGCCCTCAATAGCGCGAGCTGGGCATCCGTCTCGATGCCTTCGGCGAGCACGGGAATCTTCAGGCTGCTGCCGAGCGCCAGGATGGCGCGGATGATGGCCCTCGCCGTGGGGCTGTCCTCCACTTCCCGCATGAACGACCGGTCGAGCTTGATCTTGTCGAACGGAAACGACCGCAGGATATCGAGCGACGAATAGCCCGTGCCGAAATCGTCGAGCGCGATTGAGACACCGAGACGCTTGATCTCCCGCAGCATGTGAAGCGAGCGCTCCCGATCGACGAAGATGGTCGATTCCGTCAGTTCGAGTTCCAGCCGTTCCGCATCGAGCCCGGTTTCTCTCAGGGTGCGCCGGATCAGGTCCGGCAGGCCGGCGGTGCCGAACTGGATCGGCGACAGGTTTACGGCGATCTTGTACGGCGGCGACCAGGTCGCAGCGGTCGCACAGGCGGTCCGAAGCACCCATTCGCCGATCGGCAGGATCAGGCCGCTTTCCTCGGCGATGGGAATGAAGTCGGACGGCGGCACCAGCCCTCGGACAGGATGCCGCCAGCGGACCAGCGCCTCGTATCCGCGGATTTCGCCTGTCAGGACGGATGTCTGAACCTGATAGTGCAGGTCGAGCTGGCCTTTCTCCAACGCTTCCCTCAATTCGGCGGCGAGCTTGCGCCGGGTGCGAACGAAATCGTCCATCGACGGCTCGTAGAAGCAGATCGACCGGCTGACATCCCCTTTCGCGCGGTACATCGCGAGATCGGCGTTGCTGGCGAGCGTCGTGCGGGTGGTCGCGTCGTCCGGATAGAACGCAACGCCGATGCTGCCGCCGGCAACCACCTCGCCGTCGTCGAGGGTCATCGGCTTCGACAGCACCGTCTCTATCCGGCGAAGGAAAGCCTGAAGCATTTCATCGCTTTCGACCCGCCGGAACGCAGCGAATTCGTCGCCGCCCATCCGCCCGATGACCTCGCCTCCACGCAGCACGCCCATCATGCGGCGCCCGAGGATCTTCAGCACTTCATCGCCGGCCGCGTGTCCGCGCCGGTCGTTGATCTCCTTGAAGCGGTCGAGATCGATCGCGATGAACGCGACGCGGGCGCCGACGGCATCGGCGGCGAGAAGCTCACGGTCGAGCCGCTCGTTGAAGCCGCTTCGGTTCGGCAGCCCGGTCAGCCCGTCATGGGTCGCGGCCTCGCGAAGCCGCTCGACGGATTCCGCACGCGTACTGCCGTCGATGAAATAGCTCGCGAAGCCGGCGGCCACGACCATCAGGGCGACGCAGGCCACGGCCAGTGCCAGGGTCCGCGCCGCTTCCGGATTCGTGGCCGCGTTGTCGATATCGAGCGGCGCGATCCGCAGCGCCGTCATGCCGGTAAAATGCAGGCTGAGAATGGCGAAAGCCAACAGCCCCGCTCCGACCAGCGCACGGTTTCTCAGGCGACCGCGGACGACGATAAAGGCAGCGAGGGCCGAAAACGCGACCGCGAGGCAGATCGAGGTGACGAGATAGGTCACGTCCCAGCTGACGATGCCGTTAACGCGGTAGGCGAGGATGCCGCTGTAGTGCATCACGCTGATCCCCAGGCCGACGATTCCGCCGCCGACGAGCGCGGCCGTCGTCGAGTTCCGGTCGGAGGCGACGACGAAGCCGAGCGCGGAACCGAAGAACGCGACGAGCAGCGACACGACCGTCAGGACCGGATCGAAGCCGTATGGGACACCGGGATCGTAGCCGAGAATGGCGATGAAATGGGTGCACCAGATGGTGGTGCCTGCGGCGGTGGCCGTCAGGACGTGCCAGCTCATCTTCTGAGCGCCCTTTGCCGAAAGGGAGCGGTTGAAGAGTTTGATCGTCGTCCAGGAGCCGACGGAGCATATCAGGCCAGCAATGAAGACGAGCCAGATGTTGTGCTGGTAGGCGATGCAAGCCGCGACGCTCATAACGAAGAGTCTCTCGGTCCCGATAACCATGAGGGAAGGGTCGTTCTGACGCCGACGTGGGTCAGAAAGCTATCATGCCCCCATGGATGCATGAAATTTGCTTTCGATTTCTGGTAAGAGGAATCGAGCTGAGGCGCCGACGAAAGGGCGGCTCGACCCCCGAACAGCGGACGAAAGGAACAAAATGCGCGAGAGGCGAATTCGATCCATCAATTGTACGGAATGGAGCAAAAAAGTTCCGCAGACGCGCCGCCGCGACCATTCGGGTCTCATACTGCGTTGATACGAACGGGCGGCGGCACCGGTTCACCCCGGGATGCTCCTTTGCCGAACGGCCGGTCCAGCCCGGTTTTCGATGTACAGCCTGCAACGAAAAAAGCCGCCGTCCCGACAGGGAGCGGCGGCTGACTCGTGCGCGCTTGATGCGCGCTTCATATGCACCTGATGGACGGTCCGGCTGCGCGTGCCGGCGCGCGTTGCGCGCCTGTCGCGCGCTCTTTTACCAGCCCTGGCGCCACGGCCGCGGACCCCAGCCGGGACCGCCGCGATAATAGGGGCCGGGCGTGACGTAGGTCTGGGACACTACGTAGCCGGCCGGCTCCTCGTAATAGACCGGCGGGGGCGGCGGCGGAGCATAGACCTGCACCGGAGCGGCGTAGACCGGCGGCGGGGGCGGGGCGTAGACGGGGGCCGGCGCGGCATAGACCGGCGCCGGCTGGGACGCGAAGGCGGCGCCGGCGAGCACGCCGACCGCAAGCCCGATGCCGGCCGCCGCAGCGGCGGCACCGTCATTGTTGTTCCAGCCGCCCGCTTCCGCGGTGGAGGGCATGAAGGCGCCGGCGGCGACGGTGAGCGCCATCGCGGCGGCGAGTGCCGGCAGCAGCCGGCGCGGATGGCGGGGAGCGGCGACGGGCTGCAGGCTGGCGGCCTCGGGCCGGGAAATCATCTGGACGGCGCTCGACATCGGCATGGTCCTGTCGTCGTGGAACCGCAAGCGGCGGTCCGTGGTGCCTCTTCGCCGCTGCCGTCTCCGAAAGGGGAGGGCTCGGCGTCGGGGACAGAAATAGGTCCCACCGGCTGAACCGCACATGAACGTGTGCAGGCCCCTTCGCTTTGACCGCGGGCGCCCTCGGAGCGGAGCCGATCGCGCCCCCGAACGTTGATGGGACCCGGGATGGCCTCCATGACGGGTCGCCGGTATACAGCCAGGGAGGAACCGATGGTTTCGGTCGCACGATCGTCTTCCGCGTCGCTTTCGACGCCTGTCCGCGCTTCCGTGCGGGGCCTCGCGCGCGCAGGCCGGTTCGCCGCGATCGCGGTGGCAATGGTCGCGCTTGCCCTCGGCACGACCGCGCCTGCCGTCGCCGGGGCGAAAAAGACCGCGGTTCCCGCCAGCCTGAAGCCGTGGGCCGGACGCTGGAACGGGCCGGAGGGGCTGTTCCTGGAGATCGCGCCCGCATCGAAGCCCGGCACGGTCCGCATCGTCCTGAAGGACACCCTCGACGATCAGGCGACCTATGTCGGGCGGCTCGACGGCGACGTCATCCGCTTCGTGCGCAATGGGACGGCGGAGGCGATCCGCCATGGAACCGGCGCCGAAACCGGGTTCAAATGGCTCGCGGGCAAGAAGAACTGCCTGATCGTCGTCGAGGACAAAGAAGGCTATTGCCGCTGACGCGGGTGGCGGCGCCGGAAACCGCTCCCTATCTGTTCGAAATGGGATCGGCGGAGCGCTCACGCGCCGTCCGCTCCCGGGAGAAGGACGCGGATTCCGGCGAAGGCCGGTTTTTCCTTGCCAATCCTGGGTTCGCGGGTCTATAGCATCGCCATTCCACCTTCTCGTTCGGATCCGGTTGGGCCGGGTGAGAGTGGGTCCCACCGGGGCCCGCTCCCGTCGGTGTTTGCCGATAGGCCTGCGGCGAGAGGGAACACGACCATTCTGAGGCGCCGGACAGCCGCCACCGTGACGTTCCCGTCACGGCACGCCGCGGGCCGATGCGCGATGTGGAGAACGGACGGGCAGTGAGCGATATCGCGGACCCGAACAACACCCGATCCCTCCCGGCCGAAGGCGCGGTGGAACCGCGGCTCGTGACCGAGAACGGCATCGATGCCCGCGTCGCGGCCATCGT
Organism: Pseudoxanthobacter soli DSM 19599; assembly: GCF_900148505.1. Lineage (NCBI taxonomy): Bacteria > Pseudomonadati > Pseudomonadota > Alphaproteobacteria > Hyphomicrobiales > Segnochrobactraceae > Pseudoxanthobacter > Pseudoxanthobacter soli. Next base: position 446,697 of record NZ_FRXO01000003.1, on the reverse strand, counting down.
CGAGCCGGTGATCGAGGATCTCGGCTACCGGCTCGTGCGGGTGCGCGTCACCGGCGAGAACGGCTGTACCCTGCAGATCATGGCTGAGCGGCCGGACGGCACCATGTCGGTCGAGGATTGCGAGGCGGTCAGCCGCGAAGTCTCGCCGGCGCTCGATGTCGACGATCCGATCGACAAGGCCTATCATCTCGAGGTGTCCTCGCCGGGCATCGACCGGCCGCTGGTGCGGCGGTCCGATTTCGAGCGTTGGTCCGGCCATGTCGCCAAGGTCGAGATGCGCGTGGCACAGGCCGGTCGCAAGCGTTTCCGCGGGATCCTGGCGGGCGTCGACGGCGATCTGTTCGGCCTGACGCTCGATGAAGGCAAGGCGGGCGCCAAGGGCGCCAGCAAGGGCTCCCGGCCGAAGATGATGAAGAAGGCGCCGCCGAAGGCCGCGAAGGCCCCGGTGGAAGAAGCGGCCTCGGATGCCCCGCCCGCGGAAACCGTGTGGCTGCCGCTCGACGATGTCGGCGAGGCCAAGCTGGTTCTGACCGACGCGCTCGTCACCGAGGCGCTCAGGGCCGAGAAGCGCGCCGCGCGCGGCGCCGAGGCAGATGCCGGCGACGGCAGCGAAACCGAATTGAACTGAACAGGAGGCGGTCCGCGAGGATCGCCATCCGGAGAGGAAAGCCATGGCTGTCAGCGCGAACAGGCTCGAGCTTCTGCAGATCGCGGATGCGGTGGCCCGCGAGAAGGTGATCGACCGCAACATCGTCATCGCGGCGATGGAGGACGCCATCCAGAAGGCGGCCCGCTCGCGCTACGGCTCGGAAACCGAGGTCCGCGCGGAGATCAATCCGCGGACCGGTGAAATCCGCCTGCAGCGCCTGCTTCAGGTGGTCGATGCCGTCGAGAACCCGGCGACCGAGATCGACGTCATCGACGCCAAGAACCGCAATCCGGCCGCCCAGGTCGGCGATTTCATCGCCGAGCCGCTGCCGCCGATGGATTTCGGCCGCATCGCCGCCCAGTCGGCCAAGCAGGTCATCGTGCAGAAGGTGCGCGAGGCCGAGCGCGACCGCCAGTACGACGAGTTCAAGAACCGCATCGGCGAAGTCGTCAACGGCGTCGTGAAGCGGGTCGAATACGGAAATGTGATCGTGGATCTCGGCCGTGGCGAAGCCATCGTGCGGCGCGACGAACTGATCCCGCGCGAGGTGTTCCGCAACGGCGACCGCATCCGCGCCTATATCTACGACGTGCGCCGGGAACAGCGCGGGCCGCAGATCTTCCTGTCGCGCACCCATCCGCAGTTCATGGCGAAGCTGTTCGCCCAGGAAGTGCCGGAAATCTACGACAACATCATCGAGGTGAAGTCGGTCGCCCGCGATCCGGGCTCCCGCGCCAAGATCGCGGTCTATTCGCGCGATTCCTCGATCGATCCCGTCGGCGCCTGCGTCGGCATGCGCGGTTCGCGCGTGCAGGCGGTGGTTCAGGAGCTGCAGGGCGAGAAGATCGACATCATCCCCTGGTCGAACGAGCCGGCGACGTTCATCGTCAACGCGCTGCAGCCGGCCGAGGTCGCCAAGGTGGTGCTCGACGAGGACGCCGAGCGCATCGAGGTGGTGGTGCCGGACGACCAGCTGTCGCTCGCCATCGGCCGCCGCGGCCAGAATGTCCGCCTCGCCTCCCAGCTCACGGGATGGGATATCGACATCCTGACCGAGCAGGAGGAGAGCGAGCGGCGCCAGAAGGAATTCGCCGAGCGCACCCAGCTCTTCGTCGACGCCCTCAATGTCGACGAGGTCGTCGGCCAGCTTCTGGCTTCGGAGGGCTTCTCCTCGGTCGAGGAAGTCGCGTTCGTGGAGCCGGAGGAAATCGCCTCGATCGAAGGGTTCGACGAGCAGACCGCCGAGGAAATCCAGGCGCGCGCCCGCGAGCATCTGGAAGAGATCGAGCGCCAGCTCGACGAGGAGCGCCGTGAACTCGGTGTCGACGACGCGCTGAAGACCATTCCGGGCGTGACGATGCCGATGCTGGTGTCGTTCGGCAAGGGCGGCATCAAGACGGTCGAGGATCTGGCCGATTGCGCCACCGACGACCTGCTGGGCTGGACCGAGCGCAAGAACGGCGAGACCGTGCGCCATGCGGGCGTGCTGTCGAGCGAGGAGCTTTCGCGCACCGAGGCGGAAGAGCTGATCATGGCCGCGCGCGTCGCCGCCGGCTGGATCGAGCCCGAGCCCGAGGTGGTCGAGGGCGATGACGAGACGGAGGCCGAGGCGGCGCACTGAGTTCGGTGCCCGTTCGGATGACGATGCCCCGCGAGGCCGCCTCCGCCACTCGTCAATGCCTGGTGAGCCGGGAGACGCTGCCGGCCGACGAGATGGTCCGGTTCGTGGTCGCCCCGGACGGCTCGGTCGTTCCGGACCTGCGCCGCGAGCTTCCGGGCCGCGGCGTGTGGGTGACGGCGACGCGGGCCGCGGTGGCCGAAGCCGAGCGCAAGCGGTTGTTCGCGCGCGGCTTCAAGCAGGCGGTCACGGTCGAGCCGGGGCTGGCCGAGCGCGTGGATGCCTTGATGGAGCGCGGCGCCCTGCAGGCGCTGTCGATCGCCCGCAAGGCGGGAACATTGGTGACGGGCTTCACCAAGGTCGAGACGGCCGTCAATCGCGGCGACGTCGCGGCCCTGGTGACCGCCCTGGATGCGGCGCCGGATGGCGTCAGGAAGATGCGGGCGGTGGTCCTGCGTCGGTTCGGGACGGTCGATACCGTCCCGGTGATAAGGATCTTCGCGTCGGCTCAATTGGATTTGGCATTGGGCTCGGCAAATGTGATACATGCTGCCCTCACCGCAGGGCGGGCCAGCGATGCGGTTATCGATCGCGTGCAACGATTGGCACGTTATCGCGGACTTGATGTCTCGGACGGCTTCGACGGCAATGCAACGGCGGACCTTGCGGCTCCGCAGGACTGAAGACGGTATGAACGATACGAATAATCCCGGCGACAAGACCCTGGGCGTCGACCGCAAGAAGACAACCTTGTCCTTGCGTCGTCCCTCCGTGGAACAAGGCACGGTCCGTCAGAGCTTCAGCCACGGACGGACCAAGACTGTCGTCGTGGAGAAGAAGAAGCGTCGCATCCTGATGCCGGGCGAGGCCGGGCAGGGCGAAGCCGCGGCGGAGAACCCGACGCCGGCTCAGGCCCCGAACGCGCGCGTCGCGGCGGTCGTCGCCGCTGCCGCCGCCCAGGCCGCTGCCGCAGCGCAGACGCCTGTGAGCCAGGCCGAGACCCCAGCCGCGAGCCCCGCTTCGGCGGAGCCCGAGCCGGCTGCTGCCGCGCCCGCCGCCGAGGCGACCGCCGAGCCAGTGGTTGCGGAAGCGCGCACCGCCGAGCCTGCCGAGACGACGGAGCCCGTGAAGGCGCCGGTCGCCGAGGCCCCGGCTGCGGCGCCCGCGACCGAGGCACCCCGGGCCCCCGCGCCGGCCGCCGCTACGGCGACCGCGACCGCGACCACGGTTGCGCCTCCGCGCCCCGCGGCGCCGCAGAATGCCCCGGTGCGCAGCAGCGTGCCGCAGGGTGCCGGCCACGGTTCGTCCGGCCGCACCTCGCAGGGCGGCCAGCCGCAGCGCAGCGGCCCCTCCCACGGTGCCGGCCAACGGTCCGGCCGTCCCGGCGACGGCCGTTCCTCCCATGGCGAGCGCGACCGCGACCGCCAGGGCAGCGGCAGCGGACGTCCGGACACGGCCGGCCGCAATCGCGGCGTCGTGCACCGCACGCTGACCCAGGACGAGATCGCCGCCCGCGCCCAGGCCATTGCCGGCGCCCGCGTCCGCGAGGCGGAAGACCGCCGCCGGGCGGAGGAGGAGGCGCGTCTCGAGCGCGAGCACATCGCCCGCCTTCACCGCGAGCGCGAGGAAGCCGAGAAGCGCCGCGTCGAAGAGGACGCGCGCAAGAAGATCGACGACGAACTGCGCCGCAAGGCGGAGGAAGAGGCACGCCTGCGCCGTCCGGCCGGCGGTGCCCCGGCTTCCGCGGCCGGCCGCAGCGCGACGGCGGCCACGCCGGCTGCGACCACCACGCCCGAGGTCCCCGGTGTCCGCCGCACCGCGGTCGACGACGACGACGACGATCTGAAGAAGGGCCGCAAGCCCGGTCCCGGCAGCAACAAGCGCCCGGTCGCCGCGCTCGCGCCGAAGGCCGCGCCGAAGACGGACGACCGCCGCAAGTCGAAGCTCACGATCGTCAAGGCGCTCGAAGGCGACGAAAGCCGGGGCCGTTCGCTGGCGGCGATGCGTCGTCGCGTCGAGAAGCACAAGCGCGCCCTGCAGACCGGCGTGCGTGAGAAGATCAGCCGCGAGGTCATCCTGCCGGAGACCATCTCCATCCAGGAGCTGGCCAACCGCATGGCCGAGCGTGGCGTCGACGTGATCAAGCTCCTGATGAAGCAGGGGCAGATGCACAAGATCACCGACATCATCGACGCCGATACCGCCCAGCTGGTCGCCGAGGAACTCGGCCACACCGTGAAGCGCGTGTCGGAAGCCGACGTCGAGGAAGGCCTGTTCGCCGGCACCGACGACACCGGCGCGCTGGCGCCGCGTCCGCCGGTCGTGACCATCATGGGCCACGTCGACCACGGCAAGACCTCGTTGCTCGACGCGATCCGCGAGGCGAACGTCGTGGCGGGCGAGGCCGGTGGCATCACCCAGCACATCGGCGCCTACCAGGTCGAGAAGAACGGCCAGAAGATCACGTTCATCGACACCCCCGGCCACGAGGCGTTCACCGCCATGCGTGCCCGCGGTGCCAAGTCGACCGACATCGTCATCCTCGTGGTGGCGGCGGACGACGGCGTGATGCCGCAGACCATCGAGGCCATCAACCACGCCCGTGCCGCGGGCGTGCCGATCATCGTGGCGATCAACAAGATCGACAAGCCCGGCGCCAATCCGGACCGGGTGCGCAACGACCTGCTGCGCTACGAGATCGTGGTGGAAGCCATGGGCGGCGAGACCCAGGAAGTGCTGGTCTCGGCCAAGGAGCGCACCAATCTCGACGGTCTGCTGGAGGCGATCCTGCTTCAGGCCGAAGTGCTGGAGCTCAAGGCCAATCCCGACCGTCCGGCGGAAGGCATGGTCATCGAGGCCAAGCTCGACAAGGGCCGCGGTCCGGTCGCCACGGTTCTGGTGCAGCGCGGAACGCTCAATGCGGGCGATATCCTGATCGCCGGCGCCGAATGGGGCCGCGTGCGCGCCCTGATCGACGACCATGGTGCGCAGGTGAAGTCGGCCGGCCCGTCCATGCCGGTGGAAGTGCTGGGCTTCCAGGCCACCCCGGAGGCGGGCGACCGCTTCGCCGTGGTGGAGAACGAGGCCCGCGCCCGCGAGATCACCGAATACCGCCAGCGCCAGAAGCGCGACAAGGCGGCGGCCCGTCCGGGCGCCCGCGGCTCGCTCGTCGAGATGATGAGCCAGCTCAAGGAAGCCGGTCGCAAGGAGTTCGTGCTGCTCGTCAAGGGCGACGTGCAGGGCTCGGTCGAGGCGATCATCGGCGCGCTCGACAAGCTCGGCACCGACGAGGTCAAGGCCCGCGTCATCCACTCGGGCGTCGGTGCGATCACCGAGTCCGACGTGACGCTCGCCGCCACCTCGAACGCGGCCATCGTCGGCTTCAACGTGCGCGCCAACAAGCAGGCGCGCGAGGCCGCCGAACGCGACGGCATCGAGATCCGCTACTACAACATCATCTACGACCTCGTGGATGACGTGAAGGCGGCGATGTCGGGCCTGCTGACGCCGGAACTGCGCGAGACCTTCCTCGGCAACGCGGAAATCCGCGAGATCTTCAACGTCACGAAGGTCGGCAAGGTCGCGGGCTGTCTCGTCACCGAGGGTGTCGTCGAGCGTGGCGCCAGCGTGCGCCTCATCCGCGACGGCGTCGTCATCCACGACGGCAAGCTCTCGCAGCTCAAGCGCTTCAAGGACGACGTCAAGGAAGTGCATTCCGGCCAGGAGTGCGGCATGGCGTTCGAAGGCTACCAGGACATGCGGGCCGGCGACGTCATCGAGTGCTTCCGCGTGGAAGAGATCGCCCGCACGCTCTGAGGCGTGCGCGGCCCTGCTTCGGCCCATCCCGGCCTCGCCGGGGTGGCAATGCCGTCCGGCATCGCCGGCATCGGCCCCGGTTCCGGAGCGCTTTCCGATCGGATGGACCCATCCGATCGACCAGAAATCGCTCCCAGTTCAAAGCCTGGAGCATATCCCCGTTCCGATCGCTTCGATCTGAACGAGGATATGCTCTGGTCCGGGGCGACGACTGATCGCGTGCCGGTGCGTGCGCTGCCCTCCGCGGCGCCCTTTTCCAGGTCTCGCGCCCCCTTTCCGGTCCAAGTCCGGTCGGGGCCATGAGGTGAACGACCATGAAACCAGCAAGACGTGAGCGGGAGGCCGCCGGGCCGTCCCAGAGGCAGCTGCGCGTGGGAGAAGCCGTGCGCCATGCCCTCGCCGAGGCGCTCGCCCGCGGCGAGACTCATCAGCCCGAGCTCGACGGCGTGTTCGTGACCATCCCCGAAGTGCGGATGAGCCCGGACCTGAAGGTCGCGACGGTGCTCGTGATGCCGCTCGGCGGGCTCAATGTGGAGACCTCGCTCGCGGCGCTCGACAACGCGCGCGGCCGGCTCAAGGGCCTCATCGGCCGCAAGGCGGGGCTGCGGTTCGCGCCCGATCTGCGGTTCCGGCTCGATACCCGCTACGAGGACGATATCCGCGTCGACTCGCTGCTCCACGAGCCCGAGGTCGCCCGCGATCTCTCGCCGAAGACAGACGACGAAGACGAGGGAGAGGCGCGATGAGCGTCGACGACATCGACAATGCCGGCGCCGACCTTCGCGACGACGGCGCGGCGGAAGGCCAGCAGGCCGGCCAGCAGGTTGGCGAGAGCCGTGACGGTGGCCGCGGCGGCCGTGGACGGCAGCAGCGCCGCCGCCCGCGCCGCGAAATCAACGGCTGGCTGATCCTCGACAAGCCGCTCGGCATGACCTCCACCGAGGCCGTCGGCGCGGTGAAGCGGTTCTACCAGGCCGCCAAGGCCGGCCATGCCGGCACGCTCGATCCGCTCGCCTCCGGCGCGCTGCCGATCGCCTTCGGCGAGGCGACCAAGACCGTGCCCTATGTGGTCGACGGCCGGAAGGTCTACCGCTTCACGGTGCGCTGGGGCATCGAGACCGATACCGACGACGCCGAAGGCCGGCCGGTCGCGACCTCCGACGCCCGCCCGACGCCGGCGGAGATCGAGGCGCTGCTGCCGGAATTCGTCGGCGAGATCCAGCAGGTTCCCCCGCAATATTCGGCGATCAAGATCGGCGGCGAGCGCGCCTACGACCTCGCCCGCGACGGCGAGGTCGTCGAGATCGCGGCGCGGACCGTGGAGATCCATCGCCTCGCCATCGTCGGCCTGCCCGATGCCGACCATGTCGAGATCGAGGCGGAGTGCGGCAAGGGCACCTATGTGCGCTCGCTGGCGCGCGATTTTGGCCGCCGGCTCGGCTGTCGCGGCCATGTGTCGGCGCTGCGGCGCCTCATGGTCGGACCGTTCGACGAGACCGATCTGGTGCCGTTCGACACCGTCGCCGCCGCGGCCGAATCCGAGGACCCCGCGGCGGCGCTCGCCGCGCTGCTGCGCCCGGTCGAGGACGGCCTTTCGGAGCTTCTGGAAGTCGCGATGTCGTCCGTCGACGCGAGCCGGCTGCGCCGGGGCCAGTCGGTGCTCCTGCGCGGACGCGGCGCGCCGGTCAAGACCGAGGCGGCCTACGCCACCTCCGCCGGCCGTCTCGTCGCGCTCGGCTCCATCGAGGCCGGCGAGTTCGTGCCGCGGCGGGTGTTCAACTACTCGACGCCCGAGCAGGGCCTTTCCCGGCGCTGATCGCGAAGGCTGCCGCGGGCTTTTCGGGCCCGCGTCCTGCAATTGGGCTGGAATTCCGGCGGCTTTTGTGGCCATAGTCCGCCCGCGTGCGGCGCCGGATGACCGGCGCCGCCGTTTCCTGCTGCCTCGACCGTGCTGGACGACATCCCGGCTCGGCCAAGGCGAGGAAAGGGAGCCTGGAGCGCTTTCCGATCGTATGGTCACATCCGATCGAGGAGAAATCGCTCCGGACTCAAAGCTCTGAGCATAGCCGTGTCGTTCAGCTCGGTTCGATCTGAACGGGATATGCCCCAGAGCTCCGCCCACGACGCGCGGATGCCCGTGCCCTCCCCAAGGGAGCGGCCGGGGCGCGGACCCTCGATCCCGATCGCAACGGATCGCTGCGGCTTGGCCGCACGCGCCCTCCGTTGCAGCACCGGGTTCGGCGTCCGCCGCGCACCACACCATCGGCGCCTTACGGCGCCATCATGAAAGGACCACCGATGTCGGTTACCGCCGAACGCAAGCAGGCGATCATCGCCGAATACGCCACCAAGCCGGGCGATACCGGTTCGCCCGAGGTGCAGGTTGCGATCCTCTCCGAGCGCATCGTCAACCTGACCGAGCACTTCAAGAGCCACGCCAAGGACAACCATTCCCGCCGCGGCCTCCTGAAGCTGGTCAGCCAGCGTCGCAGCCTCCTCGATCATCTGAAGAAGACCGAGCTTGCGCGCTACCAGACGCTGATCCAGCGCCTCGGCCTGCGCCGCTGATGCCATAGGGGCGCCGGGGAGCAGACCGCTTCCGGCGCCTCTGATTTTCAAGCGGCCGTGCGCGGCCGCGCCGGCACATGTTCCACGGGATCGAGACGACCCGCACGGAACGGGCGCCGGGGAAGCCGGGCCCAGCCGATCCGGCCGGGTCTGCCACTTCATCGGGTTCCGGCGGCGTCTGACGCACCGCGGCAATGGCCGGCGGTGCGGACAGGACGCCGGCGGCATCCAACACGCCACCAGCGGGACGCGACCGGGGAGGGCCATCAGGGCCGCCGGCGCCGCCCGCGAAGGGAGACCACGGGGCAGGATTGCCGGACGGCCGAAGACGGGGACCCGAACGGGACCGTCGCGCAGAAAGTGCATCGGTCCGGCCGTCTCGCCGTCTTGCCCGTGTCGACCTTCGCGGTCCCGCGACAGGAAGGAAGACATCCATGTTCCAGATCGAACGCGAACAGATCGAGTGGGCCGGCCGCACGCTGACCCTCGAGACCGGCCGCATCGCGCGCCAGGCCGACGGCGCCGTGCTCGCCACCTACGGCGAGACCGCCGTGCTCGCCACCGTCGTTTCCGAGAAGGCCCCGAAGCCGGGCCTCGACTTCTTTCCGCTGACCGTCCACTACCAGGAAAAGGCGTTCGCCGCCGGCAAGATCCCGGGTGGCTACTTCAAGCGCGAAGGCCGCCCGTCCGAGCACGAGGTGCTGACCTCGCGCCTGATCGACCGCCCGATCCGCCCGCTGTTCGCCGACGGCTACAAGTGCGAGACCCAGGTCATCGTGACCGTGCTCTCCCACGACCTCGAGAACGATCCGGACATCCTCGCGCTGGTCGCGGCGTCCGCCGCCCTGACGCTGTCCGGCGTGCCGTTCATGGGCCCGATCGGTGGCGCCCGCGTCGGCTACATCAACGGCCAGTACGTGCTGAACCCGGCTCATGACAGCCGCGCCGATTCCGACCTCGACCTCGTGGTCGCCGGCACGGGCGACGCGGTGCTGATGGTGGAATCGGAAGCCCGCGAGCTGTCCGAAGAGGTCATGCTCGGCGCGGTGATGTTCGGCCACACCGGCTTCCAGCCGGTGATCGACGCCATCATCCGCCTTGCCGAGAAGGCCGCCAAGGAGCCGCGTGCGCTGCCGGAGACCGGCAACGAGGCGCTCGCCGCCCGCGTCGCCGAGATCGCCTCCGAAGGCCTCGCCGCCGCCTACCGCATTCCGGCGAAGGCCGAGCGCCGCGAGCAGATCTCGGCGGTGAAGGCCAGCGTCGTCGCCGCGCTGGTGAACCCGGAAGATCCGGCCGCGCCGGCCCCGCAGCTCGTTTCCGAGCTGTTCAAGGAGCTGGAGGCCTCGACCGTCCGCAACCGCATCCTCGACGAGAAGGTGCGCATCGACGGCCGTGACCTCGTGACCGTCCGTCCGATCCTGTCGCAGGTCGGCGTGCTGCCGCGCGCCCACGGCTCGTCGCTGTTCACCCGCGGCGAGACCCAGGCCCTGGTCGTCGCCACCCTCGGCACCGGCGAGGACGAGCAGTTCATCGATTCGCTGGAAGGCACCTACAAGGAAAACTTCCTGCTGCACTACAACTTCCCGCCCTATTCCGTGGGCGAGACCGGCCGCATGGGTTCGCCCGGCCGCCGCGAAGTCGGCCACGGCAAGCTGGCGTGGCGCGCGGTGCACCCGATCCTGCCGCCGAAGCATGAGTTCCCCTACACCATCCGCGTCGTCTCCGAGATCACCGAGTCGAACGGCTCGTCCTCGATGGCGACGGTGTGCGGCTCCTCGCTGTCGCTGATGGATGCCGGCGTGCCGCTGAAGCGTCCGGTGGCGGGCATCGCCATGGGCCTCATCAAGGAAGGCGAGCGCTTCGCGGTGCTGTCCGACATCCTCGGTGACGAGGATCATCTCGGCGACATGGACTTCAAGGTCGCGGGCACCGAAGCCGGCGTGACCGCGCTGCAGATGGACATCAAGATCAACGGCATCACCGAGGAGATCATGAAGGTCGCCCTCGAGCAGGCCAAGGGCGGCCGTCTCCACATCCTCAACGAGATGTCGAAGGCGCTGACCGAGGCCCGTCCGGAGCTCGGCGAGTACGCGCCGCGCATCGAGGTGATGAAGATCCCGGTCGACAAGATCCGAGAAGTCATCGGTTCGGGCGGCAAGGTGATCCGCGAGATCGTGGAGAAGACCGGCGCCAAGATCGACATCGCCGACGACGGCACCATCAAGATCGCATCGTCCGACGGCAAGGCCATCAAGGCCGCGATGAACTGGATCAAGGGCATCGCCGCCGAGCCGGAAATGGGTGCGATCTACGAGGGCACGGTCGTGAAGTGCGTCGAGTTCGGCGCCTTCGTGAACTTCTTCGGTTCGCGCGACGGCCTCGTCCACATTTCGCAGCTCACCAACGGCCGGCCCCAGAAGGTCACCGACGTGGTGAAGGAAGGCGACAAGGTGTGGGTGAAGCTGCTCGGCTTCGACGAGCGCGGCAAGGTGCGCCTGTCCATGAAGGTCGTGGACCAGGAGACCGGGCAGGAGATCTCGGGCGAGGCCGCGTAAGCGCCAATCCGACATCCATGGGGGGCTAGAGCGCTTTCCGATCGGATGGACTCATCCGATCGACAAGAAATCCCCCCGGCTTCAAAAGCTTGAGCATATCCGTGTCGTTCAGATCGGTTCGATCTGAACGGGATATGCTCCAGGCGCCCGCCCTGAAATACCGACGGCCGGAGAGGGGAACCTCTCCGGCCGTTTTCGTCTGTGGTTGGTGAAGGGTGCGGTTTGTGGAGGGTGCGGTCGGCGATGGCGAAGGATGCCCCGGTGTTCAGGCGCAAGGCCCGGGCCGGCCCCGTCCGCCGGATCATGCCGGGGCCTGTCGAATCTGGTGCGAGGCCGTGAGACCGGATCAGGCCATCCGATCGCGAGGACCGGCTTACCGCCCGCCGAACGTCATCCGCCGCAGCAGGCGGTCCCGCAGGACGAACTGATGGAACAGCGCCGCCAGCGCATGGACGATGGCGAGCGCGATCAGGGCGTTGGCGGCGAGTTCGTGAACCTCGCGGATCGAGCGTGAGGTGTCGCGGGCGACCGGGTCCGTCAACAGTGCCGGGATTTCCATGAAGCCGAGGGGAATGCCGCGCGCCCGCGACTGCACGTAGGTCACGCCGAGGATGGTGACGGCCAGGAGCAGGAAATAGAGCAGGACGTGGGCGAGGCTGCCGATCCTGTCGAGGAACGGCCAGCCGCTCTGCGCCGCCGGCGGCGAGGCGGTGGACAGCCGGATGACGATGCGCGCGATCACCAGCACCAGCACGGTGAAGCCGAGGCCCATGTGCAGGTCCTTGACGAACGGAACATCCTCGTCCGGGACACCGTCCCAGACGTAGGTCAGCCCGTAGACCACCGCCACGAGGATGGCGATGAGCCAGTGCAGGGCGACGATGGCGGGATTGTAGCGCTGGGCGGTCGGGGAATGAGCCATGGATGCCACGTTCTGAGCCCGGAACATGCTCCGGTCGTTGCAGCGGGGATGCCTTCAGGTCGCCCCGACACGTCGGGCCGGCCGAGAAGCATTTTGGAACCGTTTCAGACTACAAAGCACGCGCACGGTTGGGAATGGCCGTTCTGCGTCCCGGCGATCGACAGGCGCGGCATCCCGAAGATCCTCCGGGCGATCGGCCGGTACGCGCGGGACGGCGACGGCCGGAACGGCATGCGCACGGAAGCCCGGCGCCGGACACAGCCCCGCCATCAAGCCCCGTCGTCCGGAGAGCCGGTCCGGCGGACTATTTTCGAGCTTTTGAGTCTGGAGCGTTTTCATGTCGGTCGGATGTTGCCATCCGATCGGAAAGCGCTCTAGCCGGCGTGGCGGCTGGCGTCGGCGCCGTAATAGTTGATGTAGCGCGTGTTGATCTCGTCGACCGGCAGCACGATCAGCACGTCCGTCGTGCCGAACTGGTGGTCGATCACCGCGCCGTCGCCGATCTTGGCGCCGAGCCGCAGATAGCCCTTGATCAGCGGCGGCAGCGCATGGAGCGCCGCCTTGGCGTTGATCGCCTCCTTCGGCATCCGGTTCATTTCCACGAAGCGGTCGGGCAGGGCCGAAGGCCGCAGGCCGTCTGGCGCGCGGCAGAAATGGTGCAGGAACGACAGCGGCATCGCCAGGAGATCCGGGTCGGTGCCCTCGAGGCTGGCGCAGCCGATCATCAGGTCGCAGCCGTGCTCCAGCGTGTAGGTCCATACCCCGTGCCAAAGCAGTTCCAGCGTGCGCTTGGAGCGGTAGGGCTCCAGCACGCACGACCGGCCGAGCTCCAGAATGCGGCGGTAGGGCCGCGCGTCGAGCAGGGGCGAGAGGTCGAACTCCGAGGTGGAATAGAAGCCGTCGTAGCGGTCGGCGATATCCCGGCGCAGCAGCCGGTAGGTGCCGACCACCTTCGGCTTGCGCCGCTGGAAGCGCTTGGCCGGCGCCTCGTGATCGATCACCAGCATGTGGTCGCAGATGTCGTCGAAGGCATCGACGTCGCGCCGGCTCATCATCGCCATCGCGTCGGCGATGGCCGACATCTCCTCGTAGAACACCTTGTAGCGGATCGACTGGGAGCGCTTGATCTCCTGCCGGGTGCGGGCGAGGCGCACCTCCAGCGGACCCAGGCGGCCGAGCGTCGGGGCGTTCGGATCGAGCGGCTCGCGGCGGCCGCCGGGAATGCGGATGCCCGCGGGCGCCAACGGCCTGAAGGGAAGCGCGGCCTCGCCGAACCGGGGGTTGGCGGACATCAGGGCGGTCATCGCCGTGCGCGCGACGCCGGCACCGGCATCGACGAGGCCGAGCGCGCCGGCCCGGCGGCTCGGGAACGCTTCGGCAAGGACATCGGAAGACGGCGGCGTCGATCGTCTCATGCTTCCTCCGATGGCGGCGGGCTTCACTGGTGGCCCGGCAGCCAACCCGGCGCCGGCCGTTCCGGCCCCGCGCTCACAACACCCTTTTCGTCGGGCGCCTGCGAACCGTTAACCGCCATCAGAAACATAGTTGCCCGACGGTAATGTGACAATGTTTGCGGACACCCCCGCCCTGCGGCGGCGACGGGGCGCGGAAGGCCCTGCTGTCGCCCGGCGCCGCGGCCGAATGACGTTCGCATGGCACCGAGGGCGTCCGGCCCGAAGGCCGGGTCGCCTGCAAGAGGCTGAACGGGCATGGGATTCCGCCGGTCCTTCAGCGGATGCGGGCCACAGGCCGCCGGCTGTCGCGATGGCGCGGGGTTGCGCAGGCGCGACCGCAGGCGCGCGGCGGAACACGAAAAATTGCCGGACTTTGCCGGCAAATCAGTTTCGCGCGGCCGTGTCAGCGCGCTTCGGGCAGGCGCAGCGCGAGTTCCGCATAGGAATCGATCAGCCCCACATCGAGCGGGCCGCCGCGCGTGCCCACCACCTGATCGGGCCGCACGAGCACCCAGCCGCCCGGATCGACAGTGTAGCGCCGCGCCGCCTCGCCATCGGGATCGGTGACGGCATCGAGCTGGACGATGCGCACCGCGGGGCCGAATTCCTCGACGGACAGCGCGATCGCCCGCGTCGCCGTGGCGTCGCCGAACAGGAGAAGCGTGTGCACGGGACCGTCGCTCTTGCCGGTCTCGCGGGCGTCGAGGCCGCAGAGCAGCGGCCAGAGCGAGCCGGCCTTGCCCGTCTCCGGGTCGTGATAGGGGGCATCGAGCGCCCGCTCGCCCACCGTCGGCGTTCCCGCCGTCACCATGCGCCGCAGGCCGGCGAGCGCGCCCTCGCGGTAGCTCGCCGCGCTGTCGGCGAGATCCGCCAGCATCCGCCGCCGCAGCGGCGCCAGCCGGGACAGCGCCTTGACCGCGACGTCCCGCGTGGTGCGGGCGACGATGCCGCCGGCGAAACCCGCGAGCAGCCGGACGAGCGAGCTTTCGATCACCGCCTTCGCGATCGGCCGCCGCTCGGCCTCGTAGCTGTCGGCGAGCGCCTGGACGTCGCCCCGCCCGCGCGCGATCTGGGCGAGCTTCCACGCGAGGTTGGCGGCATCCATGATACCCATGTTCAGCCCCTGCCCGCCGGTCGGCGACAGCACGTGCGCCGCGTCGCCGACGAGATAGCAGCGGCCGTCGCGATATCGCTCGGCGACGAACTCGCCGGCGCGATAGGCGGCGAGCCACGAGACCGATGCGATCGAGAGGCCCGGCGGGCCGCTCAAGGTGAGGTAATGCTGCATTTCCTCGCGCGTCGGCGGCGGTTCGGGCGGCGGTTCGCCAGTGGCCGCGCCGTCCGCATCCGGGCCGGGGTGGCTTCCGGACGGTGCCGGTGGGGGCGCGGCCTGGCGCCGCGCCGTCATCCGCCACGTCTCGCCGTCGATGGGCGACAGCGCGATGCTGCCGCCTTCGCCGGACCAGAGATAGAGCGTGCCGGGCTGCAGCGGACCCTCGATCCGGCCGTCGCAGAACACGTGGGTTTCCGGGTCGGAAAAATCCTCGGCCTCGATCTCGAGCAGGTGGCGCACCGCGCTGGCGCCGCCGTCGCAGCCGACCACGAACCCGGCGACCGCCCGTTCGGGCGTGTCCTCGCCGTGATGGAGCGTGGCGAACACCCGGTCGCGCTCCTGGTCGATGGCGACGAGCGCCACGCCGCGCTCGACCCGGACGCCGAGCGCCGCGAGGCGGTCTGCGAGGATCTGCTCGGTGCGCCATTGAGGCAGGATCACCGGCTGGGGGAACGGGCCGGCATGGTCCACGCCGGTTTCCTCGTCGAGCAGCACGCGCGCGCCGTCGCCGACCGTGACGCGGCCGATGGTGAGGCCTTCCGCGCGGATGTCCTCGGCGACGCCGACGGCCGACAGCGCCTCCAGGCTGCCGCTCCACACCGCGAGCGCGCGCGAGGTCCGGTCCGGCTCCGGATGGCGGTCGATCACCCGGACCGACAGCCCGAAGCGCCGGCAGTTGATGGCGAGGCTGAGCCCGGCCGGCCCGGCGCCGACGACGAGCACATCGGTGGCTTCTCCGGCGATGTCGTAGGGGTTCACGGCGGCGGACCTCGCGGTGGCAAGGAAGATCAGGAGACCGAGGACGGCGGGAGAACACGCGGAACGCGGGCACCGCGGCGCAGGCGCGCCGTGGCGATGGCACGGGACGGCATCGACGACGAAGATACGGGCAACCAGATTGCCCGACGCCAAGGGCTTTCGGCAACGGCGCGCGGGCGCCGCCGCCGCGACCGTCAGCCGCCGAACAATTGCTGGAAGAAGTCCTTCTTGCCGGCTTGCGGGCGGACGAGCCCGCTGCCGGTCTGTTGCTGGGCCGGCGCATATTGCGGCTGGGCCTGCTGCGGGTTCGGTGCGATCGGACCGTCATCCGGGATCGCCGCCGTGGAGGCCGCCGCCGCCTCGGCCGCGGCGCGCGCCCCCGGAAGCTCGGCCACCTGCATGCCCTTGTGGATGCCGGTCATCAGCTCGCCCCAGATCTTGGCCGGCAGCGTGCCGCCGGTCATGTTCTTGGTCGGCTTGCCGTCGTCGTTGCCGAGCCAGACGCCGGTGGTGAAGTAGCCGGTGTAGCCCATGAACCAGGCGTCGCGGTAGCTCTGGCTGGTGCCGCTCTTGCCGGCCGCCGGCCATCCCTTGATGCGGGCGCGCTGGCCCGTGCCCGAGAGGATGACCTCGGACATCATGGCGTTCATCTCGCCCACATATTGCGGCGCCACCACCTGGCGGGCGCCGCCGCTGCGGCGCTCGTAGAGCACCTTGCCGTCCGGCGTGGTGATGCGGCGGATGACGTGGGGCACGACGCCGATGCCGCCGTTGGAGAACGGCACATAGGCGGAGGTCAGCTCCAGCAGCGAGACTTCCGAGGTGCCGAGCGCGATCGAGGCGTTGGGCGTGAGCGCCGAGGTGATGCCGAGCCGGTGGGCGGTGTCGATCACGGCCTCCGGGCCGAACTTCAGCACGAGCTGCACCGAGATGGTGTTGAGCGAGTTGGCGATCGCCTGGGTCAGCGTCACCGCGCCGCGGTACTTGTGACCGTAGTTTTCCGGGTTCCAGCTGCCGATGCTCACGGGCTGGTCGACGACGACAGAACTCGGCGTCATGCCGTGCTCGAGCGCGGTGAGATAGACGAACGGCTTGAACGACGAGCCCGGCTGGCGTTTGGCGTTCACGGCGCGGTCGAACTGGCTCTCCGTATAATCGCGTCCGCCGACGAGGGCCTTCACCGCGCCGCCGGCGTCGAGGATGACCACCGCGCCCTGGCTGACGCCATATTTCTTGCCGTCGGTGTCGAGACCCTTCTTCAGCGTCACCTCGGCGGTGCGCTGGAGCGCGGAATCGATGGTGGTCTCGACGACCACGTCGGTATCGATCGCGCCGACATAGCCGGGAAGCTGGTCCATCACCCAGTCGGCGACGTAGCCGCCGCTGGCGACGAGGTCGCGCGCCACGGGCTTGGCCGGATTGGCGAGCGCGTCCTTGAGCTGGGCGTCCGTGATGTAGCCTTCCTCGCGCATGGCGCCGAGCACCACGGCGGCGCGGTTCTGCGACAGCGCGAGGTCGCGCGTCGGCGCGAATTTCGAGGGCGCCTTGAGGAGGCCGGCGATCATCGCCGCCTGCGGCAGGGTCAGGTCGCGGGCCGACACGCCGAAATAGCGCCGGGCCGCGGCATCGACGCCATAGGCGCCGGCGCCGAGATAGACCCGGTTCAGGTACATGTCGAGGATCTCGTCCTTGGAGTACTTCGCCTCCAGCCGGAACGAGAGGATGGCTTCCTGGATCTTGCGCTGGAGGGTGCGGTCGGGCTCCAGGAACAGGTTCTTGGCGAGCTGCTGGGTGAGCGTCGAGCCGCCCTGGACGAGGCCGCCAGCGGTTAGATTGGTGACGAAGGCGCGGGCGAGGCCGATCGGGTCGATGCCCCAGTGGTCGTAGAACCGCCGGTCCTCGATCGCGACCACGGCTTCCGGCATCACCTTCGGCATTTCGGCGAGCGGCACGCGCTCGCCGCCGGTATCGCCGCGATTGGCGATGATGTCGCCGGTCTCGGAGACGATGCGGACGTTCGGCGGGCGCTTCGGCACCGCCCACTCGTCGATCGGCGGCATGGTCGCGGCGTAGTAGCCGATGACGCCCGCGCCGGCGACCGCGCCCCAGAAGCCGATGACGAGGCACCACACGATGACGCGGCGGACGAGCCGGCCGAGGAACGAGCCGCGCTTGCGCCGCGCAGCCCTACCCCTGCCGCCGCCCGCGGATTTGGCCGCGGCCTTGCCGGATGCCTTCGGCTTTTCGGACCAGCCCTTCTCGGGCTTCGCCTTGGCCGCGACGGGAACCGGGCGGTCGCGGGGATCGGCGCGGAAGCCGCCGCCGTCCACATCCGAACCTCCCCCGTGGAAGCTCGGCTCCCTGCGTTCGCTCGGCCTGCGCGCCATGATCCGTTCGTCTCCCGTTCCGTCTCGACAGTGCCCGATGGACCGTCGATGTGGCGAATTTGAGGGGTGGCCCGGGTCCCTCGCCCGGACTGCCTGCACCGCCCCGGTCACGGAGAGCGGGCGACCCGCCCGCCCCGTCGCCGCGCGGCCGGCGGGGTGGAAAGACGACCGAGCGGCGGCAATCGCCGATGCCCGCTTTTCTCCGCCGTGCGGCGGTGGCATGGTCGCGGCCATGTCAGAACAGCCGCAATCCGCTCCGCCCGCCGCCACCCGTCACCCGGCCCCCATCGGCCCGGGCGACCACGTCTTTCTGGTCGACGGCTCATCATTCGTATTCCGCGCCTATTTCCAGTCCATGAATCAGGACCGGAAATACAACTATCGCTCCGACGGGCTGCCCACCGGCGCTGTCCGGCTGTTCTGCACCAAGCTTCTGCAATTCGTCCGCGAGGGGGCCGTCGGCATCCGTCCCACCCACCTCGCGATCATCTTCGACAAATCGGAGAATTCGTTCCGCAAGGCGATCTATCCGCCCTACAAGGCGAACCGGCCGGAGCCGCCAGCCGATCTCATCCCGCAATTCCCGCTGATGCGGGCGGCGGTTCGCGCCTTCGGGATGATTCCGGTCGAGCAGGACGTCTATGAGGCCGACGACCTGATCGCGACCTATGCGCGGCAGGCGAACGCGGCCGGGGCGGACGTCCTGATCATCTCGGCCGACAAGGACCTGATGCAGCTCATCCGCCCCGGCGTCGCCATGTACGATCCGGCGTCCGGCGAGGCCAAGCGCGGTTCGTTCCGCGCCGAGCGGCGCATCGGCTACGAGGAGGTTGTGGACTATTTCGGCGTGCCGCCGGACAAGGTGGTGGACGTGCAGGCGCTCGCCGGCGATTCCACCGACAACGTTCCGGGGGTGCCGGGCATCGGCATCAAGACCGCCGCCGGGCTGATCCTCGAATATGGCGATCTCGAAACCCTGCTGGAGCGCGCCGGCGAGATCAAGCAGCCCAAGCGGCGGGAGAACCTGCAGAACGCCCGCGAACTCGCGCTCGTCTCCAAGCAGCTCGTGAAGCTCGTCGACGACGTCGCCGTCGAGGTTCCGCTGGCCGATCTCGGCCTGGTGGAACCCGACGCCAAGGCGGTGACGGCCTTCCTGAAGGCGCTCGAGTTCACGACGCTGACGCGCCGCGTCGCCGACATGGGCGGCGTCGACGTTTCGCAGGTCGACCCGGACCCGGCCTTCGCCATCGGCCGTTACGGCCCCTCGGTGACGGCCGCGGCGGACGGCGGCGCCGGCCCGATGGCCGACAACATGGCCGACACCGGCGAGGCCGCGCTCCCCGTGCCGGTCGCCGCCGGTGCGGTGCCCGCGGTGCCCGCGCCGGCCGCCGCCGGAACACCGGCGTCCCTCGCCGCCGTCCGGGCGACGGAGGCGACGACGACGCCCTTCGACCGCGATGCCTACGAGACCGTGACGACCATCGACGCGCTGGACCGCTGGATCGACGAGGCGCGGGAGCAGGGGCTGGTGGCGCTCGACACCGAGACCAACGCGCTCGATGCCATGCAGGCCGATCTCGTCGGCTTCAGCCTTGCCACTGCACCGGGCCGGGCCTGCTACGTTCCGCTCGCCCACCGCAGCGCCGACGAGGGCCTGTTCGGCGGCGGGCCGGTGGCCGGCCAGATCCCGCTTGGCGAGGCGATCGCCCGGCTCAAGACCCTGGCCGAGGACCGCACGGTGCTCAAGATCGGCCAGAACCTGAAATATGACTGGCTGGTGCTGGTGCGCTACGGCATCGAGGTCGCGCCGTTCGACGACACCATGCTGATCTCCTACGCGCTGGACGCGGGCGACCGCAGCCACGGCATGGACGATCTTTCGGTGCGCCATCTCGGCCATACGCCGATCCCTTTCAAGGAGGTGGCCGGGTCCGGCAAGAACGCGGTGACGTTCGACCGGGTTCCGCTCGACAAGGCGACCGCCTACGCCGCCGAGGACGCGGACGTGACGCTGCGGCTTTGGCGGGTGCTGAAGCCCCGGCTCGCGGCGGAATCCATGACGACCGTCTACGAGCGGCTGGAGCGTCCGCTGCTTCCGGTGCTGGCGCGCATGGAGCGGCGCGGCGTGGCAATCGACCGCCAGATCCTGTCGCGGCTTTCCGGCGAGTTCGCCCAGGGCATGGCGCGGGCCGAGGCGGA
The DNA here is from genome assembly GCF_900148505.1 of Pseudoxanthobacter soli DSM 19599. Classification (NCBI taxonomy): domain Bacteria; kingdom Pseudomonadati; phylum Pseudomonadota; class Alphaproteobacteria; order Hyphomicrobiales; family Segnochrobactraceae; genus Pseudoxanthobacter; species Pseudoxanthobacter soli. The sequence goes on along the minus strand of NZ_FRXO01000003.1, from coordinate 426,437 downwards.
GATCGCCGACCTTGCCGGCGAGCCGTTCAACGTCGCCTCGCCGAAGCAGCTCGGCGACATCCTGTTCGGCAAGATGGGCCTGCCGGGCGCCAAGAAGACCAAGACCGGGGCGTGGGCGACCGGCGCCGACGTGCTGGAGGAACTGGCGGCACAGGGCTACGCCCTGCCGGCCAAGATTCTCGAATGGCGCCAGCTCGCCAAGCTGAAATCGACCTATACCGACGCGCTGCCGGGCTATGTGAACCCGGAGACCGGGCGGGTCCACACCTCGTTCTCGCTGGCGTCCACCACCACGGGCCGCCTGTCCTCGTCGGAGCCGAACATCCAGAACATCCCGGTCCGCAACGAGGAGGGCCGCAAGATCCGCTCGGCCTTCATCGCCGAGCCGGGCCACCTGCTGCTTTCGGCCGACTATTCGCAGATCGAGCTGCGGGTGCTGGCGGAAATTGCGGACATTCCCCAGCTCAAAACGGCGTTCGAGAAGGGCATCGACATTCACGCCCTGACGGCATCCGAGATGTTCGGCGTGCCGGTCGAGGGGATGGACCCGGCGGTGCGGCGGCGGGCCAAGGCGATCAATTTCGGCATCATCTACGGCATTTCCGCCTTCGGCCTCGCCAACCAGCTCGGCATTCCCCGTGAGGAAGCCGGCGCCTATATCCGCCGCTATTTCGAGCGCTTCCCCGGCATCCGCGACTACATGGACGAGACCAAGGCGTTCGCGCGCGCCCACGGCTATGTCGAGACCCTGTTCGGGCGGCGGGCGCACTATCCCGAGATCACGTCCTCCAATCCCTCCATGCGCGCCTTCATGGAGCGCGCCGCCATCAACGCCCGCATCCAGGGTTCCGCCGCCGACATCATCCGCCGGGCCATGATCCGCATGGAACCCGCGCTTGCGGCTGCCGGACTTTCCGCGCGGATGCTGCTGCAGGTCCACGACGAACTGGTGTTCGAGGTGCCGGAGGCCGAGGTGGACGCCACCGCGAAGCTGGTTGTGGATGTCATGGAGGTCGCGCCGAAGCCGGCGGTCGACCTTTCAGTGCCGTTGAAAGTCGATGCGCGCGCCGCCCACAACTGGGACGAGGCGCACTGAAGCCGACGCCAGCAGGCCGGGAACCGCCCCGGTCGTTGCCTCGTCCATGGCGTTGCGGCGCGGCGTGATCTGGGCGAAATCCTCAGATTTACTGTCGCGCCGCAGCATTTTCGGCCCCGCCCACAATCCCCAGACAAGCTATCCGCTGGACAATATTGCCGCCCCTCAGGGGCGCGGTTTCACGGATATATGGGCGGATTTTTCATGCGGCTGAATATTGGTGCCAAGCTCGGGCTGAGCGCGGCGATCGGATTGCTGCTGGCCATTGGAACTGCTGCGGTGCAGTTGAACGTCGACGCGGAGATCGGGCAGGCCGTCGACGAGAACGCGGCTCAGGCCGAGATTCTCGAGATCTCCATGCGGGCGGCCAGCAATCTCCAGAAGCTGCGGGCCGACGAGCGCGATATCCGGGCGAGCTTCAATGCCGGCGAGATCGACCAACTGGTCGCCGGGATGCAGGCCTCGCTCAAGTCGACTTCGGCCGACCTCGCCCGAGCGGGACAAATGGCGCAATCGCCGGAGAACCGCCAGCGCCTGAAAGATCTGGCCTTGCAGACGACGCGCTATGTCGGGGCGGCGACGGCGATCGGCGACAAGCAGAAGGGTCTGGTCGAGGCCACCGCGAAGCTGGAAAAATTCACCAAGGACTGGGCCGCCCAGTACCAGTTCGCCCGATCCGATTTTTCCGCGGTCGGCGGCAACTACGCCAACGTGCTCGCAGGGGTGAACGCCCGCATCCAGGAGACGTCAATCGTCCTGTGGACCCTCGTCGCCACCGGAAACGCGACGGCGTCGTCGACCCTCGACGCCAAGCTGATGGCGACCCGGGACGATTTCAAGTCGATCCACCGCAATCTCGCCGACAACCCGGTTCTGGAACAGCTGAAGCCGCTGGAGGATCTGTTCAAGCAGTACACCGGCATCGTCAATTTCGTGGTCGCGCGCACGGTTTCGAAGGCCGAGATCGCCAATACCGACGCCGCGTCCGCCGCAGCGGCAGCCCTGGCGCTGTCGGACACGCTCGTCGCCGACGTCCGGAAGCGGACCGCCGAGGCCGCACAGACGACCGGGGTGGCGATCTCGAACGGCGAGACGCTGATGCTCTCGATGCTCGGCGGGCTTGTGCTGGTTCTGCTGGGATCCGCGGTGTACGCGGCCTTCGGTGTCGCGCGTCCGATCGCGCTGGTCACCAAGGCGATGGAGAAGATCGCGAAGGGCGATCTCGAGACGCCGATTCCTTATGAGAAGCGGTCGGACGAGCTGGGCGAACAGGCGCACGTTCTGGCGATTTTCCGCGACGATCTGGCGGAGACGGAGCGGATGCGCGAGGAGCAGGCCCGGCTCGAGGCGGAGATGGCCGAACAGCGCAAGCGGGACATGCACGAGCTTGCGAACCGGTTCGAGGGCGCGGTGGGCGAGATCGTGGAGATGGTGTCGTCGGCTGCGGCGGAACTGGAAGCGGCGGCGCAGACGCTGACGGCGACGGCGGAGGAGACGACCGCGCAGGCGGCGGCGGTGGCGGCGGCGGCGGAGCAGGCGGCGACCAATGTGCAGACGGTGGCGGCGGCGGTTGAGGAGCTTGCCTCGTCGTCGGCGGAGATCGGCAACCAGGTCTCGTATTCTACGTCGGTGACGGCGCAGGCGGTTTCGGAGGCGGACAGCACGAACTCGCGGATGGGCGGGCTGAAATCGGCTGCGGAGCAGGTTGGCGCCATCGTCGGGATGATCGGCGATATCGCGGCGCAGACGAACCTGCTGGCGCTGAACGCGACGATCGAATCCGCGCGTGCGGGCGAAGCGGGCCGCGGGTTCGCGGTGGTGGCGCAGGAGGTGAAGAGCCTGGCGGAGCAGACGTCGAAGGCGACGTCGCAGATTTCGGGGCAGATCAGCGGCATCCAGGGTTCGACGGGCGATGCGGTGACGGCGATCACGAGCGTCGGCCGGACGATCTCGGAGATCAACCAGGTGGCGGCGGCGATCGGGGCCGCGGTGGAGCAGCAGAACGCGACGACGGCGGAGATCGCGCGCAACGTTCAGCAGGCGGCGCAGGGAACGCAGGAGGTGACGCGCAACATCACCGGCGTGACGCACGCGGCGCAGGCGTCGTCGTCGGCCTCGGTGCAGGTGCTGTCGTCGGCGGGCAAGCTGAACCGTCAGGCCTCGAATCTCCGGCTGGAGGTGGAGAACTTCCTGACGACGGTGCGCGCCGCCTGAACCGGAGCCGAGCCGGGTGGGCGTGCTCGCCCGGCGGACCGGACCGCGCCGTCCCGGCATCGAGCCCGGCATCCCGCAGGATGCCGGGCTTTTCTGTTTGGGCCCTGCCGATCCGCCCCCTCGGCGTCGGTGCCCTCACGCCGCCATGCCGCCTGTTTTGCATGTGCTCTGTACGAATATTGCGTTGCAGTACGAAAGGCACGCAATCTTCGTGCAAGCCTCATCTCCTATCCCGACAATGGGAAGAAACGCGCAAATCCCATTAAGGGGAGGGGGCTGGCTACGATGCGCTTCAATATCGGCGTTAAACTCGGGCTGAGCGCGGCCGTCGGGGTGCTGCTCGCCGGCGGCCTGATCGCCGCTCAGATCAAGGCGGGGCAGGACGTGGAGGCGGCGAGCGAGGCGGCGCGGGCGCAAAGCGAGATCCTGACGCTCGCCCTGCGGGCGACCACGGCAGTGCGCAAGCTCGAATCCAACACCAAGGACATGCTCTTGTCCTACAAGCTTTCCGACATCAACGACCTGTCCGGCACGATTCCGATCGATGTCGGCGCGGCGAAGATCGACCTGTCGAGGGCGGTGAAGCTCACGCAGCTGCCGGAGAACGCCAAGCGCCTGCGGGATCTCTCCGACGACATCACGCGCTACGGCACGGCGGCGGAGGAGATCGCGACCGAACACATGGCGGCGGTCGTCAAACTGAAGGAGCTCAGCGACCTGTCGGCGGCCTGGGACAAGCTCTACCGCAGTGCCAAGCCGGATCTCGCCACCGGCGGTGAGGCCGCCGTCGGCGCCATTCGCACCGTCGACGGCTATTTCCGCGGGTCGAGCGGCGCGGTGTGGCGCTTCGTGGCGACCGGCGACAAGGGATCGCTCGCCAGCGTTGATTTCGCGGTCAAGGGCAATCGCGTCACGCTGTCGAACGTGCGCAGTGCGGTCTCCGCCACGAAGGCCGCCGACCGCATCACCGAGTTCGAGAAGATCTTCGACGACTACGACAAGGTGCTGCGCGAGCTGATCGTGCATCAGGACGCCAAGACCAAGATCGCGCGCGAGCAGGCCGAGCCGGCCGCCGCCGCGGCGCTCGGCCTCGCCGAGGCTGCCGTCTCCGTCGCCAGGGAGCGGTCGGTCACCGCCACAAAGGCGGCGGATGCGGCCATTGCGCGCTCGACCTCGCTACTGCTGGCGCTGACCGGCGGCCTTATCCTGGTTCTGCTGGGGTCCGCGCTGTATGCGGCGTTCTGGATCGCGCGTCCGATCGCGCTGATCACCAAGGCGATGGAGAAGATCGCGAAGGGCGATCTCGCGACGCCGATTCCTTATGAGAAGCGGTCGGACGAGCTGGGCGAACAGGCGCACGTGCTGGCGATCTTCCGCGACGATCTGGCGGAGACGGAGCGGATGCGCGAGGAGCAGGCGCGGCTCGAGGCGGAGATGGCCGAACAGCGCAAGCGGGACATGCACGAGCTTGCGAACCGGTTCGAGGGCGCGGTGGGCGAGATCGTGGAGATGGTGTCGTCGGCTGCGGCGGAACTGGAAGCCGCGGCGCAGACCCTGACGGCGACGGCGGAGGAGACGACCGCGCAGGCGGCGGCGGTCGCGGCGGCGGCCGAGCAGGCGGCGACCAACGTGCAGACGGTGGCGGCGGCGGTGGAGGAACTTGCCTCGTCGTCGGCGGAGATCGGCAACCAGGTCTCGTATTCGACCTCGGTGACGGCGCAGGCGGTTTCGGAGGCGGACAGCACGAACTCGCGGATGGGCGGGCTGAAATCGGCGGCGGAGCAGGTGGGGGCGATCGTCGGGATGATCGGCGACATCGCGGCGCAGACGAACCTGCTGGCGCTGAACGCGACGATCGAATCCGCGCGTGCGGGCGAAGCGGGCCGCGGGTTCGCGGTGGTCGCGCAGGAGGTGAAGAGCCTGGCGGAACAGACGTCGAAGGCGACGTCGCAGATTTCCGGGCAGATCAGCGGCATCCAGGGTTCGACCGGCGAGGCGGTGACGGCGATCACGAGCGTTGGCCGGACGATCTCGGAGATCAACCAGGTGGCGGCGGCGATCGGGGCCGCGGTGGAGCAGCAGAACGCGACGACGGCGGAAATCGCGCGCAACGTTCAGCAGGCCGCGCAGGGAACGCAGGAGGTGACGCGCAACATCACCGGCGTGACGCAGGCGGCGCAGGCGTCGTCGTCGGCCTCGGTGCAGGTGCTGTCGTCGGCGGGCAAGCTGAACCGTCAGGCCTCGAATCTCCGGCTGGAGGTGGAGAACTTCCTGACGACGGTGCGCGCCGCCTGAACCGGAGCCGCGGGCCGGGCCCTGCGCCCGGCGGACCGCAAACGGCCTTATCGCCCGGCATCCAGACGGATGCCGGGCTTTTTCTTGCTCCGGCGACAGGCGTTCCGTACCGGCCGGGCCGCGACGGCGGGCCGGCCGGAGGTCAGTCGCGGATGAGGCGGGCGGCGGCGGCGTCGATGGCACCCGGCGGCAGCACGATCAGGCGCGGGCCGGCGGTATAGAGCAGCGCGGCCTCGACCGCCCGGCCGGGAAACAGCCGGCGCACCAGCGCGCGATAGAGCGCGACCTGGGCGAGGTGCGTTTCCGGCACGTCCGACGCGCCGTCCGGCACGCGCCGGTCGGTCTTGAAGTCGACGACGACGACGCGGCCGTCCTCCACCACCAGCCGGTCGATGCGCGCCGACACCTCGATCGGCTCGCCGGACCGGGCGGTGAGGCGGCCGGCGAGCGTCACTTCCGAGCGCCCGGCGGCGGAGAACAGCGGGGCGAACGCCGGGTCCGCCGTCACGGCCAGGATCTCGTCGGCGATGCGACGGCGGTGTTCGACGGCCTCCGGGGCGTCGCCGGCAAGCGCCGGGTCCGCTTCCGCGAGCCGGTCGATCGCCGCGCGCATGGCGTCCCCGCCGGAGATGCCACCGGCTGCGATCAGCTCCATCGCGCGGTGGATCAGACGGCCCCGGGCGAGCGCCGCGGTCTCACCGGCGCCGGGCACCGCGACCGTGGGGAAGGGCGTGTCCTCGCCGTCCTCGGCATCGGCGAGCGAAAGGGCCGATGACGGTGTCACGGCGCGCGGCGCCGGCGGAACAGGCGGGGGGGCGGCGAGAAGCCATGGCGGCAGCGCGGCCGGTGCAGGGGTGGCGCCGTCGGCTGCGACGTCTTCTGCCGGCGGGATCGCGTCCACTGGACCATGTTCACGCCGCCCGGTGATCGGCTCCGGACCGGCCTGTCCCGGACCGGCATTTCCTTCGCCTCGCATCCACCCGTCTTCATCCGCGCCATCTGGCTTGCGCCAGCGCAGCACCTGGCGTCCGGCGTGATCGGTGGCGGCCACGGCGGCGGGTGCCAGCCCGCGCGCGACCATCGCCGTCCACGACTGCTCGGCCGGGCCGTTCTTCGGCGACCAGCCGCAGACATAGAGCCGGTCGGCCGCGCGGGTCATCGCGACATAGAGCAGGCGGCGATATTCGGCTGCCGCGCGCTCCCGCTCCTCGACGATGCGCCGTTCGACCGCCGCGGGCCGCAGCGCCTTCGACGGCGCCCAGACGAGACCGGGCGCGGCCTCGGCCTCAGGGGGCGCCAGCGGAACGGCGACGATCTTCGGATCGTGCTGGGCGTGAACCGGCGGGCCGCCACCATCGACCAGGAACACGACGGGCGCTTCCAGCCCCTTGGAACCGTGCACCGTCATCACCCGGACCTCGCGCGGGTTGGTCTCGGTCTCGCGCCGCACCCGGAAGGGCCGCGCGGTGAACCAGGCGAGGAAGCCCTCCAGCGTCGGCGGTTCCGTGGACTCGTGAGACAGCGCGGCGGACAGGAAGGCGTCGAGCACGTCGTCCGCCTCCGGACCGAGGCGGGCGAGGAACGCAGCCCGGCCGCCGTCCCGGCCGAGCACGCCGGCATAGAGTTCGAACGGCCGTATCCGGTCGAGCCGGGCGCGCCAGCCTTCGAGCCGTTCCAGGATCGCGGCGGCCGCGGCATCATTCGCGGCGCGCGCCGCGAGCGCGGCCCACAGCGTGCCGGTCCGGCCATGGGCCAGTTCGAACAGGGTGGTTTCGTCGACGCCGAACAGTGGACCCTTCAGCACCGCGGCGAGGTTGAGATCGTCGGCCGGCAGCAGCAGCACCCGGCCGAGGGCGACGAGATCCATCACCGCGATATGGTCGGAGAGCACGATCTGGTCGGCGCCGGCGACCGGCACGCCGCGGCGCTTCAGGGCGCGGCTCACCGCCTCCACGAACGGCCCGCGCTTGCGCACGAGCACGAGGATGTCGCCCGGTGCGATCCGCCGGCCGTTCGAAAGCCGTTCGCCGCGTTCCATCCAGCGGGCGATTGTATCGGCGATGCGCTCGGCGACGATGGCCTGGGGGCTCGCCGGGGAGAGCCGGTCGAGCGCCGCGAGCCAGTCGTCGTCCGCCTCCCGCTCCGCTGGCGCCACCGGCGGCCAGATCTCGACAAGGCCCGGTTCCGCCCGGCGGATCGCCTCGTGGACGGGGGGCAGGGACGGCGAGGTCAGGCCGGCATGGGCTGCGGGGTCGGCGAACACGGCATCGACGGCGGCGAGCACGTCGGGCGTCGAGCGGAAGGAGAGGTGCAGCTCGACATTGTGGAAGGGCAGCGCCGCGCCTTCCGAACGGGCACGGAAATCGCGCCGCATCCGCGCGAATTCCTCGGGCGCCGCGCCCTGGAAGCCGTAGATCGACTGCTTCTCGTCGCCGACCGCGAACATGGTGCGACGGCCGCCGAACGCGCTTTCGCCGGCGAAGAATTCCTCGGCGAGGCTGCGCACCACGCGCCATTGCAGCGGGCTGGTATCCTGCGCCTCGTCGACGAGGATGTGCTCGACGCCGCGGTCGAGCTTGTAGCGCACCCAGGCGGCGGCATCCGTGCGGGTCAGAAGGTCCGCCGCCCGCGCCACCTGGTCGGAATAGTCGATCAGGCCGCGGCGGCGCTTCTCGCCCTCGACATGGTCGAGCACGGCATCCGCCAGCGTCACCAGCGCGCGGGTGGACTCCATCGCCCGCGCGGCGGTGAGCCGGTCCAGAAGGTCGGTGACGCGGGCCTGTTCGGCCTCGAAGGCCGGAGCGAGATCGGCGACCTTCGCGGCGACCGGCTTCGTCAGGGCCGCCTCGAAGCCGCGGGGCAGGCCCTTGGAATCGAACAGCATCCGCATCCATGCCGTCTGCCGCGCGCCGGCCTCCACCGCCGGATCGCGATAGAGCGTGAGGTCGGCGAGCCGGTCGCCTGCGCGCTTGCCACCGGAGGCGAGCGCCTCGCCGAGGCGGGTCAGCGCCTCGAAGGGGATCGCGCAGCCGTCGCAGAACGCCCGGACGAGGCTGTCGAGGCTGTCGCCCGGCCGAAGCCCCAGCGCCGGCGCCAGCGCTCCGACCGCGCCTTCGACGCCGCCGCTCTCCCTGAGCCACGCCCGCAGGATCTCGCGGCGGGCGACGAGTTCGCCCACCATCTCGCGCAGGCTGCCGTCGGTGAGGCGGCCGACGAGGAGATTCAGCATCCGGCCGAGGTCGCCTTCCGGCTCGGCGGCAACCCGGCGCAGCACGACCGCGAGGCCGGCTTCCACCAGTTCGGCCGCCATCTGGTCGTCGATCACGGTGAAGCGGCCGGCGACGTTGGCCTCCAGCGGAAACTGGGCCAGCAGCGAGGCGCAGAAGGCGTGGATGGTCTGGATCTTCAGGCCGCCCGGCGTCTCCAGCGCGCGGGCGAACAGCCGGCGCGCGCTGGCGAGCCCGTTGGCGTCCGGTACCCGGCCCTCGATCTTCTCCAGCGCGAGGGCGAGGTCCGCGTCGCCGAGCACCGCGAACTTCGCCAGCTGGTCGAACACGCGCTGCGCCATGTTGGCGGCGGCGGCGGTGGTGTAGGTGAGGCAGAGGATGCGCCCGGGGTCGGTGCCGGCCAGCAGCAGGCGCACCACGCGGCCGACCAGGACGTAGGTCTTGCCCGAGCCGGCATTGGCCGACACCCAGGCGGAGGCCAGGGGATCGGTGGCATTGGCCTGCGCCGCGCGGGTGTGGGGCGGAATATCCGGTGCCGGGGAGGGCGAGGCGGGCGCGCTCATGAATCCTCTCCTCCGCCGAGCGACCACTCGCGCACCCTGGCGAGGTGATCGTAATCACCGGCGAACTCGCGCTCGAACGCGATGGCGGTGCGCGAGGGATAGCCGCTGCCGGGGGAGCGGTAGCGGCCGAGAAGCGCCACGAGCCGCTCGAACGCCCGCCCGGCGAGTTCGTCGATGGTGCCTTCCTTCGGCGCGACCGGTGTCACGGTCACCGGCGGCGTGCCGCCGCGGAGGCCGACATAGGCGAGTTCCTCCACGCTTCCGCCCGCCGCCACGCCCTCGAACGCGCCGCGCTTCGCCATCGCCGCCTCAAGCGGCAGCTGGGGCGCGAGCAGCGAGGCGACCTGCTTGGCCGTCGGGGCGTAGCCGGTCTTGTAGTCGAGCACGGACAACGCGCCGCCGGGGAATTCGTCGATGCGGTCGGCGCGACCGGTGAGAGTGAACCCGGCCCCGCTGACCGGGATCGACAGTTCGCCCTTGCGCTCGTTGTGGCGGCGGAGCGGGCGGGGCCGCTTCGCCTCTTCCGCCACCAGCGCCGCGGCCACCCGCTCGAAGCGCGGCCACCACAACGCGACGACTTCCGGATAGGCCTCTATGGCGCGGAAGGCCGTCCGGCCGGCCTCCACCAGACGCGCAACCGCGGCCTCGTCGAACCGGTCGGGGGCGGTTTCGAAGAAGGCCGCGACGGCCTCGTGGATCATCGTGCCGCGCTCGGCGCCGCCGGGATCGTCGGCGACGGGTTCGAGCGGCTTCAGATTCAGGATGCGCCTGGCATAGATCGCGTAGGGATCGCGGATCAGCGTCTCGATCTCGGTGACGCTGAGGCGCGCCGGCCGCGCTTCCAGAGGCGGCACCGGGTTCGGACGCTCCGCCGGAACGGGCGGACCGGCAGGCCGGTCGAGCGCACGGGCGAGGTCGAGCCAGCGCGCGCCCCGCGCCCGCGCTGTCTGCCACGGCCCCTCGCCCGCGACCGCCTTCAGCCGCAGCAGCCAGCGCGAGGCGACCGTGGGCGTGGTGCCGATCCGCTCGGCGCGGGCGATGACGACGCGGGCGGCGCCGAACGACTGGGTGACGTCGTGGGCCGACAGGCCGATGCGCCGCTCCGGCGGCTCCAGGCCGAGCCGGGTGCGCATCGAGCGGGTGAGCCACGGGTCGGCTTCGGCGAGGCGCGGCCAGACGCCTTCATTGAGGCCGGAGAGGATGACGAGATCGGCCCGCTGCAGGCGTGCTTCCAGCGCGCCCCAGATGTGGATGCGGGGGTCGCCGGCGCCTGCCGGCCGCACCGCCGCGTCGCCCACGAGCGCCGTGAACAGCGCGGGCCATTCGTCGGACCGCAGTTGCGGGCCGCCCGCTTCTTCCGCCGCGATGCGTTCGAGCGCGGCGACGAGCGTTCGCCACGCGCGGTCGGCGGCAAGCGCCGGAGGAACGGCGGCGGCGGGATCTGTGGCGGCTGATTCCCCTGCGGCGGTCGACGGCGCCGGCTCGCCACCGACGACGGCCTGCAGCGCCAGAAGGTGGGCCGCGGCGAAGGCGGCGGCCGTGGCGCTTCCCTCGCGGGCGAGCGCCGCCAGCGGCTCCAGCGCCTCGGCGGCCCGCCGGGCGATGGCGGCCGCGCCGGCATCCTTTCCCGCCGCGGCCGCGATGACCGGTTCGAAGCCGGGCGCGAGCCGGGGGCCGCGCATGACGGCGAGTTCCAGCCGCTCGGCAGCGGCGCGCGCCGCGCCGGGACCGAGCCCCAGCCCGGTGAGCGGGTGCTTCAGAAGCGCCAGAATGGCGTGCGGGTCTTCGGCCACCACGCCGACCTCGGCGACGAGACGGGCGAGAATGCCCGCGGGCGTCTGGCTGAGGGGGATGCCGGCGGAATCGTCCACCTTCAGCGACCAGCGCGCGAGCTCGCTCTGGACGCGACGGGCGATGGCGCGATCCGGCGCGACGAGGGCGACCGTCTCGCCACGCTCCACCGCCTCGCGCATGGCGATGGCGACCGCGAGCGCTTCCTCGCGGTCGTTGGCGGCTTCGATCAGCGAAATGCCGTCGAGCGCGGCCTCGACCGCCGCAGGACCGCCGAGCCGGTCCGTGACGCCGGCCCAGCCGTCGGTGGTTTCCGCCGGCCGGAAGGCCTCCGACACGAGCCGGCCCCGGATCGCGATGGCGGACGGCCGGGCGGCGTCCGAGGACGGTTCCTTGGCAAGATCTTCGGCGGACGCGCCGAGCACGGCCACCGTCTCGCGCGGGATGCCGATGCGGTCGATCAGCCGGGCGAGGCCGAATTGCGGGTGGCTCGGCGCGCCGTCGCCCTCGGTGATCCTGCGCCACGACGTTTCGTCGAGGCCCTGGTCGAGGCCCGGCAGCACCACGGCGCCGCGCGGCAGGCGGGCGATCAGCGCGAGCAGGGCGGCCGTCGCCGGGACGGAGCCCGTCGAGCCGGCGGCGATGACCGGCGCCTGCGGCGGCGTGCGTTCCAGCCGCGCCGCCTCGGCCTTGAGAAGGGCGATGCGGCGGGCGACGGGATCGGCAAGCCCGCGCTCGGCGAGGATATCGGGCCACGCCCGCGTCGCGACCGACAGGAAGGCGGTGGTGATCTGCCAGTAATCGGCGAGGTCTTCCGGCACGAGATCGGCGAGGCCGTCCCAGGAGGCTTCCTCCGTGGTGACCTGATCCATCAGCCGCAGCAGATCGTCGGCGAGGCGGGCGGCGTCGGCGGCCGAGGTCGGCACGGCGATGGTCTCGCCGCGGAAGAACGCCCGCGAGCGGTCCGACAGCGCCCGCGACCAGCCGAGGACGAGTTCCGTCATTGCGAGGCGGCGGCCCAGAGCATCCGCGGCCGGCGTGGACGGATGCCGGCCGTCCGCGGGCCCGTCGAGCGCGATCAGGTCTTCCTCGACATCGCCCAGGGGACGGATCGCCGGCAGGATCGCGGCCTCGCCGCCCAGCCGGTCGACGAGCGCCTGACCGAGCGCACGGGCGGCGCGGCGGGTCGGGACGTAGACCGTGGCATCCGCGAGCGCCAGCGGGTCCGTCGCGGGGCCGGCCAGCGTGCCATCGATCAGGGCATCGGCCAGCGTTTCCACGAACGGCCGGGCCGGGGGAATGGTGAAGACGCGCGCGGGCCGGGACAGGAAGGCGGGGGCCGGATTGTCGGATGGCGGGATGGCGCTTCCTCCGTCACGCGGGGCCGCGGCCATCGCCGGCCGGATGGGCCCGTCCGGCGGACCCATGCCAGGCGGATCCATGCCGGGCCGTCCGGATTGTCAGGCCGCACTATAGAAGAAGGCGCGCTCCGCGTCGCGGATGGCGGACGGCGTGCCGACGTGCAGCCACGTGCCTTCCATCCTGACGCCGAAGAGCCGGCCGGCTTCCAGCGCCCGGTCGAACAGCCTGTTGAGCGAGAACGCGCCTTGCGGCGCGCCTTCGAACAGGCGCGGATGCAGGATCGCGGCGCCGGCATAGGCGAACGGCACGATCCCCTTCGGCGGCCGGCGCTTCAGGAGCCCGACGCTGTCGGCGGAGAAGTCGCCGCGGCCTTCGTAGCCGGACGAGCCGACGGTGGGGGCGAGCAGCAGGAGGCCGTCCATGCGGGCGTCGTCGAAGGTCTCGATCATCAGGTCGAGATTGGGACGCACGCCCTCGATCCAGAAGCTGTCGGCGTTTAAGAGCACGAACGGGTCGGGACCGAGCAGCGGGAGGGCCTTGACGATGCCGCCGCCGGTATCCAGCAGCTCCTTGCGCTCGTCGGAGATGGCGATGGCCATGTCCTTGCGGCGGTGGACGTGAACTTCGACGAGATCGGCCAGATAGTGGACGTTGACGACGACGTCGGTGACGCCGGCGGCGGCGAGCCGGTCGAGGCCGTAGTCGATCAGCGACCGCCGCGCGACCTCGATCAGCGGCTTCGGCGTGGTCGCCGTCAGCGGCCGCATCCGTTTGCCGAGCCCGGCCGCGAGCACCATTGCCCGCGTCGGTCTAAACGCGCCTTCTGCCATCTGACCCTGTCCGCCCGTCCATTGCAGCCGCTGTCATCCGTCGGAGCCGCGCGCGAAGGGAGGCGGCGCGCTCAGTCGTCCGTCCGGAAAATGCCGGCGGTCTCATACCAGACCCGAAGGTCGGACAGAACAGGGTGCGACACCGCTTTCCGCAGATAGTGGCGAATCCGCCCCAGATGCCGCAGATAGTGGGGTTTGCCGTCGCGGCGGTCGAGGCGAACGAACACGCCGAGGATCTTGGTGGCGCGCTGCGCCTCCATCACCGCGAGGTCGGCGCGGAAGCCGTCTTCGTCGAAGGCGGGATCGGCCTCTCGCCGGGCCGCGACATAGCGCGCGACGAGCGCGTCGTGCAGATCGTCGGGCACCGTGACGCGGGCATCCTGCACCAGCGAGGCGACGTCGTAGGCGGGCGATCCCACCACGGTGTCCTGCAGGTCGATCAGCCCGATGCGGGCGACACCCTCGCGATCGGCCATCCAGATCAGGTTCGGCGAGTGGAAATCGCGCAGCACCCAGTGGACGGGACGGCCTTCCAGCGCGGCGAAACGGACGAGCCAAAGCGCCTGGAAGCGGTCGATATCGGCGGCGGCCATCGCTTCCGTGCCGAGCGAAGGAAGATACCAAGCCGGCAAAAGATCGACTTCGATGGCGAGCGCGTCGGTGTCGTAGGGCGGCGGCACGTAGAGTTCGCCGGCCTCGCCGACCGGGACGGGGGGCGGCATCGCGTCGGAATGAAAGTCCGCCAGGAGGTCGATGGCGGCCTCGTAGCGCTCTGGGATTGGCTCCGGCTCGCCGTCCGCACCGGTCCGCACCACGCCGTCCCGGCCGAGATCCTCGACGAGGAGGAAGCCGCTTTCGAAGTCGGCGGCGTGGATGTCCGGCGCGGAATAGCCGTGCGCCTTCAACGCGGCGGCGACCGCGACGAACGGCTCCGCCCGCTCGGCGATCCGGGCGATCTGGCGGTAGCTCCGGCCGTCGCGTACCACGGTTTCGTCGCGCCGCAGCGGCCAGTTCATCAGGACGGCGGCACGTTCGCCGCTCGCCACCCGCTCGAAGGTGCGCGCGGAGGCATCGCCCGCCAGATGCCGACGCGTGGCGCCGGCAAAGCCGGACTGGTCGAGAAAGCCGCGCAGGCCGAGCGTGCGCGCGAGCCGGCTCGCCCAGCTCCCGGCGTCCACCGTGAGGACGGCGACGCGGCTGTCCTCATCCGGCCCGGGGGCGAGTTCGAGCGACAGGGTGGTGTCCGGCAGCCGGTCGCCGGCGCGCTCGGGCCACTCCACCAGCGCCGCGCCGGTGGCGACGAACTCGTCGAAGCCGAGCTCGTCGAGTTCGGACGGATCGCCGATGCGGTAGAGATCGAGATGGGCGACGGCGAGGCGGGGCAGCTCGTAGGGCTGCACCAGCGTGTAGGTCGGGCTCGGAACCTCCAGCGCCGGATCGTCGGCGAGCGCGCGAAGCAGCGCGCGGGCGAAGGTGGTCTTGCCGGCGCCGAGATCGCCATGGAGCGCGATGACATCGCCGGGCTTCAGGATCGCGGCGATGTCCTCGGCGAGGGCCACGGTCGCGGCCTCGTCCGGCAGCGCCAGCGTCAGGCGCGGTGCCCCGGCCGGGGCGACGGCGTTCGCGTCGGTGGGTTCGCCTGCGGTCATGGCCTGCCGTATTCCGGATTCACGTGTGTTGAGCCTGTTGTGTCCAGCTTGTTCAGGTGCCGGCGCGGCGATGGGGTCCGTGGTCGCCGCTGCGGGCGACGGCGGCGGGATCGGGCCGGGCCGGGAAGCGGCAGATCACCGTGGTGCCGACGCCTTCCTTGGAATCGATGCGCACGCTGCCGCCGTGCAGTTCCACGAAGCTCTTGACGATCGAAAGCCCGAGCCCGGCATTGCCGCGCCCGTCGGAGACGAACCGCTCGAACACCTGGTCCAGCCGGTCCGCCGGAATGCCGGTGCCGGTGTCCTTCACCGCGATGCGCACGCCTTCGCCTTCCCGCGCGCAGGCGATCTCGATGCGCCCGCCGCCGCGGGAATGGCTGATGGCGTTGGACACCAGATTGAACAGCACCTGCCGGACGCGCTTCTCGTCGCCGACGAAGGTGCCGACATCCGGCGGCACGCGGATCTCAAGCGAGAGCTTCGCCTCGCGCAGCCGGTCGCGCAAGCCTTCCACCGCCGCCTCGATGGTGCGCGCGACGTCGACAGGGCCGAGATCCAGTTCCATCACGCCGGCATCGATGGTGGCGAGATCGAGGATATGGTCGATGATCGCGAGCAGCGAGGCGGCCGAGGACTGGATGTATTCGGTGTATTCGCGCTGCTTCTCGTTGAGGTCGCCAATGCGCACCTCGGCGAGCATCTGGGCGAAGCCGATGACGTTGGTCAGCGGCGAGCGCAGCTCGTAGGAGACGTGCTGGATGAAGGTGTCCTTCAGCCGGTCTGCCTCGACCAGCGCCTCGTTGCGCTCCATCAGCGCGCGCTCGACCTTCACGGAATCGGTGACGTTGACGAAGGTGGCGAGCGTCGCCCCGTCCGGCAGCGGCACGGTGGCGTAGTCGACGACGAGCCCGTCCGGCCGTTCGAGCCGGCCGGAGACGCGGGTGCGGCTGTCGGCGAGGCCGGTGACGGCGGCGGCGATCGCCGGCCACGCGCGCGCGCCGGGATCGAGCCGGCCGCACGAGCGCGCGACATCGGCGACGTGGGGCTTGTCGGCGAGCGACGACAGCGCGAGCCCCCAGATCGAGGCGAACGACGGGTTCCACAGCCGCAGACGGCCATCGGAGCCGAACACCACCACGCCCTCGGCGAGATGGTCGAGGGTCTCGCCCTGCACGCGGATGAGATTGTTGTAGCGGCTTTCGAGATCGAGCCGCTCGGTCACGTTCTCGTAGATATAGGTGACGCCGCCCTGGGGATGGGGATTGGCGATGACGCGCAGCGTCTGGCCGTCCGGCAGGTGCCACCAGTGCTCGTGAGCCTCGACGGCGCGATAGACCGCCTGGATCTCGGTCTTCCAGGCGCGGAAATTCGCCTGCTCGGGTAGCCGCCGGGCCGCGCGCAGCGCATCGAGCACGGCGCCGTCTTCCGGCCCGCTTTCGAGGAAGGCGGTATCGAGGCCCCAAAGGGAGCGGTAGGCGGCGTTGTAGAAGGTCAGGCGCCGGTCGGCGCCGAAGATCGCGACGGCGGTGGCGAGGCCGTCGAGGGTGCGGGTGTGGAAGTCGAGCGTGCGCTTCAGCGCGCCGTGGGTGCGTTCGAGTTCGCTGACGTCGACGGCGATGCCGCCGGACCCGCGCCCGCCACCTTCGAGCCCGCCGCCTTCGAGCCCGCCGGTCCTCGCGGCGGGTCCAGTTCGGCCATCGCCCTCTGGCTCGTGGCCGACGGTCCCGTTCGAGCGGCCGGCGCCGATCTCCACGACGTCGAACATCCGCCGCTCGCCCGCACTGATGGCGGCGAGCCGCACGCGCGCCTCCTCTCCCTCGGCATGGGCGCGGGCGGTCGCGACGGCGTGGCGGCCCTGGGTATCGAGCAGTTCGGCACCGGCGGCGACCGCGGCCGCCGGATCGGGGCTTTCCACCGCCCGGGCGTAGGCGGTGTTGACCCACGTCAGCCGGCCGTTGCCGTCGCGCACCCACATCGGATGCGGCAGGCTTTCCACCAGCGTCCGCAGCGCGGCCGTCTCCTCCTCGAGCCGGTCGTTGCGGACGGCGAGATCGTCGAGGCGCCGTCGCTCGTCCGCCCCGTCGCGGAAGCGCACGAGGACGCCGTCCGGACCGGCGCGGCCGGCGGCCTCGACGACGCTGCCGATGAGGGTGACGAGCGTCAGGTCGAACCGCCCGTGGTTGCGGCGCAACTCGACGACGCCGGCTTCGAGGCGGTCGGCGGCCTCCCGCCCGAGCCAGCCGGCAAAGTCGAGGAAGGCGTCGGCGCCATCCGGCGCGCCGGTCCCCGGCGGCAGGCGGCCGAGCACGCTGGGTGCCGCGCCGGGCCGATAGAGCACGAGCCGCTGGTCGTCGATGCCGAGGGCGGTTGCCGCCGGCGCGCCCTGTTGCGTCGCGGCATGAAGCGCGTCTTCGAGCGCACCCAGACGGGCGGCCGACGCGGTGCGATGACGGGCATAGGCGACGGCCGCCGTGACCGCGAACGCCAGCGAGCCGACCATGGTGGCGGCCGCGATCACGGTCTGGGGCGACAGAGCGGAGGCGGGGTCGAATGCAGGCAGCGCACCGGGTCCGATCGCGGAACCGACTTCCGCCGCGACGGCGCGGCCGCCGGCCGACAGCGTTCCGGCCAGCGCGAGGCCGGCGGCGCCCGGTCGCGCCCAATCACGCAGGCGCAAGGCATACAGACTCAAGGCATGCTGGCTCAAGGCATGCCGGCCGAAGCCCGGCCGCCTCATCTGCGGACCTGACCGCATCGCGCGCATGTCTCCCGTCGGGACAGGAGCGAGCCGTGGCGGCGTCGCGTCCTGCTCATCGAATCAGCACCATCACCATAGCCCGGCCGGTGACCGCGCCAGAAGGGGAAGCACCGTGCAATCGTGTGCAGGAAGGGTTTACGAACGGTTTACCGTAACCGGCGGAGGCGTCGAAGGCGGCAGCGGCAAACTGCGACGGCTCATTTCTCGCAGGTGCGAAAGCGTACCATTGACAGTGTCGAGAAGCTGGGCAGATACTGAGAAGTTAGGTCCCGGCAAGCATAAGGTAGGCATATTGAATAGCATTCAATATGATGCGCCTGCGAAATGTATGCAATCGACGGCGCTGATCGCTTTTCCCAAACCGGATTCCTGGCCACCGTGCCTTTGTGATGTCTGATTAGTCATTGGACATGACCAAATGATGACTTTCTAAGCCCGCGACATGACGGGCATACGACGGAGCGGCCTGTATTCGTCGCCGTTTTTCGCCGTGCTAAAAAGAGAAAGACCGGGAGGAGAGGAGAGAAAAACAATACCTTCATCGGAGGCGGGGTGAACATGGCTGAGGTGACCTATCAACCGGAGCGGATTCTTGAACTCACGGAACGGATAAGCCGGACGGCGAAGGAGAAGATTTCCGATATTGCGACGGTGGCGAGCCAGACGAAGCTGCTGGCGCTCAACGCGCTGATCGAGGCTGCTCGCGCCGGCGATTCCGGGCGCGGCTTCTCTGTCGTCGCCGGCGAGGTGAAGGCGGTTTCGGAGAGGGTGACCGCGATCACCGGGGCGCTGCAGGGCGAGGTGCAGGCCGACCTGACCGAACTGGAGCGCGTCGGCAGCGTCATCATCGACCTCATCAACGGGCAGCGGCTGGCGGACCTGTCGCTGAACGCGATTGAAATCATCGACCGCAATCTCTACGAGCGCACCTGCGACGTGCGCTGGTGGGCGACGGATTCGGCGGTGGTGCAGTGCTCCGCAAGCCCGACGCCGGATGCCTGCCGCTACGCGCAGGAGCGGCTCGGCATCATCCTCGATGCCTACACGGTCTATCTGGATCTCTGGATCTGCGATTCCAGCGGACGTGTCGTCGCCAACGGCCGGCCGGGCCGCTATCCCGGCGTGATCGGCCATTCCGTGGCCGGGCAGTCGTGGTTCCGCGAGGCGCTCTCCGGAGGCGGTCCCGACGGCTACAGCGTCGCCGACATCCAGCGCCTGCCGCAGCTCGAAGGCGCGCCGGTCGCCACCTACGCGGCGCCGATCACCAAGGACGGTACCCACAACGCGCCGATCACCGGCGTGCTCGGCATTCATTTCGACTGGGGGCCGCAGGCAAGGACGGTGGTGGAAGGGGTGCGCCTCACGGCGGAGGAGCGCAAGTCCGCCCGGGTGATGCTGCTCGACCAGAATTTCCAGATTCTGGCCGACTCGACCGACCGGGGGGTGCTGAGCGACCGCTTCCCGCTGAACGTCGACAAGACGCAGAGCATGGGCAGCTACGCCGACAAGGGCCGCATCATCGGCTATGCGCGCACGCCCGGCTACGAGACCTATCGCGGCCTCGGCTGGTTCGGCTGCGTGGTCCGCGACGCCGATCCGGCGACCTGATCGGGCTGCGGCGCCGCTCCGGCCGCGCCGCGCCCATCTTCCACGAGGACGGCGGCATCACGCCACCGGACCCCTTCGACGAGCAGGCGGCGACTGCGCCGCCCGTGGCGTTGTGGCATTGTCGCCTCCTGCCGAGACCCATCAAAGCCGGAGCGCGCTGTCATGCCGGATTTCCCCGCCGCCTATCAGGCCACCGAAGGCTCGCCGCTGAATGTCGACCGGGCGTTCTACGGCCGGCTGGCGGAAGAGACCGGGACACGGCGCCTCGTCGAAAGCTTCACCATCCCGATCCGGACCGGCCGGGCCTGGACGGTGCCGGCCGGGAATGTGTTCCGCATCGTGACCCAGGAGGGGCCGCAGGTCGGGGACCTCAATATCTGGAACCTGCACAATCCCCGCGAGCGGCTTTGGGCCTCGCGCACCCGGCAGCTCCAGGCGGCCCACGTCACCACCTTCGACCGGCTGTGGTCGAACCTGCCCTATCTGAGGCCGCTGGTGACGATCATCGCCGACAGTCTCGCGGATTACGGCATCGACGCCTATGGCGGGCGCGTCCACGACCTGCTCGGCACGCGCTGCGATCCCTACGTGAACCGCATGCTGACCGGCGAGGACTTCGATTTCTGCTGCCACTCGAACCTGACGCGGGCGGTGGCGCCGCACGGGCTGACCGAACTCGACGTGCACGACGTGCTGAACGTGTTCCAGTGCACGGGCCTCAATTCCGAAGACAAGTACTTCATGCGCGACTGCCCGGCGAAGCCGGGCGATCACCTGGAGTTCTTCGCCGAGATCGACCTTCTGTGCGCGCTTTCGACGTGTCCCGGGGGCGACCTCTCCGTGCCGCTTTGGGGCCCGGAGGCGCGTGATCCGCTGGAGGTCTGCCGCCCGCTCGGCATCGAGGTCTACGCGGTCGATCCGGACCTGCTCGAAGGCTGGTCGCCGCCGGAGGTCGCCCGCTATGGCGGCGCCCACGGCATGCGGCTGGAGACGCCGCCGTGGGCGAAGTGAGGCCTGGAGCGCTTTCCGATCTGATGGACTCATCAGATCGACAGGAAATCGCTTCAGAGTCAAAAGCTTGAGCATATCCTTATCGTTCAGATCGATCCGATCTGAACTCTATATGCTCAAGCGGATCAGGAGCCCGGCAGGATGCCGGCGCCGCGCAGGAAATCGACGATCCTGTCCGCGATCTCCGCGTGAAGCTCCGCCCGTGACCGGCTGCCGCCGTCGATGCAGATCACGGCATCGTCGGGATTGTCCGCCGCGATGAGGGCGCCGCCGCCCGGCTTGCATTCCCGCAGGAAGCTGAAGTGCGCGGCGCCCTCGATCGCCGCATGGGTCGTCGTCACCGACGGCAGGTGAGCGGCGAGGAAGCCGGATTCGAGCTGGGCCGGGATGCCGTCGGTGTCGTTGCCGGCGGCGAGCACCAGAACCGGAATGCGGATCGCGGCGAGGCTCGCCGGATCGAACCCGCGCGCGAGGCCGACATCGAGCGAGACGGCGGCCTTGAGTCTGGCATCGGCCCGGGAAACGGCGAGGGCCGCGCGCTCGGCCGGGTCGCGCCCCGCGCCGAGCGAGGCGTAGACCCGGCAGGCGGCGAGTTCGGGGTGTCCGGTGCAATCGGCATCCAGCCGCTCCGGATCCAGACGGGCGCCGGCGAGGCTGAGGGCGGTCCAGCCACCGAGGGAATGGCCGACGACGGCGATCCGCGCGGGATCGACGTGCGGGCTGAAGCGCGGGTCGGCCAGAAGCGCGTCGATCGCGCGCGAGATGTCCTGCGGCCGTTGCCACAGCTTGCGGCCCTTGGCCTCGTCCATGTCCCGCGTCGTGGTGCCGGGATGGTCGGGCGCCGCCACGATGGCGCCGGCCGCCACGAGCCGCACCGCGAGCCACGCCTGGTTCGTCCAGTTGCCGCCGAAGCCGTGGGACAGCATCACCACGGGATGGCGGCCGGGTTCCGGCGTCGCATTCTCGACGGCGCTGAAGCCGACGAGGGCGGCATTGTCGGCGATGAGAGCGGGTTGCGGCCCGGGCACGGCCGGATACCACACATGGACGGTGAGGGGGCGCCCGCCGGAATCGGGGACGGACAGGGTGGCGAGACCCGGCGGCGGTTCCGCCGGCACCGCCTTGGCACCGGAACAGAGCGCGATGGCGATGGCGGCAGCGGCTGCGAGCGCGGGCAGCGGGGACGGGCGGCGACACCCGCGCCGGCCGGAGCGGGAGGAGGAAAGCGGCATGGGAAATCCGGGGGCGATGATGGTGGAAGCCATGATGGTCGAAGTCTGATGGTTGACGTCTTGCTGGTCGAAGGCTTGATGGTTGAAGGCTTGCCGGCTGCTATAAGGAGGCCGCTATCGCCTGCCCATCCGGCCGGGGCCCCGGGGCGGTCCTCGATCGCGATCAAGGCCAGGTCCCTCCGGATCGTCTTCGGGTTCGCGGCCGGCTCTGGAATCCGGGTGGCCGTGGGATCGGGCGATGCCCCCTGACGGCAGGGCGCGGGTGCGAGCCGGGGACGTGAGCCCATGTCTGCCCGCGGGGTCGCGTCGATCTGAACGGAATGCTTCAGCCGGGAACCACCGTTGTTTTCGCTCCCGATCCCCTTCCTGACCGCCGCCCTGTCCGCCGTGATGCTGGTGCGGATTTCTGCCGCCTCGGTCGGCAATGGCCGGTTCCGGTTCTGGCTCGCGCTGCTGTTCGCCGCGATCATGCTGCAGGCGACGCTGGTCGGCCTGCGGTTCGGATACGGCTTCGACGGGGCGATCCTGGTCCAGCGGGTGCTGCCGCTTTCGGTCGGTCCGCTCGCCTATCTCGCCTTCCGTTCGCTCGTCGCGGAGGGCGGCGGCGGTGGGTCGCGGGAGGCCGTTCGCCATCTCGGCCCGGCGCTCGTCGCCGCAGCGGCGGGCTTCGCGATCCCGCCGCCCTATCCCGCGGTCGACATCCTGATCGCGGCGAGCTTCGCGTTCTATATCGCGCTGCTCGCCCGGCTGTGGCGGCGCGGGCCGGCGGCGTTCGAGGCCGTTCCGTTCGGCTCCGAAGGCGAGGCGCGAAACTGGCTGGCGGCGGTGATCGCGGCGATGGCAGTGGTCGGGATCACCGATGTGGCGATCGCGGCGGATTTCACGGTCTATGGCGGCCGTCACGCGGCGTCGATCATCGGTGTGATCAGCCTCGGCGCGGTCGGGTTGCTGCTGGTCGCGGCGATGCTGTTTCCGCGCTCGGGCGGCCGGCCCGTCGCGGCCGTTCCCGCCGATGCGCCCGGCGACAGGCCGGCCCCTGAGGACGTGGCTGAGCCGTCATCGGACGCGCCGTCGCCGCCCGATGCCGAGGAGACGGCGCTTCTCGCGGCGCTCGACGCCGTGATGCGGGAACGGCGGCTCTATCGCGACGCGGATCTCACCCTCGCCCGGCTGGCACGCCGGCTCGGCGTTCCCGCCCGCCGGCTTTCCACGGCCATCAACCGCCGCCACGGCATGAGCGTCTCGCTCTATGTGAACGCGCTCAGGGTGGAGGAGGCCGCAGAGGCGCTCGCCGGCAGCGACCGCGCGGTGGGGGACATCATGGCGGAGGCCGGCTTCCGCACGAAATCGAACTTCAACCGCGCCTTCCAGGAGCGCCACGGCATGAGCCCGACCGCCTATCGCGCGGCGCGGCGCGGGGCGCCGGCGGGGTGACGCCCGGCGCCGGAAACGCAAACGGCCGGAGCGCGGAAGCGCCCCGGCCGAAAGCAGGCCGACAGGATCCGGCGGACCGGATCAGTACTTGTAGTGCTCGGACTTGAACGGACCGGCCTTGGAGACGCCGATATAGGCGGCCTGGTCGTCGGTCAGCTCCGTCAGCGTCACGCCGAGCTTGGCGAGGTGCAGGCGGGCGACCTTCTCGTCGAGGTGCTTCGGCAGCACGTAGACCTTGTTCTCGTACTCGCTGCCGCGGGTCCAGAGCTCGATCTGTGCCAGGGTCTGGTTGGTGAACGACGCCGACATCACGAAGCTCGGGTGGCCGGTGGCGTTGCCGAGATTGACGAGCCGGCCCTCGGACAGAAGGATGATCCGCTTCGAGTCCGGGAACTCGATGAGATCCACCTGCGGCTTCACGTTCTTCCACTTGAAGTTCTTGAGCGCGGCGACCTGAATCTCGTTATCGAAGTGGCCGATGTTGCACACGATCGCCATGTCCTTCATGGCGCGCATGTGGTCGAGGGTGATGATGTCGCGGTTGCCGGTGGTGGTGACGAAGATATCCGCCTCACCGACGGCCTGCTCGAGGGTCTTCACCTCGAAGCCGTCCATCGCCGCCTGCAGCGCGCAGATCGGGTCGATCTCGGTGACGATCACGCGGGCGCCGGAGCCCGACAGCGACTGGGCCGAGCCCTTGCCGACGTCGCCGTAGCCGCAGACGAGGGCCACCTTGCCGGCCATCATCACGTCGGTGCCGCGGCGGATGGCGTCCACCAGGCTCTCGCGGCAGCCGTACTTGTTGTCGAACTTCGACTTCGTGACGGAGTCGTTGACGTTGATCGCCGGGAAGGGCAGCTCGCCCTTCTTCTGCAGCTCGTAAAGGCGATGCACGCCCGTGGTGGTCTCCTCGGAGACGCCGCGGATGTTGGCCTTCACCTTCGAGTACCAGCCGGGATTGGCGGCGAGCCGGCGCTTGATGGTGGCGAAGAAGATCTCTTCTTCCTCGTTCGACGGATTGTCGAGCACCGAGGGATCGGTCTCGGCCTTGGAGCCGATCAGGACGAGCATGGTGGCGTCACCACCGTCGTCCAGGATCATGTTGGCGGTCTGGCCGTTGCCCCAGTCGAACAGGCGGTCGGTATAGGACCAGTACTCCTCCAGCGTCTCGCCCTTCACGGCGAACACCGGGATGCCGCGGGCGGCGATGGCGGCGGCGGCGTGGTCCTGGGTCGAGAAGATGTTGCACGAGGCCCAGCGCACTTCGGCGCCGAGTTCGACCAGCGTCTCGATCAGCGCGGCGGTCTGGATGGTCATGTGCAGGGAGCCGGCGATGCGGGCGCCCTTGAGCGGCTTCGACGGACCGTATTCGGCGCGCGTCGCCATCAGGCCGGGCATCTCGGTCTCGGCGATGTCGAGTTCGGTGCGGCCCCACTCGGCGAGCGAGATGTCCTTGACGACGTAGTCGGTGAAAGCGGTCATGCGGAAAGCTCCCGGATCGCGGAAAGTCGAAGGCGGCGAGCCCGACGGGGCACCAGCGGCCCGGCCGGGCACAGCCCAGTCTGCGCCCCTTATAGGGCGACGGCCGCGACCGATCAATAAGGATATAAGGATTTCTTTATATGATGCGCCGGCTTGCTGTTGCGACTGCATTCCGCGCGCGGCGGGCGGCACGCGAACGGCATTCCGGATTCGGGCGGACGCGGGAAACGGGGCTCATCCGGCACGTGGGCCGAGCGGTCACGCCGCGGCGGATCCGAGGGCCGCGCGCAGGGTTTCGACCAGCGCATCGCGCTTCGCCGTGTCCCAGGGGGCGGCGGGGTGACGGCCCCAGATCGGCCCCGGCCACGCGGGATCACCCTCGAACCGGGCGACGACATGGACGTGAAGCTGCGCCACGACGTTGCCGAGCGCGCCGACATTGAGCTTGTGGCAGCGGGTAGCGTCGCGCAGGGCGGCGGAGACGGCGGCGATCTCGTCCATCAGCGCGAGCCGGTCGTCCCGGTCGAGATCGACGATCTCGACGGCGCCCGGCCTCATCGGCACGAGAATGGTCCAGGGATAGTTGCCGTCGCGCGAGAGCAGGACCCGGCAGAGCACGAGGTCGATCACGAAGACGGTATCGGCCGCGAGGCGCGGATCGAGCTGGAACGAGGGGTCCGGCATGGCCCGGCTTTCGGCGGAACGGGCGATGGCGCCGCGTTCGGGACGGGAGCGGCCGCACGCTGCGGCCGCGTCTGTCGGTGTAGTGTCGGTGTCGGTCGCGCCGTCAGGCGGCGAGATCGGTCACGACGTTCAGCCGGGCGGCCAGCGCATCGGAGGCGATCGAGATGATGTCGCCGTCGGGATCGGTCCACTGCACGCCGCGGCCGTCGGCCGAGACGGAGACCTTCGCGAAGGCGGTCTCCCGCGAGAGGAAGGCGAACACGCCGCCGCGGGCGATGATGCCCTTCAGATCGACGAGGCCGCTGGTGCCATCGGCCCAACGCACCTGAAGCACACCGTGACGCACCACGTCAGCCGACGCAATACGAAGACCTTCAGTCATGGAACTCTACCTTTGACCTGGGGGTCAATCTCCCCGGCCGGCTCTCAAGCACCCAAATCCTGGTGACATTATGGCCGGGCGGGTGCGTGCCCGTTCATAAGCACTCCAACAATCCCGCGATCCCATTCGGCCACAGGAGAGTTGAAACATCGTTGACGGCGCGAGCTTGTGCCAGCGGCCCGAAAACAGATCAACCCCGGAAACCGGGGTTGAGCCATGCCGTCACAGATGGACGCGAAGCCGTGTCGCGGCGGCAACAAGGGCCGGAATGCCGGCCCCTGCAACGCTCAGAGGTCGAGCACGAGGCGCTGCGGGTCCTCGATGGCTTCCTTCACCCGCACAAGGAAGGTCACGGCTTCCTTGCCGTCGACGATGCGGTGGTCGTAGGACAGCGCGAGATACATCATCGGCCGGATCACGATCTGGCCGCCGCGCACCACCGGCCGCTCCTCGATGCGGTGCATGCCGAGAATGCCCGACTGCGGCGCGTTGAGGATCGGGGTCGACATCAGCGAACCGTAGACGCCGCCGTTGGAGATGGTGAAGGTGCCGCCCTGCATCTCCTCGATGCCGAGCTTGCCGTCGCGGGCGCGCTTGCCGAAATCGTTGATCTTCTTCTCGATGCCGGCGATCGAGAGCTCGTCCGCATCGCGCACGACGGGAACGACGAGGCCCTTCTCGGTGCCCACGGCGACGCCGATATGGTAGAAGTTCTTGTAGACGAGATCGGTGCCGTCGATTTCGGCGTTGACCGCCGGCACGTCGCGCAGCGCCTGGATCACGGCCTTTACGAAGAAGCCCATGAAGCCGATGCGCACGCCGTGCTTCTTCTCGAACAGATCCTTGTAGGTCTTGCGCAGCTCCATCACCGCGCTCATGTCGACGTCGTTGAACGTCGTCAGCATGGCGGCATTCGACTGGGCGTCCTTCAGGCGGCGCGCGATGGTCTGGCGCAGCTTGGACATGCGCACGCGCTCCTCGCGCGCGGCGTCGGCCGCGGGCGAAGCCGGGCGCGGCGCTGCGGCGGGCGCAGCCGCCGGAGCCGGCGCGGAGATCGTCTCCATGGCGGCGAGCACGTCGCCCTTGGTCAGGCGGCCGTCCTTGCCGGTGCCGGAGATGGCGCCGGGATCGAGCTTGTTCTCGGTGACGAGCTTCTGCACGGAGGGGGCGAGCGGCGCGTCGGCCGGTGCGGCCTTGGCGGGCGCGGCGGCAGGCTGGGGCGCCGGAGCGGCCGGGGCTGCGACCGGAGCCGGAGCGGCCGGCGCGGCGGCCTTCGGTTCGGCTGCCTTGGGCGCGGCGGCAGCGGCGCCGGCGCTGTCGAGGGTGCCGAGCAGCGCGCCGACGGCGACCGTCTCGCCATCCTTCGCCAGGATTTCGGCCAGCACGCCGGCGGCCGGGGCCGGAACTTCGATCGTGACCTTGTCGGTCTCGAGTTCGACCAGGGGCTCATCGACCGCGACCGCATCGCCCGGCTTCTTGAACCACTGACCGATCGTCGCCTCGCTGACCGATTCGCCGAGGGTCGGAACGCGGATTTCCGTCGCCATGGTGGCCTCTTTCTCCGATTGGCCCGCGTGGGCCGTCTCCGGCCTCAGTCGCGCGCAGGGTCTTGTTCGTGCTTGCGTTTGGCTGGCTTGCGTTTGACTTGAAAGCCGCCGGCCGCGGGGACCGGGGACGGCGGCCTTTCCATGTCGGTGCTCAGACCCGCAGCGCCTCGTCGAGGAACGCCTTGAGCTGGGCGAGGTGGGTGGACATCAGGCCGGTGGCGGTCGCCGCCGACGCGGGACGGCCCGCATAGCTCGGCCGGCCGGACTTGAGGCCGGCCTGCTCGACCGCCCATTCCAGATAGGTCTGGACGAAGCTCCACGAGCCCATGTTCTTCGGCTCTTCCTGGCACCAAACGACGTCGGCGTTCGGGAAGCGCTGCAGATAGCCGACCACCGACTTGCTCGGGAACGGATAGATCTGCTCGACGCGCAGCAGGAACACGTCGTCGATGCCCCGCTTCTCGCGCTCCTCCAGAAGGTCGTAATAGACCTTGCCGGAGCACAGCACGACGCGGCGGATCTTCTCGTTCGGCACCAGCTTGACGGTCGTCAGGCCGCTGCCGTTCTCGGCATCGTCCGGCAGCAGGCGGTGGAAGCTCGAGTCCGGCCCGAACTCCTCCAACCTGGAAACCGCCCGCTTGTGGCGCAGCAGCGACTTCGGCGTCATCAGCACCAAGGGCTTGCGGAACTCGCGGCGCAGCTGCCGGCGCAGGATGTGGAAGTAGTTCGCCGGCGTCGTGCAGTTGGCGACCTGCATGTTGTCCTCGGCGCACATCTGCAGATAGCGCTCCAGACGGGCGGAGGAATGCTCCGGCCCCTGGCCTTCATAGCCGTGGGGCAGCAGCACCACGAGGCCGGACATGCGCAGCCACTTGCGCTCGCCCGAGGAGATGAACTGGTCGAACACCACCTGCGCGCCGTTCGCGAAGTCGCCGAACTGGGCTTCCCAGAGCGTCAGCGCCTTCGGCTCGGCGAGCGAGTAGCCGTATTCGAACCCGAGCACGGCCTCTTCGGACAGCATCGAGTTGATGACCTCGTAGCGCTCCTGGCCCGGCTGGATATTGTTCAGCGGGATGTAGCGCTCCTCGGTCTCCTGATCGAACAGCACCGAATGGCGCTGGGAGAAGGTGCCGCGCTCCACGTCCTGGCCGACGAGGCGGACGGGATTGCTCTCGGTCAGCAGCGCGCCGAACGCCAGCGCCTCGCCGGTCGCCCAGTCGATGCCCTCGCCGGTCTCGATCATCTTGCGACGATTGTCGAGGAAGCGGCCGATGGTCTTGTGGATGTTGAAGCCTTCCGGCACCTGCGTCAGCGACAGGCCGATGCGCTTCAGTTCGTCCATGGCGACGCCGGTGCGGCCGCGGCGCGGATCGTCGCCGGTTTCGGCCTGGCGCATGCCCTGCCAGCGACCGTCGAGCCAGTCCGCCTTGTTCGGCGCATAGTGCTGGCCGGCGGCGAACTCCTCTTCCAGCTTCGCCTTCCACGCCGCCTTGGCCTCGTCGATCTCCGCAGCCGTCATCAGGCCCTCGGCGACGAGCTTGTCGGCGTAGATCTGCAGCGTGGTCGGATGGCTGCGGATCTTCTTGTACATCAGCGGCTGGGTGAAGCCCGGCTCGTCGCCCTCGTTGTGACCGAAGCGGCGATAGCAGAACATGTCGATCACGACGGGCTTGTGGAAGGCCTGCCGGAACTCCGTCGCGATCTTGGCGACATAGACCACCGCTTCCGGATCGTCGCCGTTCACGTGGAAGATCGGCGCCTCGATCATCTTGGCGACGTCCGACGGATAGGGCGAGGACCGCGAATAGCGCGGGTTGGTGGTGAAGCCGATCTGGTTGTTGATGATGACGTGGATCGAGCCGCCGGTGCGGTGGCCCTTCAGGCCGGACAGCCCGAGGCACTCGGCCACGACGCCCTGGCCGGCGAACGCGGCGTCGCCGTGGATCAGGAGCGGCAGGACGGCCGTGCGCGAGTGATCCTGGAGCTGGTCCTGCTTGGCGCGCGCCTTGCCGAGCACGACGGGATCGACGATCTCGAGATGCGACGGGTTCGCGGTGAGCGACAGGTGGACCTTGTTGGCATCGAACTCGCGGTCAGACGAGGCACCGAGATGGTACTTCACGTCGCCGGAGCCGGCCACGTCGTCGGGGGCGTAGGAGCCGCCCTTGAACTCGTGGAACACCGCGCGATGGGGCTTGGCCATCACGTTGGTGAGGATGTTGAGGCGGCCGCGATGGGCCATGCCGAGCACGATCTGCTTCAGGCCGAGCTGACCGCCGCGCTTGATGATCTGCTCGAGCGCCGGGACGACGGATTCGCCGCCGTCGAGGCCGAACCGCTTGGTGCCGGTGAACTTGAGATCGAGGAAGCGCTCGAAGCCTTCCGCCTCGATCAGCTTGTTCAGGATCGCCTTCTTGCCCTCGGGCGTGAAGGAAACCTGCTTGTCCGGTCCCTCGATGCGCGACTGGATCCACGCCTTCTCGGCCGGATCGGAGATGTGCATGAACTCGACGCCGATGGTCGAGCAATAGGTGCGCTTCAGGATGTCGAGCATTTCGCGCACGGTCGCGAACTCGAGGCCGAGCACGTTGTCGATGAAGATCTTGCGGTCGTAATCGGCCTCGGAGAAGCCGTAGGACGAGGGATGCAGCTCCTCGTGGTCGCCGGTGTCGAAGCCGAGCGGATCGAGGTCGGCAAACAGGTGGCCGCGCATCCGATACGCGCGGATCATCATGATCGCGCGGACGGAATCACGGGTCGAGCGCAGGATATCCGCCTCGGAGGGGGCGGGAACCGCGCCCTTGCTCTCCTTGACCGTCTTCTCGGCCTTGGCCTTGATCTTGTCGCCGAGCGACTTCTCGAGATAGGCCCAGTTGCCGTCGAGGACGGCGACCATCTCGCCGTTGGCCACGACCGGCCAGTCCTCGCGCTTCCAAGGCGCGCCCTGCGCCTCGCGCTTGACCACCGCGGGGTCTTCTTTCAGGGACGAGAAGAAATCACGCCATTCCGGATCGACAGAGGCGGGGTCGGTCTCGTAACGCCCGTAAAGGTCCTCGATATAGGCCGCGTTGCCGCCATAGAGGAACGAGGTCAGAGCGAACGCCTCGTTTGAATCCTGCCGTGCCATCGGTTTCGACCGGCGTCGGGCGCCGGCCTCCCTGCTGGTTGATTGACTGACGGATTGCCGACCGCGGTTAGCCGCGCCGCCGCTCCGCTCCCCCCGTTAGAGGGCTCCCGCACCGGGAAACCGCGGGGCGGCTTCCGGGCGGCGCGGGCCGCACGTGCATCTATATAGGACAAATTCCAACATGGCGCCGCCTTGTTGCCCGTGTCTTCTTCAAGACCCGTTCAAGTCAGCCATGCTTGAAACGAACAGCTCGCGAGGATGTTTCCATCCCCGCGAGCCGGAAATCTCAGCCCTTCAGGACTTCGACGAGGGTCTTGCCGAGGCGCGCCGGCGAGGGCGAGACGCGGATGCCCGCGGCTTCCATCGCGGCGATCTTGGATTCGGAACCGCCCGAACCGCCGGAGATGATGGCGCCGGCATGGCCCATGCGGCGGCCGGGAGGGGCGGTACGGCCGGCGATGAAGCCGACCATCGGCTTCTTGCGGCCGCGCTTGGCCTCGTCGGCGATGAACTGCGCCGCCTGCTCCTCGGCGTCGCCGCCGATCTCGCCGATCATCACGATCGACTCGGTCTTGTCGTCGGCGAGGAACAGCTCGAGGATGTCGATGAACTCGGTGCCCTTCACCGGGTCGCCGCCGATGCCGACCGCCGAGGTCTGGCCGAGGCCTTCCTGCGAGGTCTGGAACACCGCCTCGTAGGTCAGCGTGCCGGAGCGCGACACGATGCCGACCGAGCCCTGGCGGAAGATCGAGCCCGGCATGATGCCGATCTTGCACTCGCCCGCCGTCATCACGCCCGGGCAGTTCGGCCCGATCAGGCGCGACTTGGAGCCGACGAGGGCGCGCTTCACCTTCACCATGTCGAGCACCGGAATGCCCTCGGTGATGCAGACGATCAGCGGGATCTCAGCCGCGATCGCCTCGCAGATGGCATCGGCCGCGCCCGGAGGCGGCACGTAGATCACGCTGGCGTCGGCGCCGGTCGCCTCCTTGGCCTCGGCGACGGTGTCGAACACCGGCAGGCCGAGGTGGGTGGAACCGCCCTTGCCCGGCGACGTGCCGCCGACCATCTTGGTGCCGTAGGCGAGCGCCTGCTCGGAGTGGAACGTACCGGTCTTGCCGGTGAAACCCTGGGTGATGACCCGGGTGTTGCTGTCGATCAGAATGGACATCAGGCGTTCCCCTTCACGGCCTTCACGATCTTGGCCGCGGCGTCGTCGAGATCGTCGGCGGCGATGACGTTGAGCCCGGATTCGGAAATGATCTTCTTGCCGAGTTCGACATTGGTGCCCTCGAGGCGCACCACGAGGGGAACCTGCAGGCCGACGTCCTTCACCGCCGCGATCACGCCTTCCGCGATGATGTCGCAGCGCATGATGCCGCCGAAGATGTTGACCAGGATGCCCTTCACGTTCGGATCGGCGGTGATGATCTTGAACGCCGCCGTCACCTTCTCCTTGCTGGCGCCGCCGCCGACATCGAGGAAGTTCGCCGGCTCCTCGCCGTAGAGCTTGATGATGTCCATGGTGGCCATCGCGAGGCCGGCGCCGTTGACCATGCAGCCGATTGTGCCGTCGAGCGCGATATAGGAGAGGTCGTACTTGGAGGCCTCGATCTCCTTGGAGTCCTCCTCGGTCAGGTCGCGCAGCGCGACCATGTCCGGGTGGCGGTAGAGCGCGTTGGAGTCGAACGACACCTTGGCGTCGAGGCACTTGAGCTGGCCGTCGGTGGTGACGATCAGCGGATTGATCTCCAGCATCGCCATGTCCTTGCCGGTGAAGGCGGCGTAGAGCTGGGCGGCGAGGGTGCCGGCCTGCTTGGCGAGGTCGCCGGTCAGGCCGAGGGCCTTCGCGATGGTGCGGCCGTGATGGGGCATCAGGCCGGTCGCCGGGTCGACCGAGAAGGTCACGATCTTCTCGGGCGTGTCGTGGGCGACGGTCTCGATGTCCATGCCGCCTTCCGTCGAGACGACGAAGGCAACGCGTCCGGTGGCGCGGTCGACTAGCATCGAGAGGTAGAACTCCTTCTCGATGTCGGAGCCGTCCTCGATATAGAGGCGGTTGACCTGCTTGCCGGCGGGGCCGGTCTGCACGGTCACGAGGGTGGCGCCGAGCATCTGGCCGACGAAGGTCTTGACCTCGTCGATCGACTTGGCGAGGCGGACGCCGCCCTTCTCGCCGGCGCTGGCTTCCTTGAACTTGCCCTTGCCGCGGCCACCGGCGTGGATCTGCGACTTCACGACCCAAAGCGGGCCGCCGAGGCTGGTGGCGGCGGCTTCGGCCTCGTCGACCGAGAACACGGCGACGCCGCGCGAGACCGGCGCGCCGAATTCCTTCAGGATCGCCTTGGCCTGGTATTCATGAATGTTCATCGAGCGTCTCCGATTTCATGTCCGGGCGCTTCGGAGCAGGGCCTCTTTCGAAGGCCGTGCTCCGGCAACGGGGAGGCTCCGGGTGCTCAGGCGAGCGCCGGCTGGATGGCCTTGCAGGCGTCGATGAGGCCGGCGACCGAGGCGACCGACTTGTCGAACATCGCCTTCTCGGCCGCGTCGAGCTTGATTTCCATGATGCGTTCCACGCCGCCCGCGCCGATCACGATCGGAACGCCGACATAGGTGTCGCTCACGCCGTATTCGCCGGACAGGTAGGCCGCGGCCGGCAGGACGCGCTTCTTGTCCTTCAGGTAGGACTCGGCCATGGCGATGGCGGAGGCCGCCGGGGCATAGAAGGCCGAGCCGGTCTTGAGCAGGTTGACGATCTCGCCGCCGCCCTTGCGGGTGCGCTCGACGATTGCGTCGACCTTCTCCTGGGTGGTCCAGCCCATCTCGATCAGGTCCGGCAGCGGCACGCCGGCAACGGTCGAATAGCGCACCGACGGCACCATGTCGTCGCCGTGGCCGCCGAGCACGAAGGCGGTGATGTCCTTCACCGACACGCCGAATTCCTCGGAGAGGAAGTAGCGGAAGCGCGAGGAATCCAGCACGCCGGCCATGCCCACGACCTTGTTGGTCGGCAGGCCGGAGAACTTCTGCAGCGCCCACACCATCGCGTCGAGCGGGTTGGTGATGCAGATCACGAAGGCGTCGGGCGCATTGGCGGCGATGCCCTTGCCGACCTGCTCCATGACCTTGAGATTGATGCCGAGCAGGTCGTCGCGGCTCATGCCGGGCTTGCGCGGCACGCCGGCGGTGACGATCACGACGTCGGCTCCGGCGATGGCCTCGTAGGAATTCGCACCCGACAGCGCGGCGTCGAAGCCGTCGACCGGCGAGGACTCGGCAAGGTCGAGCGCCTTGCCCTGGGGAGTGCCTTCGGCGATGTCGAACAGGACGATGTCGCCGAGTTCCTTGAGGCCGGCCAGATGGGCAAGCGTGCCGCCGATCTGTCCCGAGCCGATCAATGCGATCTTGTTGCGCGCCATTTTAGGTGTTTCCCTTTACGTAAGCTGCAACCTAGAACCTTCGCTCCGGTGGTCGTCACTACCCCTTTTGCGGGGTAGGTTCAAGCCGACCGGCGCCGAATTCGCCGTTACCCGGGCGTTTCCGCGGGTACCTGCCGTGCACGTCATCCCTTGGTCTAATCCGGCGGCGAAGCGTGGCTGCGCTGCCGGGCGAAGGCCCCTGCGGACAGGAGCCGGCGGGGGCATGTTCCATGCGTTCGACTTCGTGTCGATGACGCGGCTGAAGCCGCGTCTCTCTCGGTCGTCCGCCGGTCTCCGCGGCCGGAACGCGTTTCGGCCGGCATCATGTCATCGGCGGTCCTTCGACGCTCGCGACATAGGCGGCCGAGCGCATCTCGATCAGCCGCGAAGCGGTGCGCTGGAACTCGAACGCCTCGGTCGAATCCGAGCCCGCGAACAGGGCCTGGGGCTCGGCCGCGGCCGAGAGCACGAGACGCACGTGGCCGTCATAGAGCGCATCGATCAGGATGATGAAGCGCTTGGCCTCGTTGCGGGTGTCGGGGCTCATCACCGGCACGCCGGAGAGCACCACGGTGTGGAACCGCCGGGCGATGGCGAGATAATCGTGGGCGCCGAGGGCGGCGACGCAGAGATCGCGGAAATGGAACCGGGCGACGCCGCCGACCGCCTCCGGCACGACGAGCTTGCGGCCGTCGACGTCGAGGGTTTCCGGCGCGCCGCGCGCCTTGCCGGTGAGGGCGAGGAACAGGCGGTCGAGCGCGACCTCGGCGGTGGAATCGAGCGGGGTGAAATAGAGCGGCCGGCCCGCCAGCTTCTCAAGCCGGTAGTCTTCCCGGGCGTCCAGACGGCAGACATCGACATGGCGCTTCAAAAGGGCGACGAAGCCCATGAAATGGCCGCGGTTGATGCCGTCGCGATAGAGATCGTCGGGGGCGACATTGGAGGTCGCGACCAGGACGACGCCGCGGGCGAACAGCTCGGTGAACAGCCGGCCGAGGATCATGGCGTCGGCGATGTCGGTGACGGCGAACTCGTCGAAGCACAGTACCCGGGCTTCGGCGGCGAGTTCCTCCGCTACCGGGGGAACCGGGTCGTCGCCCTTGAGCGTGCCCTCGGCGATGGCGGTTCGCACCTTGTAGATGCGGGCGTGGACGTCGGCCATGAAGCCGTGGAAGTGGATGCGCCGCTTGGCGGCGATCGGCAGGGCGTCGTGGAACAGGTCCATCAGCATGGTCTTGCCGCGGCCGACCTCGCCCCAGACATAGAGCCCTTTCACCGGCTCGGCGCCAGCGCCGGCCCGGTTGCGGCCGAACAGCCAGCCGAGCGCGCTTTTCTTGGTGGCGAGCCTCGCCTCGCCGAGGCGGTCGATCAGGGCGTCGAGCTTTTCCGCCACGGCGAGCTGGGCCGGGTCGCTGGCGATCTCGCCGGACGCGACCTTCGCCATGTAGCGGTCCTTGACGCCGGGCTTGCGGATGAGCCGCTCGGTCACGGGGAAACCTGTTCGGATGGCAGCGCCGGAGAGGCGCCGGGGACGATGCGGACGTGAGGCTCAAGCTCCGGCGGGTTTCCGGCCGGACGGAAATCCCCGGCCATCCGGAAAGCGCTTTGGAGCATGACGTTGCAGCCCGCATCGGGCGATCCGGGCGGGACATGCTCTAGACGATTTCGGGCGCCGGCGGAACCGCCTGCCGGCGGGTTCCAGCCCCGCGCGCAACGCCATGCCGCCGGAAAGGGCCGAAAGGCCCGGATCGGCGGCCTCAGCGCGCGCGGAAGCGCGGCAGCCGCACGAGGGGGCCGAGCTGGACAGTCACCAGGGCCAGGAACAGGAGCGTGCATCCCGCCCAGCCTGCCGTTGTGAGCCGCTCGCCGAGCAGGAGGGCGGCGAACAGCGCCGCGAACAGCGATTCCGCCATCAGGAGCACCGCGGCATCCGGTGCCGGCGTATATTGCTGGCCGATCGCCTGAAGCAGGAACGCGACGCCACCGGACAGGATGCCCGCATAGGCGAGTTCCGGCAGGATCGCCATCACGGCGTTCCAATCGATCGGCTCGAACACCGCGCCCGCGCCGAGCCCGATCGCCACGCAGACGAGCGACTGCCCGAGCGCGGCGGCCACCGGCCGGCCCGTCGCCCGCACATAGCGGTCCATCAGGATGATCTGGACCGCGAAGCAGAGCGCGGCGACGATGGTGAGGATGTCGCCGAGCATCAGTCCGTCGAGCCCGCCGCCCAGCAGCCAGGTGCCGGCGAGTGCCGAGAGGGCGGCCGGGATCACCAGAAAATGCGGCGGGCGGCGGAACACCACGAGTTCGAGGACCGGCACGAACAGCACGTAAAGCCCGGTGAGAAAGCCGACATGCGTGACGCTCGTCGTGACGACGGCGATCTGCTGCAGGAGCGTGCCCGCGGTGAACGACAGGCCGAGCGGAATGAGCGAGAGCCAGTTCCGCCGCGTCAGCGGCCGCGCCGCCCGCCGGCTTTCGATGAGGCCGAGCGGCAGCACCACCAGGAAGGCGGGAATGAAGCGCAGCCCCGTGAACCAGGCCGGCCCGACATGGGCCATGGCATTGGCCTGGGCGACGAAGGCGCCACCCCAGATGGCGGCGGCCAGGAGAAGCAGGGCATTGGCGGAAAGGCGCGACATGATGGCGGATGATCCGTTCGGTTCCGCCCCACGCGATGAAAAATTGGGCAGACGGCGCCTGCCATAGCATCGAACCGAACCCGCTTTGAAGAGGCGCCCTGTCCCTTCCGCGCTCGCGACCGGCGGGAAGGCACGATGGCAAGTGCGCGCGAGGCGTCGAGATCGTGGTGGTTTCGACACGCCGGTCATCGGCGGCGACGGCATCGTGACGCGGGCGGAGAGGCGCGCCAGCGCCGGATGCTCGCCGAATGCCGCCCGCTGCCGGCGCCGCGGCCGGCCTTCGTCCTGACGGTGCACCGGGCCGCGCCCGATCGGCCGTGACGGCAAATGTTGCGGCCGGATGGCAAACCCCGTCTTGCCAACGGCGTCCGCCTCGACGATATAGAGGACGGGAGGTTGGTGGTGGACGAGCCACTCGCCAACCGGGTCAGGTCCGGAAGGAAGCAGCCCCAACGAGATGCGGCACGGGTCATCGTGCCAGCCTCCCACCCTTCGATTCATGTCTGAAACGCTGACCGGGCTCGGTTGATGGACGGAGACGGCTCGAACCTTCTTGGCGATGCGGGTGCCGGCAGGTCACCTGCCCGGGAAGGGTCGCAAGCCTCTGCGAAGGACCAAGCCGCCGCGAAGGACGAAGCCGCGTACCCCGCGCTCGATGCCGCCGGCCTGTTCGTCGACGAGGACGGCATGCCGCCGCCCCCCTCCGCGACCGCCGCCGCCCCCTACCGCGTTCTCGCCCGTAAATATCGCCCGCGCTCGTTCGACGACCTCATCGGCCAGGAGCCGATGGTGCGCACGCTCTCGAACGCGTTCGAATCCGGCCGCATTCCGCAGGCCTGGATGCTGACCGGCGTGCGCGGCGTGGGCAAAACCACGACCGCCCGCATTCTCGCCCGCGCCCTCAACTATGTCGTGCCCGGCGCCATCGACCGCCCCACGGTCGACATGAAGGTGCCGGGGCTGCACTGCGACGCGATCATGGAGGGCCGCGACGTCGACGTCATCGAGATGGACGCGGCGTCCCACACCTCGATCAACGACATCCGCGAGATCACCGAGGCATCCCGCTACAAGCCGGTTTCCGCGCGCTACAAGGTCTATATCGTCGACGAGGTGCACATGCTCTCGACGGCGGCGTTCAACGGCCTGCTGAAGACGCTGGAAGAACCGCCCGAGCACGTGAAGTTCGTGTTCGCGACCACCGAGATCCGCAAGGTGCCGGTCACCGTGCTGTCGCGCTGCCAGCGGTTCGACCTGCGCCGCGTCGAGGCCGACGTGCTGGTGCGCCATCTCGCCGGCATCTCCGCCAAGGAAGGCGTCGAGGTCGAGGGCGAGGCGCTGGCGCTGATTGCGCGCGCGGCCGAGGGTTCGGTGCGCGACAGCCTGTCCCTGCTGGACCAGGCCATCGCCCACGGCGCCGGACGGGTGAATGTCGAGGAAGTCCGCGCGATGCTCGGCCTTGCCGACCGCGCCCGCGTCGTCGACCTGTTCGAGCATGTGCTGCGGGGCGACGCCGCCGCGGCGCTGAAGGAACTCGCCGCGCAATACGAGATCGGCGCCGATCCTTCTGTGGTGCTGTCGGACCTTGCGGCCTTCGTCCATCTCGTTACCCGGCTCAAGATCGTGCCCGAGGCGGCGAACGACGCCACGCTCACCGAGATCGAGCGCAAGCGCGGCACCGCGTTCGCCGCGCAGCTTTCGGTGGCGGTGCTGACGCGGGCGTGGCAGCTTCTCCTGAAGGGCATCCCCGAGGTGCAGGGTTCGCCCCGTCCGCTTGCGGCGGCCGAGATGGTGCTGGTGCGGCTCGCCTATGTCGCCGACCTGCCGACGCCGGAGGAAGCGATCCGCGCTTTCCGCGACGGCGGCGGGGCTGGAACCACGGCAGCGGGTTCGCCGTCGCCCTCACGGCCGGGTCCGTCCGGCGGTTCATCCGCGACCGCTGGCGGCGGCGGCGGGCCGGCGCCCGCGGACGCGGTCGGCGGCCGGTCGCTCGCGGCCAGCGGCGATGCCGGCGGCCGTCCTGCCCTGCGTATCGCGGCGCCGTCCCATGGCGCGGCCGCTCCCGCCGTGCCGAGCCCCGTTGCCGAACCCGCGCCGAAGCCGGCCGCGCCCGAAGCAGGCCCGTTCCGGTCGCTGGAAGACATCGCCGCCGCCTGTGCCGAGCGGCGCGACATCCGCCTCAAGTTCGCCGTCGAGCGGCAGATGCGGCTGGTGCGGCTGGAGCCGGGCCGGATCGAGTTCGAGCCGACGCCGGACGCCGCGCCCGATCTCGCCGGCGATCTCGGCCGCAAGCTGACCGACTGGACCGGCACGCGCTGGGTGGTGACGGTCACGCGCGGCGGCGGCGCGCGCACGCTGTACGAGGAACGCCAGCAGGCCGACGCGCAGCGGCGCTCCGATGCCGAGACCGATCCGCTGGTGCTGGCGGTGATGGCGCGGTTCCCGGGCGCGAAGATCGTCAATGTCAGCATCCGCAATGGCGAGGATGCGGCGGGCGGGTTCACCCCCGCACCGGTGGAAGACACCGACGGGTTCGAGGACGATCCGGTGCTGGCCGATCCCGGCGGCGCGGACGACCGGGCGTTCGACGACGATTTCGACTTCGACAGCCTGTAGCCCCCGCTCCCCGGGCCGGCGAACCCGCCGCACCCGACGGGCGCCGCATCCGCAAGGAAACGCGCCGCGAGGGTTGCGCCGGAGCCCCCGGCGGACGATATCTGCGGCTTGAGCCTTGTGCCCGCCGGTCGCGCCGACCTTGCCGGGCCCCCAAATCCCATCGAGAGGACCGAGACGGCCATGGACTTCCTGAAGATGATGACGAAGGCGAAGCAGCTTCAGGAGCGCATGGCGTCGCTCCAGGACGAGGTCGCCTCGGTCGAGGTCGAGGGAGCGTCCGGCGGCGGGCTCGTCAGGGTGACGCTCACCGGCAAGGGCGGGCTCAAGAGCATCTCGATCGACCCGTCGCTGATGAAGGCCGAGGAGACGGAGATCCTCGAGGACCTGATCGTCGCCGCCCACACAGAGGCCAAGACCAAGGCCGAACTGCTGCTGACCGAGCGCACCCAGGCGCTGATGGGCGATATCGGCCTGCCGCCCGGTTTCAAGCTGCCGTTCTGAGCCGGCTTATCTCGTCCTTTCCGCACGCATGTCGCTCTAGATTTCGAGGGCGTGCCGCTCTCAACATGAGTGTCTCATGGCCCCTCGCGCCGTCGCCGGTCCGGAAATCGAGCGCCTGATCCAGCTTCTGGCGAAGCTGCCGGGGCTCGGGCCGCGTTCGGCGCGCCGGGCGGCGCTCGCGCTCGTCAAGCGCCGCGAGCAGCTGATGGAGCCCCTATCGGCCGCGCTCGCGAGGGCGGTCGAGACGGTGCGCGTCTGCTCGGAATGCGGCAATGTCGACAGCTGCGATCCCTGCACCATCTGCACCGATTCGAAGCGCGACGCCTCGGTGATCGTGGTGGTCGAGGATGTGTCCGACCTCTGGGCGCTGGAGCGGGCGGAGGCGGTCAATGCGCGCTACCATGTGCTCGGCGGCACGCTTTCGGCGCTCGACGGCATCGGTCCGGAGGAGCTCAACATCGACGGCCTCGTCCGCCGGGCCTGCGATCCGCTGGTCACGGAGGTCATCATCGCGGTGAACGCGACCGTCGAGGGCCAGACCACGGCGCACTATCTGACCGATCAGCTTCGCGACGCGGGCGTCGCCGTGTCGCGCCTCGCCCATGGCGTGCCTGTCGGCGGCGAACTCGACTATCTCGACGAGGGCACGCTTTCCGCGGCGATCCGCCAGCGCCGGCCGTTCTGACAGCGGGACGGCGCCGTTCAGGCGGCGCGGGCGGCGAGCGCTTCCGGCATCGGGCCGCCGGTCGCCCAGTCGATCAGCTCGATCGTGTGGACGATGGGCGTGCCGGTGCCGAGGCCGATCTGCACCATGCAGCCGATATTGCCGGCGGCGATGACGTCGGCCCCGGTGCGGGCGATGTTCTTCACCTTGCGCTCGCGCAGCCGGCCGGAGATTTCCGGCTGGAGCAGGTTGTAGGTGCCGGCCGAGCCGCAGCAGATGTGGGATTCCGGCACGTCCTTCACCGTGAACCCGGCCTTGCGCAGCAGGGTCTTCGGCAGGTCCGTGATCTTCTGGCCATGCTGCATCGAGCAGGCGGAGTGATAGGCGACCACGGGGTTCGTCGCGCGCGGGGCGACGGCGAGGTCGAGCGTCGCCAGATATTCCGTCACGTCCTTCGCCAGCGCCGAGACACGGGCCGCCTTCGCCGCATAGGCCGGGTCCTCGCGCAGCATGAAGCCGTAGTCCTTGATGGTGGTGCCGCAGCCCGACGCGGTGATCAGGATGGCGTCCAGCCCGCCGGCCTCGATCTCGGCCGACCAGGCATCGATGTTGCGGCGGGCGAACGCCAGGCCATCGTGCTCGCGGCCCATGTGGTGCACGAGCGCGCCGCAGCAGCCTTCGCCGCGGGGGGTGACGATCTCGATGCCGTGGCGCACCAGCACGCGTCGCGCCGCGGCGTTGATGCCGGGGTTCAGCACCGGCTGGGCACAGCCCTCCAGAATGGCGACGCGACCCTTCGCACCTGTTGCCGGGCGCGCCGGTCCGCGTGGCTGCGGCCGGGGCAGCCGCTTCGGCGCGAGCGCCAGCATGGCCGAGAGCCGCGTGCCGACCGCGGGCACGGCGGCGGCGAGGCCCGAGAGCGGGCGGGCGAGCCGCGCGGCCATGAGCGCGAGGCGGAACCGGCCGGGATAGGGCAGGATCTTCGCGAGCGTCGCCCGCAGCAGACGGTCGGTGAACGGCCGCTCGTAGGTGTTCTCGATATGGGCACGGGCGTGATCGACGAGGTGCGTGTAATGCACGCCCGAGGGGCACGTCGTCATGCAGGACAGGCACGAGAGGCAGCGGTCGACGTGGCGCACCACCTCCTCCGTCGCCGGCCGGCCGGATTCCAGCATGTCCTTGATGAGGTAGATGCGGCCGCGCGGCGAGTCGAGCTCGTCGCCGAGCAGGAGATAGGTCGGGCAGGTCGCCGTGCAGAAGCCGCAATGAACGCAGGCCCTGAGGATGCGCTCGGACGCCGCCGTCTGCGGGTCGGCCAGCTGGTCCGCGGTGAAGTTGGTCTGCATCGTTCCGTCTCCGGCGGCGCGAGGCTGTCGCCCACACCAAAATTCACGGCTATAATTTGCCGGCTTATGAACCGCTGTACATCCGGCCGGGATTGAGAATTCCGGCCGGATCGAAGCTCGCCTTCAGCCCGCGTGTGATCGCCATCAGCGGCTCGGACAGGGGTTCGAACACGTCGACCGACGTCCGCACCGCGTCGGGCGCCCGCACCAGCGTGGCGTGGCCGCCGAAGCCGCGGATGGCGGCGCGGACGATTGCCGCGCCCGCATCGCCCTGTGACGGCACGGCAAGCCAGGCCAGGCCACCGCCCCAGTCGTAGAACCAGGTCGCGCCGTCGATCCCGTCGCGGATGGCGGCGAGGGCGGCCGGGGAACGCGTCGCCGGCAGCGACAGCCGCCACACCGCATGGGCCGCGTCCGCCGCGACCGGCTCGCCGTCGCGGATCGCGCGCCACAGGGGATCGGCCGTCTCCACCGGCAGCCGGTCGGGTTGGCCGTGGCCTGCCAGCAGCGCGGCGAGGCCCTTCGCGCGGTGTTCCACGGAATAGGAGACCGCCTCGATCCGCAGCAGCGTCAGCGCGCGGCCGCCGTTGACCGGGGCCGGCAGATGGGCGGCGGCCGATATCTCGAACGGCGAGCCGAGCGCCGCGCTCATCAGCGCCACGGCGGCTTCATCGTCGAGGCCGTGCCAGCCGAGCGTCAGGCGCGCCTCCGGCCGCGGCAGCACCTTGAACACCACCTCGGTCAGGAGCCCGAGGGTGCCGAGCGCCCCGGCGGAGAGCTTGACGAGATCGAGCCCGGTGACGTTCTTCATCACCCGCCCGCCGGATTTCACCACCTCGCCGCGGCCGTTGACGAAGCGCACGCCGATCAGATGGTCGCGCGCGGCGCCGGCCTGCACCCGGCGCGGGCCGGAGACGTTGCCGGCGGCGACGGCGCCGATGGTGGGTTCGCCCGCGGTGCCGTAAAGCGCGCGATGGTCCATCGGCTCGAACGGCAGCATCTGGCCACGTTCGGCGAGGGCGGCCTCGATTTCGGCGAGCGGCGTGCCGGCGCGGGCGCCGATCACCAGTTCGGCCGGCTCGTA
The DNA here is from genome assembly GCF_900148505.1 of Pseudoxanthobacter soli DSM 19599. Lineage (NCBI taxonomy): Bacteria > Pseudomonadati > Pseudomonadota > Alphaproteobacteria > Hyphomicrobiales > Segnochrobactraceae > Pseudoxanthobacter > Pseudoxanthobacter soli. The sequence continues at coordinate 383,870 of NZ_FRXO01000003.1, read as the reverse complement.
GAGCGTGATGCCCGCGAGCGCGGTCGTGGCGAGCGTGTCGGCGGCCTGGACGGGACGGCCGAGCCCGGCGCGCGTTCCGCCGCCGGCAAGCGCCAGCGGGCGCCTGTCGCCCATGGCGTCGCGGATGATGGCCGCGGCCTCGTCTTCGGTGGCGGGCGTGAACAGCGTCATGGCGGCCTTGCTTCGGAATTCCTTGTCGCGACGGCTTGTCTGGACGATCAGGCGTGCGGTCGGCGTTCGATGGGCAACCGCCCTTCAAGCGGGAAGACCTTGGCCGGATTGAGCAGCCAGTCCTCGTCGAACACGGCGCGCACCCGCATCTGCTGGGCGAGGTCCGTGGGGTTGAACTGGACCGTCATCAGATCGCGCTTCTCGATGCCGACGCCGTGCTCGCCGGTGAGGCAGCCGCCGACCTCGACGCAGAGCTTGAGGATGTCCTCGCCGGCGCGCTCGGCCTTTTCCTGCTCCACCGGATCGTTGCAGTTGAACAGGATCAGGGGGTGGAGGTTGCCGTCGCCGGCATGGAACACGTTGGCAACGCGCAGCCCGTGGGAGGCGACGATCTCGCTCATCCGCTCCAGCACCAGCGGCAGCTGTCCGGTCGGGATGGTGCCGTCCATGCAGATATAGTCGGCGATGCGCCCGGTCGCGCCGAAGGCGGATTTGCGCCCCTTCCAGATCGCCGCCGTCTCCATCGCGGACTTCGATTCGCGGATGGTCTCGACGCCATGGGCGCGGGCGATTTCGACGATGCGGGCCAGCGTCGCATCCATCTCCGCCTCGGATCCCTCCACCTCGATGATGAGGAGGGCGCCGGCATCGAGGGGGTAGCCGGCGTTGGCGAAGGCCTCGCAGATCTCGATGGCGAGCTTGTCCATGAATTCCATGGCGACGGGAATGATGCCGGCGCCGATGATGGCGGCAACGCAGGCCCCGGCCTCCTCGCTGGTCCGGAAGCCGAACAGCACCGGCCGCGCCCCCTCCGGCGCCGGCAGGATGCGCACGGTCGCCTCCGTGACGATACCGAGCTGGCCTTCGGAGCCGATGACGAGGCCGAGCAGGTCGAGGCCGGGCGCGTCCATCGCCGGCCCGCCGATCTCCACCACCGTGCCGTCGACGAGCACCATGGTGACGCCGAGAACGTTGTTGGTGGTGACGCCGTATTTCAGGCAATGGGCGCCGCCGGAGTTCATGCCGATATTGCCGGCGATGGTGCAGGCGAGCTGGGACGACGGGTCCGGCGCGTAGAAGAACCCGTCCGGGGCCACCGCGCCGGTGATGGCGAGGTTGGTGACGCCCGCTTCGACCCGCATGGTGCGGTTGGGAAAATCGACGTCGAGGATGCGGTTGAGCTTGGCGACGCCGATCACGACGGCGTCTTCCTGGGGGATCGCACCGCCGGCGAGCGAGGTTCCGGCTCCGCGCGGCACGACCTTGATTCCTTCCCGGTGGCAGAAGGCCAGCACCGCGCTGACCTCGGCGGTGGAGCGCGGCAGGACGACGGCGAGCGGCATGCGGCGGTAGGCGGTCAGAGCGTCCGTTTCGAAGGCGCGGCGCTCGTTTTCGGTGGTGACGAGGCACTCCGGAGGCACCAGCCGGGATAGGCCGGCGACGATCTCGTCGCGGCGGGCGAGAATCGCGGAATCGGGCACCGGAAAGGCTATGGCGGTCATCGGCTTTCCTCCCGCCCGGCGCGCGAGGTCGCGTCGCACCGTGGCTGATGCCGGCGAGTGCCGGCGCGATCATTCCGGGCAGCTTCGTCGCGGCGCCGTGCGGCGATGCGTGCCTGCCCTGTCGTTGTTTTCTGTCCGCCCGATCGGGCCGTCGTCGCTGTCCGGGCGTCCGTGAGCCACAATGGCGAAAGCCGGTCCGCGCGGCCAGCCCCCTCGCCGTCGTTACACCTTTGCCGTGGCGGCAAGAACGGCCAGCGCTGCCGCGTCCCGGCGCCCTGTTGCGAGCAGGCGTTCCGTTTCTATTAGGCGCCCTGGGGCGATCAGGCGTTCTGCTGCACCAGCAGGCTCGCCGCGGCGAGGTCTTCGAGCGAGGCGCCGACCGATTTGAACACCGTGATCTCCGCGGGGTCGGTCCGGCCGGCCCGGGTGCCGCGGCAGAGTTCGAACAGGTCGACCTTGATGCGGGCCATGTCCAGCACGCCGGAGGCGAGCGGCTGGATCAGGTCGCCGGCCTCGCTCAGTGCGCCCTCGCGGGTGTCGACGGCCACGAAGGTGGCGCGCTCGAACACGGCATCATCAGCCTCGCGCATATCCGGCCGGAAGCCGCCGACGAGATCGACGTGGGTGCCGGGCGACAGCGCCGCGCCGGGAATGATGGGCGCGGTGGCGAGCGTCGCGGCGGTGACGATGTCGGCGCCGGCGACCGCGCGCTCGGGATCGGCGCCGACTTCCACGCAGAGCGGAAGGTGCGCGAAGCGCTGGACGAACCGCCGGGTGCGCTCGGGATCGCGCCCGACCACGCGCACCGCCTCGATCGGGAACAGCGCCGCGTAGGCTTCGATCAGATTCGCGGCGACGTTGCCGGTGCCGAACACGGTGAGCGTCGCGGAATCGGGACGGGCGAGAAAGGTCGCCGCCAGCACCGAGGCGGCCGCGGTGCGCCGCGGCGTGAGTTCGCCGCCGTCGATCTGCGCCAGCATCGCCCCGGTCGTGCCGTCGCTGAGAATGTAGGCGGCGGAGATCGCGCTGAGCCCGCGAGCGGCGTTGCCGGGAAAGACGTTGACGAACTTGACGCCGATCGGACCGCCTGGACGCCATGCCGGCATCAGCAGGAGTGTCGCCGGCGGGCCGTCAGCGGTCTCGATGGTGTAGTGCGGGCGCGGCGGGCTTTCGCAGCCGGTCACGAACATCTCGCGCAGCGCCGCGACGAGCGCGGGCCACGGCAGGCCGTTCCTGACTGCTTCAGCATCGAAAACCTTCATGTCTGCCTCGCTTCGCATGTCCGGCAGACCGAACGGCCGCGCCGCCGGAGAACCCGGTTCAATGAGGTTCGTTTTCGGGGCGCCTGCGATACGGGTCAAGGCCGCCGTCGGGCGGCCTTCGGCGTATGGCCGCTCATGTCGGACCCGGCATCGGCCGGCATCCGCGCGTAGAACAGCGGCGCCAGCATCGAGATCGCGGCGATGACGACGAAGGCGACCGAGAAATCCGGCAGGGCGAGTTGCTCTGCGGTGCGGCCGCCGAGCGCCACCGAGCCGGCGAGCGCGGCCGTGGCGGTGCAGACGCCGAGCGACAGCATGATCTGCTGCACGGTGGTGTAGAGGCTGGTGGCGGCGCTCATCCTGTCCGAGGGCAGGTCGGCATAGGCCACCGTGTTGCAGGCGGTGAAGATCAGCGACTGCAGGAAGCCGGCGATCACCAGCACCGCGTAGATCGCGGCAAGCGGCCAGTCCGGCCGGAAGGCGCCGATGAGGGCGATGGCGGCGCTCGAGAACACCGCGTTCCAGATCATGGACTGGCGGAAACCCCACTTCCGCAGGATCGGCCGGGCGACGATCTTCATCGACAGCGCACCGGCCGAACTCGCCAGCGTGACGAGGCCGCTTTCGACCGCGCTCATGCCGAAGCCGATCTGCATCATCAGCGGCAGCAGGAAGGGCAGGGCGCCCCCCGAAATGCGGGTGAGGGAACCGCCATAGACCGAGGCCGCGAAGGTGTTCACCTTCATCAGCCGGAGGTCGAGGATGGGATGGGGATGGCGGCGGGCGTGCATCACGTAGAGGATCGCGAAGATCACCGCGACGCCGATCAGGCAGAACGCGACCTCGTCAGAACCGGCGCGCCGGCTCAGGGTTTCCAGCCCGAACACCAGCGAGGCCAGCGACAGGCCGGACAGGACGAAGCCGAAGCTGTCGAACCGGCCGGGCGCGGGCCCCCTCACGTCCTCGATGAACGAGAACGCGCAGAGGATGCCGATGATCGCCAGCGGCAGGTTGGCGTAGAACGCCCAGTGCCAGGAGAGATAGGTGGCGAAGAAGCCGCCGACGACCGGGCCGACCATCGGGCCGACCAGTCCCGGCACCGTCATCCAGGCCATGGCGGCGACGAAGTCGCGCTTGTGGACGCTCTGCAGCAGCACGAGCCGGCCGACGGGCATCATCATGGCCCCGCCAATGCCCTGAACGAGCCGGGCGAACACCAGGACCCCGAGATTGCCCGACCACGCGCACATCAGCGAGCCGAGGGCGAACAGGCCCATCGCGGTCGCGAACACATTGCGCGAGCCGAACCGGTCGGCCACGAAGCCGCTTGCCGGAATGAACACCGCGAGCGCGATCAGATAGGACGTCAGCGCCACGCTCATGTGCAGGACAGAGACGCCGAAATCCTGCGCCATGCTCGGTAGCGCGGTGGTCAGGATCGTCGCGTCCAGATGCTCCATGAACAGAGCGCCGGCAATGATGACCGCCGTGATGCGGTAGCTGGGGCGTCTGCCGGCGCCGTGGGAAAACCCGTCTGCGGAATGGTCGACCATCGCGGCAACGCGCCTTCATACGCCCGCGCGGCATTGGCCGGCGCAGGGGGCCGCGGTGTGCTGTCGGCTTCGGGCGGGCACGACGCGGGGGAAGAGGAAGCGGAACAACAGGGCTGGCGCGGCAGATACGTCCTTTGCCGGCAGGCCACGGGCGTTATCGCGCCGGCCGCGTTCCACCGCAAGATTGGGCGCTGCATGGCAGCGCCGCCATCCGGCACAAGTTTGCATATGTCGCAAGTCCTTCGGCGCCCGCAGGGCGGCAGCGAAATGCCGCGCCCGCGGGCCGGCGATCGCCGCGCTTCCCGCGTGCATCGTCGCGCGACGTGATTAAAATGTTTGCAACGTTCGATGGCACGTCCCGCCGTCGCAGCGGCGGCGCCTCCCGATTGCCGTCCGCACCGCAGCCTTCCCCGCCGCGACACGAAAGCGGCAAGAAACTTGAATGGACCATGCCGGCCCCGGCTTGCTCGCGACCTGCGTTTGCGCGGGCTGCGGAGAAGGCCGGCTTCTTCATCCAGGAGTGATTCGACGATGTCGCTGCATCCGGTTTCGACGCTGAACGACGTGCAACAGGTCGGCGGCCAGGAGGAAGACAAGGCCCTTCGCGACACCATCCGCCGGCTGGGGCGGCTCCTGGGCGATACGGTGCGCGAACACCGCGGCGAGCGCATCTTCGATATCGTCGAGCACATCCGGCAGATGTCGGTGCGGTTCCATCGCGGCGACGACGAGACCGCGCGCGGCGAGCTGGAGGCGATGCTCTCCGGGCTGACGGCGGACGACGCGGTGCCGATCGTGCGCGCCTTCGCCTATTTCTCCCATCTCGCCAACATCGCCGAGGACCAGCACAACCAGCGCCGCCGGCGCGATCTGGCGCTGGCCGGCGCGTCGCCCGCGCGCGGCACGCTCGCCGAGGCGCTCGGCCGGGCGACGGCGGCGGGCCTCAAGCCGGACGAGCTGCGGGCCTTCTTCGATGCCGCCCTGATCAGCCCGGTGCTGACCGCGCATCCGACCGAGGTGCGCCGCAAGAGCACGCTCGACCGCGAGATGGAGATCGCGGCGCTGATCGCCGACGAGGGGCGCGTGCGGCTGACGCCGGACGAGGCGGCCGAGCGCGACGAGGCGCTGGAGCGGGCGGTGCTGACGCTGTGGCAGACCAACATGCTGCGCCAGACCAAGCTGACGGTGCTCGACGAGGTGGCGAACGGCGTCTCCTATTACGGCTCCACCTTCCTCAAGGCGTTGCCGAAGCTCTATGCGACGCTGGAGGACGCGCTTGCGACCCTCGACGGCAAGGATGCCGTGGTCGCGGGCGAGGAGATCGCCTCGTTCCTGCGGATGGGAAGCTGGATCGGCGGCGACCGCGACGGCAACCCCTTCGTTACCGCCGAGGTGCTGCGTCAGACGGTGAAGATGCATTCCCGGCGGGCGTTCCGGTTCTATCTCGACGAGCTGAACACGCTCGGCGGCGAACTCTCCATCGCCGAGGACGTGATCCCGGCGACGGCGGCCCTGATGGAGCTCGCGGCGGCCTCGCCGGATACCTCCGCCCACCGCCGCGGCGAGCCCTACCGGCTGGCGCTCAGCGGCATCTATGCGCGCGTCTACGCCACCGCCGACGCGCTCGACTGCCTCGACGGCGCCCGGCCGCCGGTGAGTGCTGCGCCGGCCTACCGCTCGGCGGAGGACTTCGCCGCCGACCTCGCCGTGATCGATGCCTCGCTCAAGGCCTACAACGCCAAGATCCTCGCCCGGGGGCGGCTGCGCACCCTGCGCCGCGCGCTCGACTGCTTCGGCTTCCACCTGACGAGCCTCGACCTCAGGCAGAACTCAGCCGTCCACGAGCGCACGGTGGCCGAGCTGTTCGAGGCGGTGGAGCCCGGAACCCGCTATCTCGATCTCGGCGAGGAGGAGCGCATCGCCATCCTCGTGGACGAACTCGGCACCGAGCGGCTGCTGAGTTCGCCGTTCGTCGACTATACCGACGAGACCCGGGGCGAGATGGAGATCTTCCGCGCCGCCGCCGCCGCCAAGGCCGCTTATGGCGACTGGGTCATCACCACCTGCATCATCTCCATGACGCAGGGCGTGTCGGATCTGCTCGAACTCGCGCTGCTTCTGAAAGAGGTGGGCATCGTCCGCCCCCGGGATGGGTCCGGCGTCCGCTCGGGCGTGCACCTCGTGCCGCTGTTCGAGACCATCGAGGACCTGCGCAATTCCGCGGGCGTGATGGACGCGCTCTTGTCGCTGCCGGCCTATCGCGAGCTGGTGCGCAGCCGCGGCGACGTGCAGGAGGTGATGCTCGGCTATTCCGACAGCAACAAGGACGGCGGCTTCGTCACGTCGGGCTGGGAACTCTACAAGGCCGAGATCGGGCTGATCGAGGTGTTCCGGCGCCATGGCGTGCGGCTGCGGCTGTTCCACGGCCGCGGCGGCTCGGTCGGCCGCGGCGGCGGCCCGAGCTTCGACGCGATCCTCGCCCAGCCGGGCGGGGCGGTGGACGGCCAGATCCGCATCACCGAGCAGGGCGAGATCATCTCCTCCAAATACGCCAATCCGGAGGTCGGCCGGGCGAATCTCGAGATCCTCGCCGCCGCCACCCTCGACGCCGCGCTGCTTCAGCCCAAGCACAGCGCGCCGGACGAGAGCTACCTGACGGCGATGGAAGAGATTTCGGACGCGGCGTTCCGCGCCTATCGCGGCCTCGTCTACGAGACGCCGGGATTCGAGACCTATTTCTGGGAATCGACCGTGATCTCCGAGATCGCCACCCTCAATATCGGCTCCCGGCCCGCGGCCCGGCGCAAGACCCGCCGCATCGAGGACCTGCGCGCCATTCCCTGGGTGTTCTCCTGGGCGCAGTGCCGGCTGATGCTGCCGGGCTGGTACGGCTTCGGCAGCGCGATCAACGCCTGGCTCGCCGCGAATCCCGAACGGGGCTACCCGTTCCTGAAGGCGATGTACCGGGAATGGCCGTTCTTCCGCACCCAGCTTTCCAACATGGACATGGTGCTCGCCAAGAGCAGCATCGCCATCGCCTCGCGCTATGCCGAGCTGGTGGAGGACGAGGAGCTGCGCGCCGCCATCTTCCCGCGCATCGAAGCGGAATGGCGCGCGTCCATCGAGGCCTTGAAGACCATCATGGGCCATACGAGGCTTCTTGAGGACAATCCGCTGCTGGAGCGCTCGATCCGCCACCGCTTCCCCTACATGGACCCGCTGAACCATGTGCAGGTGGAGCTTCTGAAGCAGCACCGGACCGAGGGCGAAACCAACGCCAACGTCTTGACGGGCATCCAGCTCACGATCAACGGTATCTCCGCCGGCCTGCGAAACAGCGGCTAGGAGCGCTTTCCGATCTGATGGAATCATCAGATCGACCAGAAATCGCTCCAGATTCAAAAGCTTGAGCATATCCTTGTCGTTCAGATCGCTCCGATCTGAACGGGATATGCTCTAAAGCGCTTTCCGATCGGGAGGAAAGCGCCCGCCCGTGAAGCCCGGCGTCTTTCCGTTAGCGCGGGCAGGCGTCGCAGCGCCGCGACCCTACCGGGCGGCTGTGACGGGCGAGGCCGGGCGCCCGCGTGGGCGTGCCGACCGGTGGTGCGAGAAGCGATGGTGAACGGTCTGAATCTGGCCCCGGAGGCTTCCGCGCCGGTCCTCGACGATCCCAAAACGGCGATGCGCCGGCGGGTGGCGGATTATGCCGTCGCGATCGCCGGCCCGGCGGTGGCGATCGCGGCTTCGAGCGTCCTCGGTGCCGCGGCCGTCGGCGGTGCAGTCTTCCTGTTCCTGGGCGTCGCCGTGGTGATCGCGGCGGGGCGTGGCGTCGGACCGGGGATCGTGGCCATCGCCGCCAGCCTCGTCGCCGGGCCGGCCTGGCTCTACCACGGCGTGGGGTTCACCGGCGCCGACACCGCCGTCGTCACCGCGTTCGTGATCGGCTGTGCCGCCGCGCTCAGGATCGCGCTGCGGCTCGAAGGCGAGCGCCGCATCGCGGCGGCGCGCACACGCACGCTGCTGGCACGCGAGGCCCATCTGCAGTCGATCCTCGACACCGTGCCCGAGGCCACGATCGTGATCGACGCCAAGGGCACGATGCGCTCGTTCTCGCCCGCCGCGGTGCGGCTGTTCGGCTACACGCCGGAGGAGGCGGTCGGCCGCAATGTCAGCCTGCTGATGCCGACGCCGAACCGGGAGAACCACGACAATTATCTCAGCCGCTATCTTGCGACCGGCGAACGCCGCATCATCGGCATCGGCCGCGTGGTCGCCGGCGAGCGCAAGGACGGCAGCACCTTCCCGATGGAACTCACCGTCGGCGAGATGCGCTCGCCGGACGGCCGGTTCTTCACCGGCTTCGTCCGCGATCTGACGGAGCGCCAGGAAACCGAGGCGCGGCTGCAGGAACTCCAGACCGAACTCGTCCACATGTCGCGGCTGACGGCGATGGGCGAGATGGCCTCCACCCTCGCCCACGAACTCAACCAGCCGCTGTCGGCGATCGCCAACTATCTCAAGGGCTCCCGCCGGATCCTGGAGAAGAGCCCAGACAGTCACGCCCCGATGCTGCGCGACGCGCTGGAGAAGGCCGCGGAACAGGCGCTGCGCGCCGGTCAGATCATCCGCCGCCTGCGAGAATTCGTCACGCGCGGCGAGAGCGAGCGCCGGGTGGAAGCGCTCGGCAAGCTGATCGAGGAGGCGAGCGCGCTCGCCCTCGTCGGCGCCAAGGAACTCGGAATCCGCGTGCGGTTCGTCTTCAACCCGGCGAGCGACCTCGTCATGGTCGACAAGGTACAGATCCAGCAGGTACTCCTCAACCTGATCCGCAATGCGGTGGAAGCAATGGCGGACAGCGAGAAGCGCGATCTTGTCGTCTACACCGCTCCGGCGGAGGAGGATATGATCGCCGTCAAGGTCGCGGACACCGGTCCCGGCCTTGCGGAGGAGGTCAGAGAGCAGTTGTTCCAGCCGTTCGTCACCACCAAGCGCCACGGCATGGGTGTCGGTCTTTCGATCTCGCGAACGATCATCGAAGCCCATGGCGGCCGGATATGGACGGAACCAAATCCGGGCGGGGGAACGGTCTTCAGCTTCACTCTGCGATCCGTGACGGCCGAGGATCTTGCCGATGAGTCTTGATGCGCAGGGCCGCGACGGCCACAGGCCCGGGGCGGGGCATTCCCCGCTCGTTCATGTCATCGACGACGACGATGCGGTGCGCGATTCGCTGTCCTTCCTGCTCGCGAGCGCCGGTTTCGCCGTTTCCGCCCACGAATCGGCGACCGCCTTCCTCGATGTGCTGCCGCGCCTGCCGGCGGACAGCGGCTGCATCATCACCGACGTGCGCATGCCCGGCCTCAGCGGCCTCGACCTCCTGCAGCGCCTGAAGGACGTCGGCCTCACCATCCCGGTCATTGTCGTCACCGGCCACGGCGACGTGCCGCTCGCGGTCGAAGCCATGAAAAGCGGGGCGTTCGACTTCTTCGAGAAGCCGTTCGACGACGACATCCTCCTGTCGGCGGTGGAAGCGGCGCTCGATCTCAACGAGCGCAACAGCCGCCGGCGCGTCGAGCAGGCGGAAATCGAGGTGCGGCTGTCCGCGCTGACCACCCGCGAGCGCCAGGTCCTGGAAGGGCTCGTCGTCGGGCAGGTCAACAAGACCATCGCCTTCGATCTCGGCATCTCGCCGCGAACCGTCGAGATCTACCGCGCCAACGTCATGACCAAGATGCAGGCGGCCAGCCTGTCGGATCTGGTGCGCATGGCGCTGACCGCCTCGATCATCCCGACCGACGATCTCTCGCGGAGCTGATGCGGGTCCGGCCCTCTCGCCCGCGGACGTCGCTCTCCTGGAATCGACCTTCGCTCCCTGTGCTGTTGAGTTAGATCAAGGCGGTACAATTCCCCTTGGGATGTGCTGAAGGCGACTTGCGAGCCGGGGGGGCATCGGCAGGCGGTGAAGGGGATCGAGGCGTGCATGAGTGGACGGCCATGAGCGCCGGCATCGAGGCCGATATCGCGGGGGGGCACGAACGGCGCCTGGTCGTCATCGTCGACGACGATCCCGCCGTCTGTCACTCGCTGCGGTTCGCGCTCGAGATCGAAGGCTACGAGGTGCGGCTCTACAACGACGCCGACGCCTTTCTCGCGGAGCACCCCCGCCCCGGCGACGGCTGTCTGGTGATCGATTATCACCTTCCCGGCATGAACGGCCTCGACCTCGTCGCTCACGCCCGGGCGATCCAGCCGGACGTCTGCGCCATCCTGATCACGACCGAACCGACCAGCCGCGTCCGGGCCCAGGCCGTAGCGGCCGGCGTGCCGATCGTGGAGAAGCCGTTGTTCGGCAATACGCTCGCCGAGGCTATCCGGCGCTCGTTTCCGGCCATGCCACCGCCCCTCGGCGCCTGAGGATCCGCCGCGCCGGCGGTGAAACGGCCGGTTAACCAACGCAACAGATCGCGGCGGCTCCGGCCGTGTCCGCTCGGGGAGGGCGCCTGCCGAAAGGTTGGCAATTGCCGCCGGCATGCTAGCGTGCGGGCATGAAAAGCGACCGCGACCCTGCCGACATGCCCACCCGCGTTCCCTCGCAGCCAGCGGAAGCCGGCGCAGAGGCCGCGTCCCAGACGCCCGGCCGCACTGCCCTGGTGGCCTTCAGCCGACGCGCGTTCGTCGCCGGCCTCCCGCTGCTGGCAGCCGCCTGCATCAGCCGACCTGCGAGCTACGACATCCGCACGGATCCGCGCTATATCGCGGCTTACGGACCGATGCCGAACGAGCGCTTCCCGATCCCGGCCGTCAACATCGCCCGGATCGAGCCGCAATTCCTGCGCCGCGTGGTGGACTTCACCGGCGACGAAGCGCCCGGCACCATCGTGATCGAGACCGAGCACCGCTTCCTCTATCTGGTGCTGGAGCCGGGCAAGGCGCTGCGCTACGGCATCGGCGTCGGCAAGGAGGGCATGGCGTTCCGCGGCCGTGCCGTGATCGGCCGCAAGGCCGAATGGCCGAACTGGACGCCGACCCGCAACATGATGGCCCTGAACCCGGACCTTCGCGCCTATGCCGGCGGCATGGGACCCGGTCTCGGCAATCCGCTCGGCGCCCGCGCGCTCTATCTCGCCCGGGGTGGCCGGGAGACCAACTACCGCATCCATGGCACCAACGAGCCCTGGACCATCGGCCACGCCGTTTCCTCCGGCTGCATCCGCATGATCAACCAGGACGTGATCGATCTCTACAATCGCGTTCCGGTGGGCACCAAGGTCGTGGTGCTCGAATAAGCCTTCGGCGGCCGGCGCCTTCGCGGCCCCGGTCGCGCCGTCTCAGTCCGCGAAGGCCGCGTGCGTCTCGCGCCGGGAGGAGCCGCGCATCGGCATCTCCTTCATGAGAATGAGGAACAGCAGCGAGCAGGCGAAGCCGAGCGCAGCGGCCGCGAACACGTGCGGAAACACCGACAGGAGTTCGCGCGGCGTCAGCGAGGCCGCGCTGACGCCCTCCGTTCCGCCGAGCGCCGCCCGCCCCGAATCGGCCAGCACGATCGCGCCGAACGCCGCCACGATGATGGCGCCGCCGAGCTGGCGGAAGAAGTTCATCAGCCCCGTGGCGGTGCCGAGCTGGTGAGGCTCGACCGCGTTCTGGACCGCGATCGTGGTGACCGGCAGCACGGTGCCGAGCCCGAGGCCGATGACAGCGGTGGTGACGCCGACGAGCCAGACCGGCATGACGGTCGCGAACGTGGCCATCATCGCCGTGGCAACGACCGCGAGCACGAGCCCGGCAATGGGAATGCGCTTGTACCGGGCGACCATCGTAATCGCGCGGCCGGCGATGGTGGCGCCCACCACGGTGGAGACCATCAGCGGCATCATCGCGAGACCGGAGCCGGAGGCGTTGAGGCCGAGGCCGATCTCGAAATAGACCGGCAGGTAGATGCTGAGGCCGATGAAGGTGCCCATGCCGAAGCAGGCGGCCGCCGTGCCCATGCACACCACGCCGTTGCGCAGAAGGGCGGCCGGGATCAGCGGCTCGTCCGCCCGCGCGAGCCTGACGGCGAACAGCACCGAGAACACCAGGGCGACGGCGAACGCCGACAGCACCGGCGCGGACGACCACGGCATCCGCACGCCGCCCCAGCTCAGCCCCAGCATCAGCGCGATGGTGGCGACCGTCATCAGGACGGCGCCGAGCACGTCGAGGCGGTGCGGGCGGTGGTTGATCGGAAGCTTCCGCAGCGCCTTGCCGGCGAGGAGATAGGCGGCCGCGCCGAGCGGCACGTTGATCCAGAAGATCACCGACCAGTGCAGGTGCTCCGACAGGAAGCCGCCGAGCACCGGGCCGGCGAGGCTCGAGGTCATGAACACGCCGGCGATATAGACCTGATAGCGCGCCCGCTCCTTCGGGGGCAGCACGTCGGCGATGATGGTCTGGGCGAGCGAGATCAGTCCGCCGCCGCCGAGACCCTGGACCGCGCGGGCGACGATCAGCACCAGCATGCTCGGAGCCACCGCGCAGGCGATGGAGCCGATAACGAAGGTGGCAATGCCGATAAGCAGCGCGGTCCGGCGCCCGTGGATGTCGCTGAACTTGCCGTAGAGCGGCGTCACCGCGGTCGCCGCCAGCAGGTACGCCGTCACCACCCACGGCATGTCGTCCATGTCGCCGAGAGAATGGCCGATCGTCGGCAGGGCCGTTGCCACGATTGTCTGGTCGAGCGCGGCCAGCAGCATCGCCAGCATGATCCCGATCAGGATCGACCGGATATCGGCGTGGGAAAGCTGCACGGGGGCACTTGCGGAGGGGCGGGATGCGGTCTGGGTCATGGTGTCTGAGCTTCAGGCAGTCTGAGCGACGTCGCGCGAGGGCATGTTTCCCCCGAGACGCTCCGCGGCATCAGGAACGGCTCGCCGGAACGGGCCGCTTCCGCCTCCGGCAAGACTGAGAAGGAGGTGAACGGCGCAGGTGGGCGGGGACGTCGATATGACGGCAAGATAATAACGGACGCGTATCAATGTGATGTCGGCGGCGATATTGTGTCCGTCGCGTGCGGCCGTCTTTCCGGGCCGATATCGGCGAGTTCGCGCCGGGCGAGGGGCAACTGAGACCCTCCGCCCGCCGTCTCACATGTTGGGATAGTTCGGCCCGCCGCCGCCTTCGGGCGGCGTCCACGTGATGTTGCGGGCGGGGTCCTTGATGTCGCAGGTCTTGCAGTGGACGCAGTTCTGGGCGTTCACCACGAAGCGCGGCCCGGTCCGCGCCGCCTCGTCCGCATAGACCACCTCGTAGACGCCGGCCGGGCAGTAGAGCCGGGCGGGCTCGCCATAGACCGGAAGATTGCGGTCGATCGGGATCGAGGGGTCGGCGAGAACGAGGTGCGAGGGCTGGTCTTCCTCGTGGTTGGTGTTCGACACGAACACCGAGGACAGCCGGTCGAACGTGAGCTTGCCGTCGGGCTTCGCGTAGGTCTTGCGGCGGCGCGCCGGCAGCTCGGCGAGCGGGATCAGCGTGTCGCTGTCCGGCTTGCCGTGCCGGAGCGTGCCGAACGGCGACCAGCCGGTCAGGGTCTGGCACCACATGTCGAGCCCGCCGAGCGCGATGCCGACGGCCGTTCCGAACCGCGACCACAGCGGCTTGACGTTGCGCACCGGCTTCAGGTCGCGTCCGATGTCCGACGTGCGCCACGCCGCCTCGTAGGCGTCGAGGGTATCGCCGCCGCGGCCTTCGGCGAGGGCGGTGAACGCCGTCTCCGCCGCCATCATGCCGGACAGCACGGCATTGTGGCTGCCCTTGATGCGGGGAACGTTGACGAAGCCGGCGGCACACCCGATCAGGGCTCCGCCCGGGAACACGAGCTTCGGCACCGACTGGAAGCCGCCCTCCGTGATGGCGCGCGCGCCGTAGGACAGGCGCTTGCCGCCTTCGAACGTGTCGCGGATCGCCGGATGGGTCTTGAAGCGCTGGAACTCGTCGAACGGCGAAAGAGTCGGGTTGTCGTAGTTGAGGTGGACGACGAAGCCGACCGACACCAGCCCGTCGCCGAAATGATAGAGGAACGAGCCGCCGCCGGTGCGGTTGTCGAGCGGCCAGCCGAAACTGTGCTGCACCAGGCCCGGCTTGAAGCGATCCGGCGCGACCTGCCAGAGCTCCTTGATGCCGATGCCGTATTTCTGCGGATCGCGTCCCTCGTCGAGCTTGAACCGGGCGACGAGCTGCTTGGTCAGCGAACCGCGCGCGCCCTCGGCGAACAGCACGTAGCGGCCGCGCAGTTCCATGCCGCGGGCGAATTCCGCCTTGTGGTGACCGTCCTTGGCGATGCCCATATCGCCGGTCGCGATGCCGACCACCTCTCCGCCCGCGCCATAGAGCACCTCGGCGGCCGGGAAGCCCGGATAGATCTCGACCCCCAGCGCCTCGGCCTGCGCGCCGAGATAGCGGGCGACCTCGCCGAGCGAGCCGATGAAATTGCCGTGGTTGTTCATCAGCGGCGGCATCAGGGCGTTGGGCAGCGGAATGCCGCCGGCCGGGCCGAGCCACAGGAACCGGTCCTCGCGCACCTCGGTCTTCAGCGGACGGTCGGGATCGCTGCGCCAGTCCGGCAGCAGGCGGTCGAGCCCGATGGGATCGATCACGGCGCCGGACAGGATGTGGGCGCCGACCTCGGACCCCTTCTCCACAACGACGACGGAGACCTCGCTTCCCGCGGCCTCGGCGAGCTGCTTCAGCCGGATCGCGGCCGCAAGCCCGGCCGGGCCGGCACCGACGATCACAACGTCGTAATCGGCGCTTTCGCGCGCCTCGAGCGCCTCACCGTTCGCCATTTTCTTCTGTCTTTTTGCACTGCGCGGGCCGCGCGCCCTGTGGGAAGCGGCACGATTTGCCGCCGGGGCCGGCCGATCCAGATTACAGCCGTTCCATATCCGACAATGCCGGCCGCGTCACCCTTTGCGGCGGGTCGCGGCGCGACCTTTTCAGCCGCCCGCGGCCGGGCCAGCCGCCTCCCGCGTCGCCAGCGGGTGGTGCTCGTTGACGAGCGCCTTCAGCCGTTCGTCGAGCACGTGGGTGTAGATTTCCGTGGTGGCGATATCGGCGTGGCCCAGCAGCGCCTGCACCACGCGCAGGTCGGCGCCGCCGGCCAGCAGGTGGCTCGCGAACGCATGGCGCAGCACGTGGGGCGAGACCTTGGCCGGTGGCACGCCCGCGGCCGAGGCGAGCCACTTCAGGTCGCGGCCGAAGCTCTGGCGCGTCAGGTGGCCGCTTTCGGACTCGGCCGGGAACAGCCACCGCCTGCCCGCGCCCGGCGCCGCGTCGCGCAGCGCAACATAGGCCGCGATCGCCGCCCGCGCCCGGTCGCTGAGCGGCACGATGCGCTCCTTGCCGCCCTTGCCGCGCACCGTCAGCATGGCGAGATCGGGCCGGGCGGCCGCGTTGGTGAGGCCGACGAGTTCGGACACGCGCAGGCCCGTGGCGTAGGCGACCTCGATCAGCGCGGCGAGGCGCGCCGCGACGAGCCGGCGGGCGGGCGGCCGCTCCGCGTTGCCGGCCTCGGCGGCGGCGACGGTCAGCATCGCCAGGACCTCTTCCGCGCTCAGGATCTTCGGCAGCGCCCGCCGCTTCTTCGGCGCCTCGGCGAGTGCCGTCGGATCGTCGCCGCGCACGCCCTCGCCATAGAGGAAGCGGTGGAACCGCCGCAGCGCCGAAAGCCGCCGGGCCTGGGTCGCCGTCGCGAGGCCCGCCACCGCGAGCGAGGCGAGATAGGCGGAGACGTCCTCGGCGCCGGCCTCCGAAAGGCCGCGCTTTCGCGCGGCGAGGAAGGCGCCGAAATCCTCGATGTCGCGCCGGTAGGCCGCCAGCGTGTTCGCTGCCGCGCCGCGCTCGGCGCTGAGCATTTCCAGGAAGGCTTCGAGGTGGTGGATGCCGCGCATGGGCCTCTCGCATCGATGCCGGCGCCGTTCTGCCGCCGTGCGGACCGCGGCCGCCGCGGAACAGCCGGCGGCGGCGATCGCGAACCCGAGATGTTCGTCCGGTCCGGCACAGTCGCCGGACACGCTATTCTGGCCCCGGCTTTGCTTACAGGCGGTGAACACCGGCGCTTGTCGTCCCGCAGGATCGTGTTAACTTGTGTTTCACGGCAGCATCGCGAAGGCGTCACGCACCCTTCACGAAGCGGTGCGGGCCGTGAAAGATGGCAGGATGCTTTCCGGAGGGATGGCACCGCGGCGAAGGTGGAGTTCTGGCGCAAGCCGAAGATCGAGAGCGGCAAGACCGCTGCTGGGAAGGAGGCCGAGATGTCCCGCGACACGACCAAACTGCCCGGAATCAGGCTGTTCGCCCGCAAGGGCGCGCCGGCAAACGGCATTTCCAAGCATAAGAGAAACGAACCGGCATTCGAGGCCGGCGACCTGGCCCACCGGCTGTCGATCCGGCTGGCATCATTTGCTGGCGCCTTCGCGTTCGTCGGCGGCACGGCGATCGCCTGCCCCTTCAACGACGCCGCCGCCTCGATCGACGACGCCTCCAGCCTCGTGCCCCCGGGCGTCAGCGACGTCGTCGGCCTCGTGGCGAGCGCCGCCGTTCCGCTGCCGGAATAGGCACCGGCGGAACCGGAGCTGAGGCCTGCCGAAAGAAGCGGCACCGGCAGCGCGTTGCCGTTGTCATGCCGCATCGTCCAGGGTCCGACCGGGACGCCGCGCCAACCGGAACAGAGGCGGGTGCAAGCTGGCGTCGTCTGTCGCGGCGGCCCTCGACGGGGCCGCGCCCCGTCCCACCGACACACGGCGGCGAGGCACCCACGGCAGCCCGCGTCGTCGTCCTGCCGCGTTGTCTTCCGCGACGATGCGCTCACCTTGAGAGCGGGCGTCCAGAAGGGGCATCGCGCTGAAGAATCGCGCCGCCGCCGATTCCCGCTTCATCCACGTCCCGCCAACCAGATCGCTCGAACGCGACGGATGCCCGGCGGCGAGGCACGACCACCGTCCGGCGACGCTGTCGTCCGGTGGCGTCGCGCCTAAGCTTTTGAAGTCACTCTCACTCCGGTGCGCGGCGGATGCCTTTCGGGGCGGCGGCAGCACGGGTGTTTCCCCCCGCCCGGCGCGCGATCGCGGGAGAATGCCGCGGCCGCCGCGAAAGGCCTTGTCGAGCCCCCTCCCGCTGTGTATGGTCCGCGCCGCCGTCGACCAGACAGCAAGGGCCTGAAACCGCTTCGGTTTCAGCCACCCCGTGGAGAGGTGCCAGAGTGGTCGATTGGGACGGTCTCGAAAACCGTTGTGCGTGCAAGCGTACCGTGGGTTCGAATCCCACCCTCTCCGCCATTCCCGCCGATTGATCTCTGAAAATCTCGTGCTTCGTCGGTCACGCCGTGCGGCATGGCGAGGCTGTTGATCCCCAGATCGAGCCTGTACTTCGATTGGCCGGCCACATCATTGCTGTGAGAGCGTATTCCGCTCAGATCGAGCCAGTCCTGAACGACGAGGATAGGCGCAAGGCGTTGAATCCGCCGCGAGCGCTTGTCGGACGGGTAAGTCCAGCCGATCGGAAATCGCTCCAGATCCAAAAGCTAGAGCATATCCTTACCGTTCAGATCGGTTCAATCTGAACGGGATATGCTCTAGCTAGCCGTTCCGACCCAGCCGCGGAAGGAAAAGGCGGCATAATATAGCTCCACGTCCGTAAAACCGGCGTCGCGCAGCATATTTTCTTCCCGGGCCGGCGTCAGCAATGGCAGGCGCTCTGTCATCATCCGGCCGGTGGCTGTCGCCTTGTCCCAATCGGGGCCCTCGCGATCGCTGAAGGCGGCCGAAAGCGCCATCCAGCGCTCCGGGGAAGGACTAGGCGGCGCATGCTGCGCGACCACAAGCCGGGTTCCCGGCGCAAGACGGCGCCGAATACCCGCCAACGTCTTCAGTCGCTCGTTCAAGTCGAGGTGATGCAGCGTGAAAAGGCACGTAGCGCCGTCGAACGGGCCTGCGGGTGCCTGATCGATGGTGCCCTGGAGCAGATCGACACGGCCCGCAAACGGCGTGAGCGCTTGGCGTGCAAGGTCCAGCATGGCAGGTGAAGGATCGACGCCGGTGAACCGCCAGCCCGGCTGCGCCTCGGCGATCGCTCGGGTTTCCAGGCCGCCTCCCGCGCCGACAACGAGCATATGCGCGTTTCCCGGCGCCCCTTCCGCAAGAAGCAGCATCACCATGCGATGGAGGTCGGCCAGCCCCGGTACCTTTCGAGGGGTATCGGCGGTGTAGGAGGCAACGGCGGCGGGGTTGAGAAAGGGCGCACGCTTGTGATCCATGATGGGCAGCCTCCGATTGTCCGGATATGTAACAGTCAAAGAGACATAATCGCGCCCATATCACGTATCAATAGGAGATACGAATGATCCGCAATGCTCCGGCCAGGGTGGCGGTATCCAACGCCGAGGCGCAATGAGGCTGCCCGATGAGCCGAGATACCCGCTTCTCCGACGTTCTCCACATCATGCTGCACATGGAGCAGGCGGAGGGATTGCTGACGTCGGATGTGCTGGCCCGGAGCATGGGAACCAATCCGGCCGTGTTCAGGCGCACAATGGCGGGGTTGCGCGAGGCGGGGCTGGTTCGTTCCGAGAGGGGGCACGGTGGGGGATGGCAACTCGCGCGCCCCTTGCGCGAGATCACCCTTCTGGATGTTTATGAGGCGCTTGGCCGGCCCCATCTTTTCGCCATCGGCAACCGCAGCCAGCATGCCGAATGCCTGATCGAGAAGAACGTCAACGCGGTGATGGTGGATACCATGGCCGAGGCCGCGACCCTTTTTGTCACGCGCTTCAAAGAGATCACGCTCGACCAGATTGCTCCGCGCCGCCCGGTGAATGCCTGCGCACATCAAGACGGATGACGCCGGCGACGCCGGGCCTCTCGAACAGGGGCTGACAGCAATCTCACAGGGCTATGGCGAACACATCGCCCTCTGGGCGCTCGCGGCCCCTCATGGCGACACGTTCCCCGGCCTCACCAGGGCGTTTCGCCGGCCGGCTCCACGAAGCGGCCGGAGACGGCATCGGTGCCGAGAAGCGCGTACTGCACCGGCAGGCGGGCGCCTTCCTCCGGGGTCATGTAGCCGTTGTGGCCGGTCAGATCGGTCTTCACATATCCCGGCGAGACCGCGTTCACGACGATCGGCGTGTCGCGCAATTCGGCGGCGAGCTGCACCGTGAGCATGTTCAGCGCGGCCTTCGAGGCGTTGTAGCCCATCAGACGCGCCGCGTAATAAGGCGATGTCGGGTCGCCGTTTACGGTCAGAGAGCCGAGTGTTGAGGCGAGATTGACGATGCGTCCCGCGGGAGACTCGCGCAGCAGCGGCAGCATCGCCTGAGTGACGGCGAGGGTGCCGATGAAGTTCGTTTCCATGATGTGCCGCACGGCCGCTGTCGACGCCGTGCTCGGCGGCCCGTCGGCGGCGTCCACGATCCCCGCATTGTTGACGAGGATATCGAGCCGGCCGTGCCTGTCGGCGATCCAGCGGGCGGCGGCCGCGATCGTCGCCTCGTCCTCAAGATCGATCTGAACGCTCTCGACCGGATGCCCCGCAGCCGACAGGTCCGCGGTGGCCCGCCGGCCGCGCGCGAGGTCGCGTGCGCCGACGATGACGGTGAGGCCGGCCTGGGCGAGCTGCCGGGCGATTTCCAGCCCGATGCCTTTGTTGGCACCGGTAACGAGCGCGATGCGTTCGACGTCGGCCATGGCGGTTCCTTTCAAACTTGGAGGGGGAGTGCCACCAATATATGAAGGATCATTCGCTTTGAGGATTCGCGTATGGCCGCGACGCCACCCCGCCACCTGAGTCCGCGGAAACGGCCGCGTCAGGCCCGCTCGGCCGCGACCCTGGAGGTCATTTTCGAGGCGACCGTTCAGGTTCTGCTGGCAGAGGGGATCCACAGGCTGACAACCACGCGCGTCGCGGAGCGGGCGGGCGTGTCGGTGGGCACGATGTACCAGTACTTCCCTCACAAGCAGGCGCTGCTCTACGCCCTGAACGAGCGCTACCTCGATGTGCTTGCGGTAAGGATCGAGAAGGCGTGCGAGGGCGAGCACGGCGCCCCGCTGGCGCGCATGATCGAAGCGCTGGTTTCGGCCTACTGGGATGCGAAGACCGAGCGAAGCGACGTGACGCGGGCGCTCTATCGTTCCGCCGTCGAACTCGACAACGCCACGCTGATCGAGGCCTTCGCCGCGCGCATGGACCGGGCGACAAGCGCGATGCTCGCTACCGCGCCCGATGCCGCCTTTGACGACCTCACCCTCGTCAACACGACGCTGCTGGCCGTGATCTTCGGCACGGTTCGCAATGTGTTCGAGCGCGGCCTGCCCGAGCCGCTGGAGAGCGGCCTCCGCCGGCAGCTCGTCACGATGTGCCTGGAATACCTGAAGGCGGTCAGGAGGCCAGTGGCGTGAATACCGGAATGAGAGCGCCCCGACCGGGGACGCCGCAGGCGGCGGTCGCCGCCGCCCGCGCGCCTTCCGTCATTGCAGCGGCAGGATGGTCATTCCGGTCTCGTGCGCCTTCGCGAGCACGGCGGGGATGTCCGGCTGCGAGGGCGCGGGCAGGGCGGTCTGGCCGTCGGGCAGCGGGGTGCCGATGCCGGTGAAGAAGGCATCGTGCATGTGGCCGGGCGCGTTCAGGATGAGGATGCGGGCCGGGCCGTCGCCGACGGCCTTGAAGGCGTGCACCGCGCCATCCGGAATGGGAACGAACTCGCCCGCCCGGGCGACCCACTCCCGCCCGTCGACGAGGAAGCCGACCGCACCGTCCACCACATAGAACGCCTCAGTCTCACCGGCATGGTGGTTCGGCGGGGCACCAGCGCCGACCGGCACCAGGCATTCGACGAAGCAGTACTTGCCGTCGACGTCGGACGGGAAGGCGTGGAAGTTCATGAGAATGTTGAGAACATTGTATTTTCGAGGGCGCTGCGACATGGCGGGCTTCTCCGGTTGCGGTCCTGATGGCATCGGTGATACCATAATCCCGTAATAAGACAATAGTCTCTTTAAGGGAAATGGCATGAAGCCCGGCCGCGAACGCAACGCCCAGAAGGAACGCACCCGCCTTGCCATTCTCGACGGTGCCCGCACGCTGCTGCGGCAGGGCCGGCCGGTGACGGTGGTCGACGCGGCGGAGGTCCATGGAATTTCGAAGGCGACGGCCTACCGCTATTTCTCCGACCCGGCGATGCTGGTGGCGGAAGCGGGGCTCGACATCTCGGTCAAGCCGTTCGACGAGGTGGTGGCCGGCTGCGGCAGCCTGCGCCAGCGGCTGAAGGCCATCAGCCTCTATTTCTTCGATCTCGTGCTCGAGAACGAAGCCGGCTTCCGCCAGTTCGTCGGCATGACGCTGACCGCCTGGAAGCCGGACGAAGGTCAGCGCCCGGCCTATCGTGGCGCGCGGCGCCTGACGATGTACCGCCGCGCGCTGGCAGAGGACGACGGCGGGCTGTCGCCGGGCGACCAGGACCGGCTGGTGCGCGCGCTCGCGATGTCGACGGGCACGGAGGCGCTTGTGGCGCTGGTCGACGTCGTCGGCGCGACGCCGGAACAGGCGCGCGACAGCGTCTGCGACGTCACCGACGCGATCCTGAACGCCTTCCTGCCAGCGGGATAAGCCGGCTCGCCGGCAGACGGCTCTGCAGCGTCGGTCGATCGTCGAGGCGCCCGCCGCTCTGGAAATTTACCCGGTCCGGCCTATGATAAGAAGGCGGTGCTCAAGTCAGTCGGTCCCTGGACCGCGCGTTATACTGGGTCTCCCCACGGCGGGTTGACGACCGCCTGAGCGCCGCTCCCCTGCCTCACCGCTGAGACCCAACCGGTGCCATGGGTCGCGGCACGGCCGCGTGAGAACACGGCATCACCGGCTGCACGGCACCGCCCCGGGTTGCGGTCCTCCCGGACGGTCCGGGCCGGGTGATGGCCGCAGGCCGCCGGGGTGCCGGCGGCCCGGGGAGTCCGGTTCAGCCCAGATTGACCCAGACCGATTTCGTCTGGGTGTATTGCGTCAGGGCTTCCAGGCACTTGTCGCGGCCGTTGCCGGTCTGCTTGAAGCCGCCCCAGATCGACGTCATGTCGCCGTGGTCGAAGCAGTTGACCCAGACGACGCCGGCTTCGATGTCGCGGGCGAAGATGTGCGCCTTGGAGACGTCGCGCGTCCAGATCGAGGCCGCGAGGCCGTAGATCGTGTCGTTGGCGATCTCGATCGCGTCGTCCATCCCCTTGACCGGGATGATGGTGGCGACGGGGCCGAAGATCTCCTCCCGGGCGATCTGCATGCCGTTGTCGACGCCGGTGAAGAGGGTCGGCTCCACATAGGCGCCGTCCGGCGCCGAGGCCAGCGTGCCGCCGCCGAAGCGCAGCGATGCCCCTTCCTTGCGGCCGATGTCGATATAGTTCAGCACGCGGGCCTGATGGGAGGCCGTGACGAGCGGGCCGATGGTGGTGGAGGGATCGAGCGGGTCGCCGAGCACGAAGTTCTCTTTCGTGCGGGCGGCGAAGCGCTCGACGAAATCGTCGTGGATGCTCTTCTCGACGAGAATCCGGGAGCCCGCGTTGCAGACCTCGCCCTGGTTTCCGTAGATGCCGTTGACGGCATAGGTGACGGCGGTGTCCAGGTCGTCGTAGTCGGAGAGGACGATCTGCGGGGTCTTGCCGCCGCATTCGGTGCTCACGCGCTTCATGTTCGACTGGCCGGCATAGATCATCAGAAGCTTGCCGACTTCGGTGGAGCCGGTGAAGGCGATCTTGTCGACGTCGTTGTGGAGCGCCAGCGCCTTGCCGACTTCCTCGCCGAGACCGTGGACGACGTTCAGAACGCCGGCCGGGCCGCCCGCTTCCATGAACAGTTCCGCGAGAAGGTTGGCAGAGAGCGGCGACTGCTCGGCGGGCTTGAGAACGACCGAATTGCCGGTGGCGAGCGCGGGGCCGAGCTTCCAGGCCGCCATCATCAGCGGGTAGTTCCACGGCACGATGATGCCGACGACGCCGAGCGGCTGGCGCAGGATATAGTGCAGCGCGCTGGCGGCGGTGCTGGTGACGGCGCCGTCGAACTTGTCGATGGTTTCGGAGAAGAACTTGAGGCTGGTGACCGATCCCGGAATGTCGATGTTCATCATGTCCATGACGGGCTTGCCCATGTCGAGGCTGTCGAGCACGGCAAATTCTTCGTCATGAGCCTGGATGAGGGCGGAGAACTTCTCCAGCACGGCCATGCGGGCGCGCGGGTCCATGCGCGACCAGGCGCCGGACCGGAAGGCCTTGCGGGCCACGGCGACGGCGCGGTTGACCTCCGTCTCGCCGCCGCGGGCGACCTCGGCGATGGTCTGGCCGGTGGCGGGGTTGATGCTCGGGAACGTGCGGCCGTCGGAGGAGGCGACATAGGCGCCATCGATGAAGTGCTCTGTGCGGAACTTCACCGCGGCGGCCTTGTTCCGCCAGAACTCGTGCGTGTAAGTCGAAGCGTCCATGATTTTTCTTCTCCTTTTGATGGATCAGACGTGCTTGCGCTCACGCAGAAGCGTGACCGACAGAATGATGAGGATGAAGGAGGCAGCGACGATCAGCGTGCCGATGGCGTTGATCTCGGGCGTGATGCCGCGCCGCAGGGTGGAATAGATGTAGATCGGCAGGGTGACTTCGCGCCCGGTGAGGAAATAGGTCACCGGGATCTCGTCGAACGAGAGCGTGAAGCAGAGCAGCGCCGAGCCGATGATCGAGCTGCGGATCGCCGGCAGCGTCACGCGGCGGAAGGTTTCGACCGGCGTCGCGCCGAGATCGGCCGAGGCCTCGAACTGCCGCCGGTTGATCTTGGCGAGCCGCGCCATCACCTGCGAGACGACGACGCCGAGAAGCGCGGTGGCATGGCCGATGATGACGGCGGTCAGGCTCTGGGGAATGCCGATCTGCCTGTAGAAGTTCAGCATCGCGATGCCGGTGACGATACCCGGCAGGCTGAGCGGAAGCAGGACGGCATTCTGGAACAGCCGCTTGCCCGGAAAGTCGTACCGGTCGAGCGCCAGCGCCGCGGTCACCCCGATCACCACGCTGAGCAGGGTGGCGAAGAGGGCGACGAACAGGCTGTTCCAGAGCGCCTTCAGCATCTGGCCGTTCGCCAGAAAGGCTTCGTACCAGTGCAGCGTGAAGCCGGCGAGCGGGAAGGAGGTGACCTTGCTGTCGTTGAAGGAGAAGATCACCAGGATGACGATCGGAACGTAGAGGAAAGCGAGCACGCCGAGGCTGACGCCCACCATGCCCTTCTGCCACCATCTGAGCGTGTGCATGGGCCCGTCCTCAGGTTACGTCGATCTTGCCGGCCGGATCGAGCCGGGTGGAAATCTGCAGCAGCACCAGCACCAGGATGAGCACGAGGGTCGCGAGCGCCGAGCCGAGCGGCCAGTTCAGAGCCGCGCCGAACTGGGTCTGCAGCAGGTTGGCGACCATCGTGCCGTCGGGGCCGCCCACCAGCACCGGCGCGACGAAGTCGCCGAAGGCGAGGCAGAAGGTCATGGTGGCGCCGGCGATGACGCCGCCGAGCGACAGCGGAAAGATCACCTTCCAGAACGTCATGAACGGGCCGACGCCGAGATCTTCCGACGCCTCGATGAGGCGCGGCGGAATATTGTCCAGCACCGTGAAGAGCGGCATCACCACGAACGGCACGAAGATATAGACCAGCGTGATGACCATCGCCGTCTGGTTGTAGAGGAAGATGTCGAGCGGAGCGTCGACGATGCCGGTGGAGACCAGCAGCGAATTGAGCGCCCCGTCCGTGCCGAGGATGATCTTCCAGGTATAGGCGCGCAGCAGGTAGGACACCCACAGCGGCACGATCACCAGCATGTAGAGCGCATTGCGCAGCGTGGCCGAGCGCACGGTGAACACCAGGAAATAGGCGAGCGGATAACCGAGGCAGAGCGCGCAGACCGTGACGATGAGCGCGATCTTCAGCGTGCGCAGGATGACGGCGGTGTATTGGGGATCGGAGAAGATCTGGATGTAGTTGCCGAACTGGAAATCCGGGTGGAACAGCGGAAACTGCCGGGTCCAGAAGCTGACCGAGACCATGATGCCGTAGGGCACGATCAGAAGCAGGATCGCCCAGGCCAGGGGAAGCGAGAACAGGGCCGCGAAGCCCGGAAAGGTCCGCCGCGTCAGCATCATCGCGCGTCTCCCGCGAAGGTCAGCACGTCGGCGGGATCGATGTGGAAGGCGATCCGGCTTCCCGGCGCGACACCCTTCGCGGAGGAGGCCGCCGAGCGCGGCAGTTCCGCAAACAGCGGCCGTTCGATGCCGTCCAGTGCCATTTCCAGCCGCAGCCGGTCGCCATGGAACAGGGTTTCCAGCACCGTGAAGGTGAGGGCGTTCGATCCCGGTGCAGGGTGCGTCTGGAACCGTTCCGGCCGGATGCCGAGGGTTACCCGGCCGTGCTTCGGTCCAACGGCGCGGTTGCCGTTCACAACAAGGCCGTTGGCGAGGCGGAAGGACGTCGAGGCGCCGTCACCGGCCACGATCTCGGCGTCGATGAGGTTGGTCGCCCCGATGAAATCGGCCACGTAGGGGCTGGCGGGATTGTCGTAGAGATCCGTCGGCGAGCCGATCTGGGCGATGCGGCCCTGGTTCATCACCACGATGCGGTCGGACAGCGCGAGCGCCTCGGTCTGGTCGTGGGTCACCATGACGAACGTGATGCCGAGCTCGCGGTGCAGGCGCTTCAGCTCCACCTGCATGCCCTCGCGCAGCTTCACGTCGAGCGCGGAGAGCGGTTCGTCGAGAAGCAGCACGCGCGGCCGGCGCACGATGGCGCGGGCCATGGCGACGCGCTGCCGCTGGCCGCCGGACAGGGCGCCCGGGCGGCGATCGGCCATGCCGTTCAGCCCGACCATCGTCAGCGCATCGGCGACGCGCTGCCTGCGTTCGCCGGCAGCCACCCGGTTGGCCTTGACGTTGAGGCCGTAGCCGATGTTCTCGGCAACGGTCATGTGGGGGAAGAGCGCATAGTCCTGAAACACGGTGTTGACCGGCCGGTGGTAGGGCGGACTTTCGGTCACGTCCCGGCCGTCGATGGTCACGCGCCCCGTGCTGACCTGTTCGAATCCGCCGATCAACCTGAGCGTGGTGGTCTTGCCGCAGCCGGAAGGCCCGAGCAGCGTCACGAACTCGCCTTCGGCGATGGCGAGATCGATCGCGTGCAGCGCCTTGAAGTCTCCATAGGTCTTGGTGACGCCGGAAAGCGCCACGATCGGGTTGGAGGTCATGCTTTTCCCACCGGTTGTCTGGACATCGTGGGAGATGCCCCCGCGCCCGTGGCGGGGGCATCTCCCTCGGCATGGATCAGGGCGCGGCTTTCACCGCGTTCCAGACTTCCAGATACTTGTCGAGACGCTTCGGCTGCTGCCACATGACGAGGCTCTTGACGAAGTCGATGTTGCCGACCTGCCGCTCCTTCTTCATCTCCGCGTCCATGCAGCCGTCGACGGCCTTGGGATTGACCGGGAAGTAGCCGGTCGAGGCCGCGATGCCGCACTGGCCGCCGGCAGAGTTCATGAAGGACATGAACTTGTAGGCGCACTCCTCGTTCGGGGTGTCCTTGACCAGCATCATCGAGTCCATCCAGCCCTCGGCCTTTTCCTTGGGCGTGAACTCGACCACCTCGAAGCCCTTCTTGAGGTTGTTGACGTCCTTGCTGGTCAGCCCGGTCCAGGCGTTGGAGACGAACACCTCCTGATTGGCCATCAGCTCCGTCAGTTCGCCGGCCGAAGACCAGTATTTGCGCACCAGGGGCTTCTGCTCGATGAGCTTCGCCTTCACCGCCTCAAGCTGCTCGTCGCTCAGATCGAAGACGTTGTCGTAGCCGAGATAGCGCGCCGTCCAGTAGATCGCCGACTTGTCGTCCCACATCGAGATCTTGCCCTTGTTGGCAGGATCGAACAGGACACCGATGGAATCCGGGGGCGTGGCGAACTTGTCGGGCCGGTAGATCAGCGATACCGATCCCCACACCAGCGGCACCGCCCAGGTCTCGCCGTCGGCGACGATGTCGCTGGACTTGGAGAACTCGGGATAGATGTCGCCGTAGCCTTCGACCTTCGCCGTGTCGATCGGCTGCACGAAGCCGGCCTGCCGCATCATCGACACCGTGTCGAGCGAGGGCGTGATGATGTCGTACACGCCGCCGCCCGCGGCGAGCTTGGCGGCGAAATCGTCGTTGGAGCCCACATAGGACGCTGTGACCTTGCAGCCGGAGCCCTCTTCGAACTTCGAAATGAAGGCGTCGGCCGCATAGCCCTCCCAGGTGAGAATATTGAGTTCGCCGGCCGATGCCGCGAAGGCCTGCGAGAGAAGGCCGAGACACGTGACGGCGGAAATGGCGACGTTGCAGAGTTTTCTCATTCTCGTTCCCCTTTCTTGGTTGGTCTTTATTTCTGCCGCCTCGTCTTCCTCACGAGCGTGGCAATATCGATTCCGAGCGCCTTGGCGGCGCTTCTCTTGCTTCCATGTTCTGCGATGGATTTCTCGAGAACCCAGGTTTCGAAAGCCTGGATCAGATCCTTGAAATTCCGGGGCGCGTCGTCCGGCCCGGCAGAGGCCGCCGCGGGCGGTGCGCCCAGCCCGCCGAGCGGCTCGGGCGCGCTGAAATGCTCGACGCGAGCCACCTCGCCGGCCGTCGCCCCGATCCGCTCCAGAACGTTCGTCAGTTCGCGGACGTTGCCCGGATAGGGATGGGCGCGCAGCACGGCGGAAAGCTCCGGGGAAAGCCGCAATTGCGGCTTGCGGCCGAGATTGAGGCTGCGCAGGTGCTGGTCGATCAGCGCATCGATCAGCTCCGGCTGCGCGCGCAGCGGCGGCAGCTCGAACGGCATGACGGCGAGCCGGTAGTAGAGATCCTTGCGGAACGTTCCGGCCGAGACCCGCTCGGCGAGGGTCTCGTTGGTGGCCGCGATGATGCGCAGGCGCACCTGCCGCCGCTGGGCGGAACCGAGGCGGCTGAAGGTCTGGCTCTCCAGAAAGGCCACCAGCCGCGCCTGGGCGGCGAGCGAGAGGTCGCTGACCTGATCGAGGAACAGCGTGCCGCCATCGGCCGCCTCGACATAGCCGAGCTTTCCGCGCGTGGAGGTGTCGAGCGCCGATCCGGGTTCGATGCCGAACATCTCGACATCGAACTGGGCATCTCCAAGCAGGCCGCAGCGCACATGCACGAAGGCGGCGCCGTCGTTGCCGCCTGCGATGAGGCGGGCGATCTCGCTCTTGCCGGTGCCGGTTTCGCCGGTCAGCAGCACCGTCGCTCCGCGCTGCAGGGCGATCTCCGCCTGGGCGATGATCCTGTCGATCGCCCCCGTCCGCACGAAGCTCGTGCGCGTGACGATGCCGGCTTCCGTCTCGAAGCGAAAATTGTCCGAGCCTTCGGCCCGCGTCGGCCTGCTCGCCTCGCGCATGGTGAGAAGCGCGCCGAAGGCCCCGCCATCGCCGGTGCGCAGGATGCTGAGGGTGGCGATCACGTTGCGCTGCGAGGTCAGCGTGCCGGAGATTTCGACACGCTTGAGCTGCTGCAGCGCCGTCGAAAGCTTCTGGATGACCGGACCGGCGGTCCTGGCGTGCTTGGCGAGTTCGGAGCCGACGAGGTCTCCGCGGGCGAGGTTGAGCAGCAGCTCGAGCTTGCCGTTCACCAGCTTGATCCGCCCGTCGGCCTCGATCAGGGCCGCGCCGTCCGGAAGCGCATCGAGGAAGGTGCCGAACTGGGGATCGTCGATGAAGCCGGGCCGTAGCCGGCGGTGGGACAGCGTGTTGATGTCGCTGGCATAGAACTTCATGACACCGCCTCCTCGACGAGGCGGCGCGTGCGCCGTCTGGCCTTGCGGCGGGCCGTCAGAACATAGCGGCTGATCTCTCCCGCGATGGGCGCGGAGCGGAAGCGCCAGCTGTCGCGGCTGTCGTCCGCGGCGATGACCACGAGGTCGAGTTCGCCGCCGTCCTCGTCGTCGAGCGCGGCGTGCTTCAGCTTCTCTGGGGCGCCGCGCGTCTCCACGAACTGCTGGAGCGGCCGGCCGAGAATCTGTTCGGCCCGCCGGCCCCAGGCGATCTCGGCCGCCGGATTGGCGGCGAGAACGACGCCTTCCTCCGACATGACGAGGATCGGGTCCGGCGTGGCGCTCAGAATATCCCGCATCGTATCCGCGCGATCGGAAAGCTGCTGCACACGCCGCGTGTAGGGACCGATATCGCGCGTGGTGCCCCAGAGCCTGATGAGGAGCCCGTCCTTGATGGCGGCGCGGAAATCGTTCTCCACCATCATCTCGCTGCCGTCGTGCCGCCGGTCCACGGCCGCCGCCTGGTCGAGCCGGTAGTTCGAGCGCACGAGTTCGCGGATCATCTGTCGGTTGATGTCCGTGTCCGGGAAGTAGCGGGCTACGGGCTGGGTATTGAAGTCGAGCCCTTCCGGCACGCGATAGAGCCGCGCCATGGCTTCGTTGCAGGCCCGCCAGCGGCTCTCGTTGGAAAAGACCCGGTCGACGATCTCCTCCTCGGCGAGCGAGATGTCGACCGGTTCGAGGAACTCGATGCACCAGCAGGCTTCGGTCGCGGCCCCGATCATCTGCGAGAGGATCTCGACCCGTTCGATCAGTTCCGGGCCGATGCCGAGTACCGTGGACGAGAGCACCTGCTTGACGACGGCGATGCCTCGCTCGCCATCCGGCACGATTGTCGCCAGCATCGGCACTTCGCTGTAGGCGTGAGCGTTGATCCACACCGTGAAGGCTTCGACCGCCGTCTCCTCCCCCGTGGCGATCGCCCGGATGAGCCGGGCCGACTCGCTGGCATAAATCCGCTCCAGCGGAACGGTCCGGATGCCGTCAGCCTCGATGCCGAGCAGGCGCAGCTCGTAGTCGCTGACAGCCGTCAGCCGCCCCTCGCGGTCTATCCAGTCGATCAACAAGGTCCCGAAAGCGGTTCGCATCACGGCCGGTCTCGTCATCTTCCATCCCCGCTGCCTGAAAACGCACGCAGCGGAGTTCCGCAAAACTGCATCAATCCAGCCACGCGATCGGGACTTTGCAATTGCAAATGTCGCGAGACGAGAAGAAAGGCGGGATTTGAGGAGGGATGTGCGCATAGTCGCATCGAATTGATGCTGATCTGCGCATTTCACATCGATTGTGGCCGCAGATGTGCGGGGTGAGGCTCCGCTATCGGCCTCCAGCGACGCCTGTGCAGCCTGCGGTGGGGCCTCCGCTGCCGTCGCCGCGTCCTCTGCGGAGGCGCTGAAATCGCCTTCGGATACTCTTGAAGGGGTGCGGGAGGGGGACTTTCTCTTCGCCGGACGAGTCCATCCGGTCGGAAATCGCTCTAAGTGCTGCGGATGAAGTCGATGAAGGCCCGCAGCGGTGCCGGGACAAGACGCCGGCCGGGATAGTAGAGGAACGGTCCGGAGAAGCTCTGCCACCAGGGCTCCAGCACGGGTTCCAGCACGCCGCTGTCGAGATGTGGCCGCAGCCAGTCCTCGAACAGGAAGATGATGCCCGTTCCGGCGATCGCCGCATCGACCGCGAGGTCGACGGCGGTGCCGAGGCTCACGAGCAGCGGCCCGGTCGGCTCGACCACCACCACCTCACCGTCGCGCTCGAACTCCCAGGCCGGCATCGCGCCGGAGAGAAAGCGGCCGCGCAGGCAGGCGTGACCCAGCAGATCGCGCGGATGCCCGGGCCGGCCGTGGCGGTCGAGATAGGCTGGTGCGGCCGCGGCCGCCATGCGCTGCACCCGCGGGCCGATCGGCACGGCGATCATGTCCTGTTCCAGCCGCTCGTCGTAGCGGATGCCGGCATCGCATCCCGCGGCGAGCACGTCGACGAAATTGTCGTCGGCGACGATCTCAAGCCGGATATCCGGGTACGCGGCGAGAAAGGGCGGCACGATGGCCGGCAGCGCAAGCCGGACGGCGCTGACCGGCACGTTCAGCCTGAGCGTTCCCATCGGCCGGTCGCGGAAGCCGTTGACGACATCGAGCGCCGTCTCGACCTCGCTCAGGGCCGGACCGAGCCGGTCGAGCAGGCGTTCGCCGGCCTCGGTCGGCACCACGCTGCGGGTGGTGCGGTTGAACAGGCGAACGCCGAGCTGCGCCTCAAGCCGGCTGACCGCCTCGCTCAGGCCCGACGCGCTGGCGCCGCTGAGCCGGGCGCCGTCGCGAAAGCCTCGCGCGCGGGCGACGGTCACGAAGGCGTTGAGGTCGCCGAGATCGATCTTCATTGTTCGCCCTTCCGAACGGCTCGTTCGGACCATGTGGAATTATCGCACGGCGCGGCAAGGCCTATCTCCCCGTCATCATCAGGGAGAGCGACATGACCACGATCGACGATGCCGGCACGTTCATCCTCGGCGACCGCACTGTGAGGCGGCTCGGCTATGGCGCCATGCAGCTGGCGGGACCCGGCGTGTTCGGTCCGCCGAAGGATCACGACGCCGCGCTCGCGGTGCTGCGCGAGGCGGTGGCGCTGGGGGTGAATCACATCGACACCAGCGACTTCTACGGCCCTCACGTCACCAACCGGCTGATCCGGGACGCGCTGGCGCCCTATCCGGACGATCTCGTCATCGTCACCAAGGTCGGCGCGCGGCGCGGGTCCGAGGGCTCGTGGGATCCCGCCTTTTCACCGGAAGACCTGACGGCGGCGGTGCACGACAATCTGCGCAATCTCGGGCGCGACGTGCTCGACGTCGTCAATCTCAGGATCATGTTCGATGTCCACGGCCCCGCGGAAGGCTCGATCGAGGCGCCGCTGTCGGTGCTCGCGGATCTGCAGCGGCGCGGGCTCATCCGCCACATCGGCCTCAGCAACGCCACTGCGGCGCAGATCGCAGAAGGCCGCCGCATCTGCGACATCGTCTGCGTGCAGAACGCCTACAATCTGGCGCACCGGGCGGACGACGGCCTGATCGACACCCTTGCCCGGGACGGCATCGCCTATGTCCCGTTCTTCCCGCTCGGCGGGTTCTCGCCGCTGCAGTCCTCGCTCCTGTCCGACGTCGCCCGGGGCCTCGGTGCCACGCCGATGCAGGTCGCGCTGGCGTGGCTGCTGCGCCGCTCCGCCAACATCCTGCTGATCCCGGGCACGTCGTCCGTCGCGCATCTGCGCGAAAATCTGGCGGCGGCGGACCTGGCGCTCTCCGACGAGACGATGGCCGTTCTCGACGGCGTGGCAGCCGGTGGCGGCGGGGCGTGAGGCCCGCGTTCACGACCGCGCGGCGAGTGGATGTCCGCGGTCAGACGGGCGAGGCGAGCGCGGCGATCGCTTCCTCGGCCGCGCGGATGCCGCTCAGCAGGGCGCCGTGGGCGGTCGAGAAGTCGCTCGGGTGCGTTGCTTCGCCGGCAAAGAACAGCCGACCGTCGAACGGGCGGGCGAGGTCGAGCCGGGCATCGGCGAAGCCCGGCAGGGCATGGCTGTAGGCGCCGCCGATGGTCGGGGTTCCCGTCCAGTCCGAGCCGATCAGCGGCTTGAGGTGCCGGCGGGCCTGCGCGCCGAACAGCCGCACGATCTGCTCGATGGCGCGGGCGAAGGCGGCGTCGGCACCGTCGGCCGAGGCCGCGCGTGCGCCGGCGCCGCCGAGGAAGCACTCGATCACCGGCCAGCCGAACGGGCGGATATAATAGGCGCCGGTCGCGGGATCGTGCGGATCGCCGATGACATGGCTTTCGGGCGCGAACGGGCCATCGCCGTCGACGATTTCGAGGAAGAGCTTTTCGTCGTTGCCGAGAGGAAGCCGCGTCGCGGCCTGCCGCCATGGATCGAGCGCGGCGGGAAGCGCGATGGCGCCGGACGCCAGCACACCGGTCGGGACCGTGAGAATCGCCGCGCGGGCGCGCACGGTGTCGGCGGCCGTCCGCAGCACGACGCGCCGTTGATCGAGGACGATGGCGTCGACGGGCGTGCCGAGCCGCAGCGCCACGGATGCCGGCAGGCTCGACGTCACGAGCGTGCCGTAGCCGGCCGGAACGCGCCAGTTGTCGGTGGTCGACGCCTCGTCATAGGCGGCATAGTCCCTCGCCGACACCCGTTCGAGTTCGTCGCCGCTGAGAAAGCCGCTGATCGCCTGCAGATAGGGGGTCCAGCGGGCACCGGGTTCGAGGGCGTCGGCGGCTCGGTCGCTCGCGGGCGGGTTTGATGCGAGCCGCTCGCTCCAGCGCGAAAGTTCGGCGCGCGCGGCTTCGCGGTCCGCTGTGGCAAAGCCGAGATCGCGATATTGCGTGCCCCAGGCCGGCGTTCGGCGGTCGACGGCGAAGCCGGCCTGTTCGGCGAGGCGCGTCCAGGGATTGCGGCCGGCGGAATGCAGCCAGCCGCAGCCGAGATCGAGCGGCAGGCCGGCCGCTTCGCGCGTCCAGGCGCGACCGCCGGCCCGCGGCAGCGCCTCCAGCACCAGCACCGAGAGCCCGCTTGCCGAAAGCCGCCGCGCCGCGCCCACGCCGGCCGCGCCGGCCCCGACGATGGCGATATCGAAATCGTCGTTCATGTCCGCCGTTCGTGAGCGCGCGATCCCGGGCGACGGTGCCGGGCCGCGCGGGTTGTCCCGATGAGCCTGCCGGGTCTTCTATCCGGAAAGGGTCCGGATGGAAAATCGGTTCCGGTCGCCCGGGCCTGCGACCGCTCAGGCCGTGCCCAGCGCCTTCCGCACCGCCGGGGCGACCACCGTGCCCAGCAGTTCGATCGAGCGCATCACCGCCTTGTGCGGCATCACCCCGATCGACATCTGCATCAGGAAGCGGTCGTGGCCGAACAGGTCGTGCTCGAACAGGATCTTATCGATCACCTGCTGCGGGCTGCCGAACACGAGGTGGTTCCGCGGGCCGGCCGAGGCCTTCGCCTGATCGAGCGACATCGGCGGCCAGCCGCGTTCCCGGCCGAGCCGGGCCATGCTGGAAAGGTATGGGGGGAAAAACGCGTCCGCCGCCGCCTCGAAGCTGTCGGCGACGAAACCGTGGGAATTGATGCCGACCTTGAGGGCATCCGGCGCGATGCCCGCCCGCCGGCCGGCCTCGCGATAGAGCTCGACGAGCGGCCTGAAGCGTTCCGGCGCGCCGCCGATGATGGCGATGGCGAGCGGAACGCCGAGGCTGCCGGCCCGCGCCACCGATTGCGGCGTGCCGCCCACGGCGATCCAGAGCGGAATCGCCCGCTCCGCGCGGGGATAGACGCCGAGACCGTCGATCGCCGGGCGGTGGGTGCCTTTCCAAGTCACCCGCTCCTGGGCGTTGATCCGCATCAGGAGGTCGAGCTTTTCGGTGAACAGCGTGTCGTAGTCGTCGAGATCGTAGCCGAACAGCGGGAAGGACTCGATGAAGGAGCCGCGTCCGGCCATGATCTCGGCGCGCCCGCCCGAGATGAGGTCGAGGGTGGAGAACTGCTGGTAGACCCGCACCGGATCGTCGGAACTCAGCACCGTCACGGCGCTCGCCAGCTTGATCCGCCGCGTTCGCGAGGCGGCGGCGGCGAGGGCGACCGCAGGCGCCGAGACGGCATAATCCGCGCGGTGGTGCTCGCCGAGACCGAACACGTCGAGCCCGACCTGATCGGCGAGCTCGATCTCTTCCATCAGGTTGCGCAGCCGTTCCCCGGCGGAAATGGTGGCGCCGTTCGCCGGGTCCGCGTTGAGGTCGGCGAACGTGTAGACGCCGATTTCCATGTCGTGCTCCTGCTGGCCAGCCGCCGCTCCGGGCGGCGGGGCACTCAAGCCCCGAAACAGGCCCGACGTGAAGAAGCCGGTTCGGCGACGGTCCGCCCCCATTTCGAAGACAATGCGGGCGCCGCGCGGGCTGCTCCGTCCCCGGCGGGGCGTGCGCACCGGCCGGGTGGACGGCGTGGAGGTTGGTCTCGTCGAGGCCGGCCCGCACGCCTTTATGGTCGATTTGGAGGATGATAAAGCCTTGGGGAGCCGGGCGGCCACCAGGTTCGCCCTACCAAGTTCGCCCCCATGCCCTGGCGATCCGGCTTCGCAGCGAACGCCTTTGTCGCGCCGCAGTCGGCGGGACGATGGGCGGCAACCCAGTTCCCGGCGCCGGCTTGCGGGCGCGAAAGGTGATCCCGTGACCAATGCGACCATGGAGAAACAGGCCGGCGGCGCGAAATCCGGCCTCGTCGTGGCGCTGCTCGTCGCGGGCACGTTCTTCATGGAGAATCTCGACGCCACGGTGATCGCCCCCGCGGTGCCGCAGATGGCGAAGAGCTTCGCCGTCGCGCCCGTCGACCTCAACACCGGCATCAGCGCCTACATGCTGACGCTCGGCGTGTTCATCCCGGTCAGCGGCTGGGTGGCCGATCGCTTCGGCGCCCGCAAGGTGTTCGCACTCGCCATTGCGGTCTTCACCATCGCCTCGCTGTTCTGCGGACTTGCGCGCACGCTGCCGGAATTCGTGGCGATGCGCATCCTCCAGGGCATCGGCGGGGCGATGATGGTGCCCGTCGGGCGGCTCGTGGTGCTGCGCGTCACGCCCAAGGAAAAGCTGATCGGCGCCATCGCCGCCCTCACATGGCCGGCGTTGGTGGCGCCGGTGCTGGGGCCTCCGCTCGGCGGCCTGATCGCCGATACGGTCGACTGGCGCTGGATCTTCTATCTCAACCTGCCGCTCGGGATCCTCGCCTTCGGGCTCGCCTGGGCGCTAGTGCCGGACACCCGGGGCGAGGGCGCGCAGCCGTTCGACTGGCCGGGCTTCGTTCTCGGCGGCGGATCCCTATTCTGCCTGCTCTATGCCGCCGATGCGATGGGCCAGCCGGTGATCGCCTGGGAAAAGGTCGCGATCTCGGCCGTCCTCGGGGCCGGGCTGATGATCGCGGCCGTCCGCCATCTGACGCGGACCAAGGAGCCGATGATCGAGCTGTCGAGCCTCAGGGTGCAGACCTTCGCCGTCACCATCTGGGGCGGTTCGCTGTTCCGCATGGGCGTGAGCGCGGTGCCGTTCCTGCTGCCGCTGATGTTCCAGATCGGCTACGGCTACGACGCGTTCGAGGCCGGCCTGATGCTGATGGCGGTGTTCGCCGGCAACCTCCTCATCAAGCCCCTGACCACGCCGGTGCTGCGCCGCTTCGGCTTCCGCCCGGTGCTGATCGTCAACGGCCTCATCAATGCCGCCGCCATCGGCGCCTGCGCCTTCCTCTCGCCGGCGGTGCCGCTGCCGGTGACGTGGGCCGTGCTGTTCGTCAGCGGCATGTCGCGATCGATGCAGTTCACCGCATTCAACACCATCGCCTTCGCCGACATTCCCCGCCCGGCAATGAGCGCCGCCAACACGCTGTTCTCGACCTCGTTCCAGCTCGCCATGGGCCTCGGCGTCGCGCTCGGGGCGGTCGCGTGGCGGCTCGGCGAGGCGCTCACCGGTCCCGCCGCGGCGGGAAGCGGCGGGCTGCCGTTCCACATCGCCTTCGTGGTGGTCGCGCTGGTGTCGCTTTCCAGCATCGCCGACAGCCTGAAGCTTCCCGCCGATGCCGGGCAGGCCGTCGCCAAGGCGGCGAAGTAACGCCGCGAGACAGGGCGGCGACGGCACGTTCCGACCGACGCACGACAGAGGAGACGCCCCATGGAAAAGAGACCGCTCGGCAAGGCCGGCTTCGACATCGCGCCGCTGGTGTTCGGTGGCAACGTGTTCGGCTGGACCATCGACGAGAAGACCAGCTTCGATGTGCTCGATGCCTTCGTCGATCACGGCTTCGACGCCATCGACACCGCCGACGTCTATTCCGCCTGGGCGCCGGGCAACAAGGGCGGCGAGTCCGAGACCATCATCGGCAATTGGCTCAAGGCGCGGCCGGCGGTGCGCGACAAGGTCGTGATCTTCACCAAGGTCGGGTCCGATCTCGGCACACCCGGCAGCAAGGGATTGTCGGAGCGCTGGATTCTGAAGGCGGTCGAGGACTCGCTGCGGCGGCTGGGCGTCGAGCGCATCGACCTCTATTTCTCCCACTGGCCCGACCCCGAGACGCCTTATGCGGAAACCCTCGGCGCCTACGACAAGCTGTTGAAGGCGGGCAAGGTCCGCGCCGTGGGCGCCTCCAACCTCGACGCCGGCCAACTCGGCGAGGCCCTCGCCGTGGCGCGGGCGGAGGGGCTGCCGGCCTACCGGGTGCTGCAGCCGGAATATAATCTCTACGACCGCACCTCCTATGACGGGGCGCTGCGCGATCTCTGCATCGCCGAAGGGCTGGGGGTCGTGACCTATTTCAGCCTCGCCTCGGGTTTCCTGTCGGCCAAGTATCGAACGAAGGCCGATCTCGCCCAGAGCCCCCGCGGCGAGGGTGTCGAGAAATATCTGACGCCTCGCGGCATGAAGATCCTCGATGCCCTGGAGGCGGTGGCTGCCGGCCGGGGGGCCTCGCCGGCCGAAATCGCCCTCGCGTGGCTGATCGCTCGCCCCGGCGTCACCGCGCCGATCGCGAGCGCGACCCGTGTTTCGCATGTCGAAAGTTTCGCCAGGGCTGCGGCGCTCAAGCTCTCCGGCGAGGACATCGCGCTCCTCGACGCCGCGAGTGCCTGACGTCAGGCATCGCCGTTCGAATGTGGCCGCGCGGACGATCCGCGCGGCCTTTCCATTGCGACGCGGTCTCTCCAGATGGCCGCGCTGCGCGAAAGGCGGCGGAACCGCGGCCACTGTTTCATGATCTGGTCACAATCCATCAAGACGACGTGATTGTTCAATCATCGGATACAATCTTGTGCGAGGACAGCGAATTCCCGTTGCGCGATCGGTCGTCTAGCTTTCAGGCGGCTCGCGAGACCGCCACGCCTCCCCCGTGGCTCCCGCGCGATTTCCGATCTCGAATCGCTGGATGAAAACCGCCATGAAGCGTACCGCCCTGTTCCTGATTGCCGCCCTCGCCGTGTCGCCCGCCTTCGCGGCCGGTCCGAGCACCGACGTGGCCGAGGCCCAAAGCGGCGCCTTCACCGTCGATCACAGCCACGCCAAGATCATCTTCTCGGTCAGCCATTTCGGCTTCTCGACCTATTACGGCCTGTTCAACGATTTCGACGCGAAGCTCAATTTCGATGCCAAGGACCCGGCGAAGTCGAAGCTCGACGTCACCGTGAAGATGGACAGCGTAAACACCACCAACCCGAAGCTCGACGAGCACCTGAAGTCGCCTGATTTCTTCGATGCCGCCAAGTTCCCGACCGCCACCTTCAAGGCGACCAAGATCGAGGTTACCGGCAAGACCACCGGCACGATCACCGGCGACCTGACGCTGCACGGCGTGACCAAGCCGGTCACCCTCGACGCCACCTTCAACGGGGCCGGCGAGAACGCCTTCAAGGTCTACGTGCTCGGCTTCAACGCCACCGGCACGATCAAGCGCTCGGATTTCGGCATCACGACCTATTCGCCGGCGCTCGGCGAGGACGTGACGCTGACCATCAGCGCGGAATTCAACCCGGCCAAGTGACGAGGTCCGGGCACTAGAGCATATCCCGTTCAGATCGAACCGATCTGAACGACAAGGATATGCTCGAACTTTTGAAGCTGGAGCGATTTCTTTCCGGTCGGATGATCTCGTCCGGTCGGAAAGCGCTCTGGGATCCTGTCGACTGGAGCGGAGCTGAGCCGATGTCCGGAATGGTTTCGACGAAGACACGATACGATGCGGTCGCGATCGCGCTGCACTGGCTGACGGTGCTCGCCATCCTGTCTCTGCTCGCCATGGGCTGGATCATGACGTCGGTCCCGCCCGGCTCCGCCACCCAGTTCATGCTGTTCCAGTTGCACAAGTCGGTCGGCATCACGGTGCTGGCGCTGACCGTGCTGCGTCTCGGCTGGCGCCTTGCCCACAAGGCGCCGGCCCTGCCGGACACCATGCCGCCGCTCGAGAAGCTCGCGGCCCATCTCGGCCATGTCGGGCTCTATTTCCTGCTGTTCGCCATGCCGCTGACGGGCTGGGCGCTGGTCTCCACCTCGCCGTTCAACATCCCGACGGTGCTTTACGGGCTCGTCCCGTTCCCGCACCTCGTCTTCCCCGCCGCTCTCGGCTCCAAGGCCGCGCTCAACGCGGATTTCGTCAACGCCCATTTCATCGGCGTCTGGCTGATCGTCGGGCTGGTGGCGGTCCATGCCGCGGCGGCGCTGCGCCACCATTTCGTCCTGAGGGACACGGTGCTGACGCGTATGCTACCGAGGTTCGGTCCTTCCCGCCCCGGCGTCGCAGAGCCCCGGTTCCGTCACGGAGAATCCCGATGATACGCCTGTCGCCCCGTCCGTTCCTCGCCGCCGCGCTGGCGGTTGCGACCCTCGCCTCCCCGGCCATGGCGGCGGACTGGGCCGTCGACCCGGCCAAGAGCACCATCGGCTTCGCCGGCAGCCAGTCCGAGACGAGCTTCAACGGCACGTTCGGCGCCTGGACGGCGGAGATCTCGTTCGATCCGGCCAAGCCCGAAGCCGGCCATGCCGTCGTCACCATCGACGTCTCCAGCGCGGCGACCGGGGATGGCCAGAAGGATGCGGCCCTGCCGGAATCCGACTGGTTCGACGCGGCGAAGTTTCCGAAGGCGGTGTTCGAGGCGAAGAGCTTCCGGCCCAAGGGCGGCGACGACTATGACGCCGTTGGCACGCTCACGATCCGGGACACCACGCGCGACGTGGTGCTGCCGATGAAGATCGCCATCAACGGCGACACCGCCCACGCCACCGGGAGCCTGAAGCTGGTGCGTACCGACTATGGCGTCGGCCAGGGATCCTGGGCGAACGGGACGTTCGTTGCGCTCGACGTCACCGTCAGCGTCGACGTGACCGCGACGCGGAAGAACTGAGCCGGCACAACCCGCATCGAAGCCAATGGCCGCCCGCCGGATGAACCGGCCGGGCGACCCCGGGCACAGAGCCGCGCGCGGTCAACGGGACGTGATCTCGCGCGGTTCGATCCGCCGGAACCGGCGCCGTCACCCGCTGGCGGGATCGCCGGCCCACCGGCTCCGGCTGCGGCCCTCGCGCGTCAGCAGCCCGCAGAAGAACAGGTCGATCGCGCGCTCGAAGGCTTCGCGCGGGCCGAGGCCTGTGCGCGCGAGCACGTCCGGGTCGTGGACGCCCTTGATGACCTGAAGCCAGTATTCGATCAGGAACGTCACGTCGATGTCGGGGCGCACCATGCCCTGCTCCTGGCCCATCGCCAGCACCCGCCCGAACAGCAGCGGAATGTTCTGCTCCTTGATCTCCTCGAACGCGCGATAGAGATGCGGCGCGAACCGCTGGAGGTCGTGGAGGAAGTCGCCGTTGACGGTGCCGAAGTGCCCGGCGATCAGCGCGAAGATGCGCTCGAGCTTGTCGGGAAAACCCACCGGCGCGGCGATGATGAGGCCGACCTCGCGGCGGATGGTGAGCTTCGTCGCCTCGAAGATCGCGAGCACGATCGCATCTTTCGAGGGAAAATGGACATAGAGCGTCTTCTTGCTCATGCCGAGCGCGTGGGCGAGACCGTCCATGGTCAGCCGGCTGTATCCCTCCCTCAGCGCCTTTTCCCGGGCGACCGCCAGAATGCGGCCTGCCGGCGTATCGTCGAGGTCGATCGGGGGAAGGACGAGCGGGTCGGTCACGATCCGGGACGATCTCCTGGGGCCGCCCTCGGGAAACCGCGCGACCGGACCGAACCGTCCGCGCGGCCGCGAAACACCCGGGCCGCGGCCGGCACGCCCGGGTGGAAGACGCGCCGGCCGAACGGATCACTCCCGCAAGCATTTGATGCAGCGGAAGAATCAACCGAAGGCATGGCTGTGCGTCACACGTTCTTCCTTAACACACGCCCGAGATAGTTGGCGAGCAGCGAAAGCGTGTCCGCGCCGCCGCGGGCCGCGACCACCTGATCCGGCCGCACCAGAACCCACCCCGGCCCCCGCAGGTGATAGCGCTCCCGCGCCTTGCCGCCGGGATCGCCGGCCGCCGGGATGCGGACGAGGAAGAGGTCCGGGCCGACGAAGGCGGTAATGTCCGCATCGAGCGCGAGCGGGCGGTCGTCGTCCTCGAACAGGATCAGCGTGTGGTGCGGACCGGCGAGCAGCGGCCAGAGCGTCGCGTCTCCGCCGCCTTCATCCCGGAAGGTCGCGTCGCGGGCGCGGGTGCCGGCGTCCGTTCGCTTCGGATGGCGCGGCGGCGCGCCGAGCGCCACCAGCGGGCCGTCGTGGTAGGCGATGCCGGTTTCCGAAAGCTCGACCTGCAGCATCTTCTGGGCCGCCGGGATCCGGCCGATCATGGATACCGCGATGTTGCGCAGCAGGCGCTGCATCTTGCCGTCGGCAAAGGCGACGTGGAGCTTCTGGGACGCGCCGGCGACGACGTCGCGGGCGACGGGGCGGCGCTCCGCCTCGTAGCTGTCCAGCAGGAGGTCGCCTTCGCCAAGCCCGCGCAGGGCATAGGCGAGCTTCCAGCCGAGATTGACGGCATCCTGGATGCCCGTGTTCATGCCCTGGCCGCCGGCCGGGCTGTGGATGTGGGCGGCGTCACCGGCGAGGAAGACCCGTCCGCTGCGATAGTGCGCGGCGAGCCGCTCGTTGGTCCGGAAGGCGGAAAGCCAACTCGGATCGTGAAGCCGCGCGCCGGGCGGGCCGTGGCGGTCCATCTGGTCCTGCAGTTCCTCGAGCGTGGGCGGGGTGTCGCCCTCTCCGTTCCGCACGGCGAAGATGCGCCAGACATCGCCCCCGAACGGGAACAGCGCGACCGTGCTGCCATTGTGCCACCAGATATAGATGCTGGCGCGGTCGAGATCGGTGCCGGTGATGCCGACGTCGCCGAGCAGGAAGGTCTGCGGTTCGGTATAGCCCTCGAACGCGATGCCGAGCGTGTTGCGCACGAAGCTGCGGGCGCCGTCGGCCCCCACCAGGTAGAGCGCGCGGGCATCCTCCTCGCGGCCGTCGGCGTGACGGAGCCGGGCCGTCACGCCTGCCTCGTCCTGCGCGAGGCCGACGAGCTCGACGCCGCGCTCCACCGCGATGCCCTCCGCCTCCGCCCGCGCGCCGAGGATCGCCTCGGTGCGCGATTGCGGCAGCAGCAGCGGGTAGGGATAGGGGCTGTCGATGCCCTCGCCGACGACGAGCCGGGAAAGCACCTTCTCGCCGTCACCGACCGTCAGGCTGCGCAGCCGCGTGCCGTCGGCCTCGAATGCGTCGACGACGCCCAGGCTCGCCAGCGCCTCGAGGCTGGCGCTCCAGACCGCGAGCGCCTTGGAAACGGTGGCCGGCGCCGGAGCCCGGTCGATCAGGCGCACCGGAATGCCCCAGCGCCG
This sequence comes from Pseudoxanthobacter soli DSM 19599, assembly GCF_900148505.1. Taxonomy (NCBI): domain Bacteria; kingdom Pseudomonadati; phylum Pseudomonadota; class Alphaproteobacteria; order Hyphomicrobiales; family Segnochrobactraceae; genus Pseudoxanthobacter; species Pseudoxanthobacter soli. Next base: position 341,131 of record NZ_FRXO01000003.1, on the reverse strand, counting down.
AAGCGTCAGGGCGAGGGTGAGGCCGGTCGGCCCGGCGCCGGCGATCAGGACGGGAACATTGGGAAGGCTCGCCATGATGACCCTCTCCGGTCGTGCGCGCGCCATTCATGGGGCGGCAACGCAAGATGGCAATGATGGAAAACACAACACGTCGACATTAGATGGAAACCAAAGAAACCGCAATGGTATTTTTGGTTTCCAGAATCGCCCGAGGTGCCACAGGCGCGGCCGGATGGGACCCGTGCCGGCGGCAACGGAAACGCGGCGGCTGCGCCGACGCGATTGATCAGCCGGCTCCTCTGGCGAGAGTGACCGGCGCGCGCTATATTCCGCTCGGGCGACACTGCACGGTGCGACGGAGACTTCTAAATTCCCCGGGGCCTTATCGATCCTCAAGGGAGCTGTACCTGACCAGGCCCGTGGGCCTGGACAAACGGCGCCCACCTACGTTGTAGGTTCCCGGGATCGAAAACTCTGACGGCCGAGGCGGTTCGCCCACCTTGATTTCCGCCCCCTGCCGGCTGTTCCGCAGGGGTCGGCAGACATCCCCCAGGCCGCGACCTCGGGGCGTCTCTCCCGCGGCGATCGCAGTCGCGGATACTGCGGAGGGCATGCCTCTCCCGGTTCGAAGCGCTGCATCATGCGAAGCGCTTTCTTGCGCGCAGCGACGCCTCGATGGACAAGGCCGACATGCCAGACATTTCCCCCAATCCGACGCCGGCGACGGCTGCCTTCCAGACGGCCGCTCCCGCCGCTGCGCATTCCGGCCCCCTCGACCAGACGACCGTGCGCCGCCTCAAGGCGGCGTTGCGCGCCGAGGCGCTGGCCCGTCGTGCGGCGCTGACGCCGGAGGCCCGGCGCGAAGCGGCCGCCGCGCTCGTCGCGGGGATCGATGCGCTCGATCTTCGTCCGGGCGCGCGGATCGCGACCTTCCACCCGATCCGCGACGAGATCGACCCGAGGCCGATGGCGATGGTGCTGCACGATCGCGGCTTCCGCCTCGCGCTGCCGGCGCTCGTCGACAGCGAGACCATGGTGTTCCGCGCCTGGGCCCCGGGCGAGGCGCTGCTTCCCGGCACCTTCGGGCTCAGCGAGCCGTCCTTCGCGGCCGATGCGGTGGCGCCGGACGTGGTGCTGGTGCCGCTCGCCGCGTTCGACGGCCGCGGAAACAGGCTCGGCTACGGCAAGGGTTATTACGATCGCGCGCTGGCCCGTCTCGATCAGGCCGCGCCGCCCGGGCCGCGGGCCATCGGCCTCGCCTTCTCGGTGCAGGAAGCGGTGGAAATTCCCGCCGAAAGCCACGATCGCCCGCTCGACGCCGTCCTCACCGAGGCCGGCCTGCGCCGCCTCGACGGCGCCCTGCCGGCCTGAAGCTCCCCGCCGGGACTGCAGAATGTGACGACGGGATTTCCTTCGCCGGCGCTGGGGCGTAGGAAGGCAAGAAATCCGGTCGATCCCGCTGCCCTGGCGCGGGCGGCCCGGCGGACACGGTCCGGCGGATTCTGCCGGTCGCGGCGGCCCCCAAGGCCGCGCCACCCCGTCCAGCCGGCGACGTCCGTCCGGACGGGTGTGTCCGCGTCAGGAGCGTGAGGAAAGTCGATGCGTCTGTTGTTTCTCGGTGATGTCGTCGGCCGGGCCGGCCGGGCGGCGGTGGTGGGGCAGTTGCCCGGACTCGTATCGCGATGGGCGCTCGATTTCGTCGTCGTCAACGGCGAGAACGCGGCGGGCGGCTTCGGCATCACCGAGGACATCGCCCAGGACCTGCTCGATGCCGGCGCCGACGTCGTCACGACCGGAAACCACGTCTGGGACCAGCGCGAGGCGCTGGTGTTCATCGAGCGCCAGCCGCGTCTGCTCCGCCCGCTGAACTACCCGGCGGGAACGCCGGGCCGGGGCGCCAACCTGTTCGTGGCCCGCAACGGCGCCCGCGTCCTCGTGATCAACGCCATGGGCCGCGTGTTCATGGAGCCGCTGGACGATCCGTTTGCCGCCATCGAGGCGGCGCTTTCGGCCTGTCCGCTCGGCGAACAGGCCGATGCTGTGGTGATCGATTTCCATGCCGAGACCACAAGCGAGAAGCAGGCCGTCGGGTTCTTCGTCGACGGCCGCGCCAGCCTCGTCGTCGGCACCCACACCCATGTGCCGACCGCCGACCACCGCATCCTGCCGGACGGCACGGCCTTCATGACCGATGTCGGCATGTGCGGCGACTACGAGTCCGTGATCGGTATGGATCGCGACGAGCCGCTGAACCGCTTCCTGCGCCGCATTCCCGCCGGCCGTTTCCAGCCGGCGAACGGCGAGGCGACACTTTCGGGCGTCGCCGTCGAGATCGACGAGACGACGGGCCTCGCGCGCGCGGTACACCCGGTGCGCATCGGCGGAAGACTCTCGCAGATCGAGCCCCCCTTCTGGGCCTGAGGCGGGCGGCGGGCGGGCGCCCTGCCGCGCGCGCCGCGCAGTACCTTACCGCCGCTTTCGGGCCGCCCGGGCTTCCTTTTGCGAGCATGACGGCTTATAACCCGCGCAAATTTTCACGATCCCTTAAGACGGTGGCAGAGCATGGCCGGCCATTCCCAATTCAAGAACATCATGCACAAGAAGGGCGCCGCGGACGCCCGGCGCTCAAAGGCGTTCTCCAAGCTGGCGCGCGAGATCACTGTCGCGGCGAAGCTCGGGATCCCCGACCCGAAGATGAATTCGCGCCTCCGGCTCGCGGTGCAGAACGCCCGCGCCGAGAACATGCCCAAGGACAATATCGACCGCGCCATCAAGAAAGCGCAGGCGGCCGACGGCGACAATTTCGAAGAGGTTCGCTACGAGGGCTACGGCCCCGGCGGCGTCGCCGTCATCGTCGAGACCCTCACCGACAACCGCAACCGCACCGCGAGCGCGGTTCGGGCGGCGTTCACCAAGAACGGCGGGGCGCTCGGTGAAACCGGCTCGGTGTCGTTCATGTTCGACCGGGTCGGCGAGATCAGCTTCAAGCGGGAGGTCGGCTCCGACGATGCGGTGATGGACGCAGCCATCGAGGCCGGTGCCGACGACGTCACCTCGTCCGAAGATGGCCACGTGGTGGTTTGCGCGTTCGAATCGATCGGCGAGGTTTCCGAGGCGATCGCCGAGACGCTCGGCGAGCCGGAGAGCGTCAAGGTGGTGTGGAAGCCGCAGAACCTCGTGCCGGTCGACGAGGACAAGGGCGAGACGCTCCTGAAGCTCGTCGCCCAGCTCGAGGACGACGACGACGTGCAGAATGTTTTCGCGAACTTCGAGCTGCCCGACGAGATGCTGGCGAAGCTCGCGGCCGCCTGAGACGCGCGGTCTGGGGCGCCTTCCGATCGGACGAAATCGTCCGATCGGCAAGAGATCGCTCCGGGTAAGTGGCTTGAATGACTTGCTTTTGAACGGCTTGCTTTGAATGGCCTGCGTTCAAAGGCTTGGGACTGTCCCTGTCGTTCTGATCGGTTCGATCCGAACGGGATCGGCTCCAGCGCCCGGGGCATGAGACCGGATTGGGCGGGCTGATTTTGCCCGGCTCGCCGCGCCCGTTTGCCGCGCCGCGGTGTTTCACAATCGCGGGCGTATCGCCTTAAGTTGTGCGTAATTTAACCTTAACGCCTTGTGAGGGGCGTTGTTCGGAGATCCGCTTTCCGTGCGGATTTCCAGGCTAGGCCGTGCATATCCAGCCTGGCCCGTGGAAGTCGAACGGGCCGTCTTCCCAGTCGGGACATTCGTCCCCGACCTCCGAATCACAGCGAGCGAGCGATGCCCGCCTTTCGCCGGAGCGAAATCGTCGGCCTGAATCTCGCCGGTTCCGTCGCAGGCTCGCGGCCGGCCGCTTGTGATTCTCCCCGAGCGAACGTCCGCGGCCGGCCTGCTCGCATGCGATCCGTGGCGGGTCTCTGCCGTTCGGGAGGGGGCGGGGCATGAACTCGGCCGCGTCCTGGCGCCCGTCCGATTTTCAACGCCGGGGTGGCCGCTCGTGGTGGCGCGACACGTTCTGGTTCGCTCGGTCGACCCAGCCAACCCACGATGCCCTGTCCGCGCGCCGGTTCACCCGCGTCACCATGCCGGTGATCGGGCTGCTCGTCGGCCTCGTCTTCCTTGCGATGCTGCTTCTCGTGATCGACGTCGCGATGCGGCAGAACGAGGCGGCGCGCGAGCAGTCCAGCGACTATGTCGCCTCCGTCCTCGCCGATCTTGAGGAGCAATACGGACAAGCCGTTGTCGACGGTGCGCGCCAGCAGGAAATCCGCCCCGCAGCGGATGCCGCCGCCACCGGCTGGAAACTCGACCGTGACCTGGAGGAGACGCTGGCGGCGCAGTCGGGCATCGCCTACGCATTTGTGCTCGGCAGCGACGAGCGCACCATTCACGCCCTCGTCGACGGCAAGCCGACCAACGACGATGCCGTCTCGCTGTTCGGTCCGGGCATCGGTGCCCTGATCAGGCGGGCTCAGGCCGTCGGACCCGGCCATGCGGTCTCCGGGTTCGGCATGGCCGACGACCGGACGGTCTTCCTCACTGCCTCGCTCATCGTCCCGCCCGGTCCGTTCGACGGCCATGCCGTTCCGCCTCCGGCCAGCGGCGCGGTGCTGCTGTTCGGCATCGACATCGGACAGGGCTGGGTGGCGCGGGTTGGCGAGCGCTTCCGGATCGGCGATCTCCATGTGGCGGCGCCCGGCGAGCCCGTGGCGGCGATGACGACCAGCCTTCCCCAGATCGGCGACGAGCCGATCAGGCTGCAATGGACCCCGCCGGAACCGGGGACCATGCTGCTCAAGACCATGCTGCCGGCGCTTTTCGTGGTCGCGGTTCTCGTGGCCGCAACGACTTGGCTGGTGTTGCGCGGCGCTTCGGCCGCCGCCCGCCGGCTCGAACGCACGGCGCGTGCTCTGGAGGTCGCGAACGCCGAACTCTCGGCGGTCGCATCCACCGACGGCCTCACCAATCTCTCGAACCGGCGCTATTTCGACGTCGCCCTGCGGCACGAATGGCTGCGCAGCCTGCGCGACGGCTCGACGATGGCGCTCCTCATGATCGACGTCGATCATTTCAAGGCGTTCAACGACCGTTTCGGCCACGTCGCCGGCGACGAGCGGCTGCGGGCGATCGCCGCGCAGATCGGCGCCAACGTGCGCCGGCCGGCCGACGTGGCCGCGCGCTACGGCGGGGAGGAGTTCGCCGTGCTGCTGCCGGGAACCCGCGGCGAAGGCGCGATGATCGTCGCCGAGAAGATCCGCCTGTCGGTGGCGCGCGCCGCCGAGCACAGCGACATGCCGCCGTGCTCCGTCAGCATCGGCGTCGCCGTGCTGCGCCCGGCCGACGTCGATCCCGGCCCGCTGCTCCAGGCGGCGGATGTCGCGCTCTACGCCGCCAAGCGAGACGGCCGCAACCGCACGCGCCTCTATACCGCCGGCGGGCCGATCTCGCCCAACCGCCGATCCTGACGCACGTCCTTCCCCAGGCGGGGCCGCCATCGGCCAGGTTCTGCCGTCAGTCGGGATCAACCCCCTTCTCTATCGCGAACACGAGAACGCGTCCGTCCTCCCGCATCGACAACAGCCGGTGGCCCGCCTCCGTGCAGAAATGCGGAATGTCGATCGCGGCGAGGGGATCGCTGGCGCGCACGACCAGCCGGGCGCCCCGGGGCAGGTCCGAGAGCGCGCGCCGCGTTCGCATCACCGGCAGCGGGCAGTTGAGGCCGATGACGTCGAGTTCGATGGGGTCGTTCGCGTTTCCTGCCCCGTCCATCTTCACCCTACCGTCTGACGCGCGTCCGCCATCTGAACGGGACATGCTCCCGGTGCCGGATCCGGAATGATGTTTGTCGATCGGATGCCTCCATCAGACCGGCAAATGCCTGGGAAAGCCGACAGACGCTCCTGGAAAACCGGAAAGCGCTTCTGGAGAAAAGCCGCGCCGCAACAAGGAGATGTGATCGTGGCGCCGATCGTTTCGTTGCATCATGGCGCAAAGTTCGGTTCGTTCAAGCCGTGCCGGCCGGATCGGCTGGGATCGCCGCGGCGTTTCCTGGCAGGAGGGGCGAAAGGTCCGCAATGCCAGCGCCGTCTCCGGCGCGTCAGTCGGTGGCCCGAGGGGCGATTGACAGGACGGCCGGCATGCCGCGTTTCTGATGCTCCGCGGACCCGCGCTCCGGCACTGCCGTCGCAGGTCGGCCGCCGCGCCGGTCCGCCCGGTCCGGAGAGCCTGGGGCAGGCAAGGTGAAGCAGCCATGTACCGCACGATTACCCGCAACATCCAGGTCACCGTCGAGCCGCGCTATGTGCCCGAGCACTCCACGCCCGAGGACGGCCGCTGGTACTGGTCCTATGCAGTGGAAATCGTCAATCTCGGCGAAGAAACGGTGCAGCTGAGGTCACGGCACTGGATCATCACCGACGGGCTCGGCCGCGTGCAGGAAGTCCGCGGGCCGGGCGTGGTCGGCGAGGAACCCGTGATCGGCCCCGGCGACAGCTACAGCTATGTCTCCGGCTGCCCGTTGACGACGCCGTCCGGCATCATGGTCGGCAGCTACCGGATGCAGGGGAGCGGCGGCGACGCGTTCGATGCCGCCATTCCGGCCTTCTCTCTCGACCTGCCGGAACCCCGCCGCACCCTCAACTGACCGTGCGGCGGGAGGCGAGGGCCTTTCCCGCAATGTGTGGCGTCCGGGGCGGATACTAGGGCGCTTTCCGATCTGATGGACTCATCAGATCGACAAGAAATCGCCCCAGATTCAAAAGCTTGAGCATATCCTTGTCGTTCAGATCGGTTCGAACTGAACGGGATTTGCTTTAGCCGCCGACCTGTTCCGCCAGCCGGTCGAGCACGCCGCGGGCCTGGAGCACGTCCTCGATCTCGCCGAGCACGGACGCGTCGTCGATGGTCGCCGGCACCCGGACCGGCTCGCCGTCGGCGAGCTGGCGGATGGCGGCCCGCAGGATCTTGCCCGAACGGGTCTTGGGAAGCCGGTCGACCACGATGGCGAGGCGGAACGAGGCCACAGGGCCGATGATCTGGCGCACGCGGGCGACGAGTTCGGCCTCGATCTCGGCTGGCGCCTGGCCGACGCCGCTCTTCAGCACCACGAACCCGCACGGGGTCTGGCCCTTGAGTGCGTCGGAAATGCCGACCACGGCGCATTCGGCCACCGCCGGGTGTCCGGCCAGCACCTCTTCCATTCCGCCCGTCGACAGCCGGTGGCCGGCGACGTTGATGATGTCGTCGGTGCGGCCCATCACGAACACGCAGCCTTCGCCGTCGATATAGCCGGCATCCGACGTCTTGTAGTATCCGGGGAAGTCCGACAGGTAGTCGGCGCGGAAGCGGCCGTCTCGGTTCCACAGCGTCGGCAGGCAGCCCGGAGGCAGCGGCAGCCGGATGACGAGATTGCCGAGCACGCCGTGGGGCAGGGGATGACCATCGTCGTCCACCACCTCGAGCCCGTGGCCCGGCATCGGCACAGCCGCCGAGCCGTAGCGGGCATGGACGAGGCCGAGCCCGAGCGGGTTGGCGGCGATCGGCCATCCGGTTTCGGTCTGCCACCAGTTGTCGATCACGGGCACCTTGAGGAGGTGCGAGGCCCACTCCGCGGTGTCGGGATCGGCGCGCTCGCCGGCGAGGAACAGCGCCCGCAGACTGGGCAGCGTTCGGCCGGAGAGGAAGCGGCCCTCCGGGTCTTCCTTCTTGATGGCGCGCAGCGCCGTCGGTGCCGTGAACAGCGCCACCACGTTGTTCTGTTCGATCACCCGCCAGAACTGCCCCGCGTCCGGCGTCCCCACCGGCTTGCCCTCATAGAGCACCGTCGTGCAGCCATGCAGCAGCGGCCCGTAGACGATGTAGGAGTGGCCGACGACCCAGCCGATGTCGGAGGCGGTGAAGAACGCCTCCCCCGGGCTGAGGCCGTAGATCGCGTGCATGGTCCACTTGAGCGCCACCATGCCGGCGGTGTCGCGGACCACGCCCTTGGGCACGCCCGTGGTGCCGGAGGTGTAGAGGATATAATGCGGGTCCGTCGCCTCCACCGGCACGCAGGCGACGCGCCGGCCGGCGGCCAGCGCTGCGGCGAACAGCGCGCCCGCGTCGACGTCCTCGGCCCGGCTCAGCGCCGCCGCGGATTGCGGGCGCTGGAACACCAGGTTGAACGCCGGTTTGTGGCTCGAAAGCACGATCGCCTCGTCCACCAGCGGCTTGTAGGCGACGACCCGGCCGGGCTCAATGCCGCAGGAGGCGCTGACGATGACCTTGGGTTCCGCATCCTCGATGCGGGTCGCGAGTTCGCGCGCCGCGAAGCCGCCGAACACCACCGAATGCACCGCCCCGAGCCGCGCGGCCGCCAGCATGGTGATCACCGCTTCCGGGATCATCGGCATGTAGACGACGACACGGTCACCCTTGCCGACGCCGTGGTCGGCGAGCACGGCGGCGAACGCCTCCACCCGTGCGGTCAGATCGGCATAGGTGAAGACCGTGCGGGTGCCGGTGACCGGGGATTCGTGCACCAGAGCGGGCTGATCGCCCCGGCCGGCGGCGACGTGCCGGTCGAGGCAGTTGTGGGCGACGTTCGTGGTGGCGCCGGGAAACCAGCGGCCGTAGACCCCGAGGGCCGCGTCGAACGGCGTGTCCCAGGACGAGAACCAGTCGATGGCGGTGGCCGCCTCGGCCCAGAAGCCCGATGGATCGTTCTGCCACGCCCCGTAGACCGCGTGATAGCGGCTGGCCTCGCTCCGTTTCATTCCGTTTCTCCCTCCCTGAACGTCTGCTCGGCCGGCTCCGCTGCCGGGCGCGATGGCGGCCCGGCGGCATGCGGCTCCGGCGCGAAGGTCGCGCACAAGCGGCAGGGCCGGGCGGCGCCCGCGAAACGGGCGCGCGTCTTTGTGGTGCAAATCCGACGTCGAGCGGCTCGTGGCGACGGGCCGCGCCTCCCTTGTGCCGCATTGCGATGCGGTCTTCGCCTTCCCGCAGGCGGCGGCGTCGGGAACCAACATCCTCCCGGCGGCGTCATGTGCCTGCAGCGTCTTGTAGCGCTTGCACGAAAACGGCGAAATTAGCCCATCGGCGTAGAGGCTTGCGGGGAACTCGGCCCCGCCGGCCTGTGGCCGGGCAATGGCTGCCGTTCACACGGCGTCGTCCGGCGTGTCCTACCGTTCATGTACCGTTCAGCGGTCCGCCGGTATCACGCCCCAAACGGGCCCGGAGGATGACGATGAACGCAGCGACCCGCTTCAGGGACCACCGCATCGATTTCTGGCGCGGCGTCGCTCTCGTGATGATCTTTGCCGATCATATCCCCGGCAACATGTTCGAGGCCTTGACCATCCGCAACTTCGGCGTTTCGGACAGCGCCGAGATCTTCGTGTTCCTGTCGGGGTTCTCGGCGGCGCTCGCCTACTTCACCCGTTACCTCTCCGGAGAGCCGGTCTATGCCACGGTGCGCGTCTACCAGCGCGTCGGCAAACTCTACATGGCCCACGTCGTCACCATCGCGATGGCGGTGGCGCTGTTCTTCGGCGCGGCGATCTGGTTCTCCGATGCGCACTGGACCCGGGTGCACGGCCTCGACTACCTGATCCGCGATCCCGTGCACGCCATGGTCGGGATGGCGACGCTCGCCTACCAGATCGGCTATTTCAACATCCTGCCGCTCTATGTGGTGCTGCTCGCCGCGCTGCCCGTTTTGATGGCGGTCGCGGCCCGCAATCTCCTGTTCGCGCTCGCGGGCTCCTTCGGCCTCTATGTCGTGGCCCATCTGGCGGGCTGGTCGCTGCCGAACCTGCCGTCGGACGGGCGCTGGTTCTTCGACCCGCTGTCGTGGCAGCTCCTGTTCACCATCGGCTTCGCCGCCGGCGCGCTCTATCGCGGCGGCCAGCCGGTCGGCTTCCATCCCGTCGCCTATGGCCTTGCCCTGGCGGCTCTCGTCGCCGGCGCCGTCATCAAGTTCGGCAATCTCTGGCCGGCCGATGGCGCGCTGCCGATCCCCAACTTCATGTACACCTTCGACAAGGGCTCCCTCGCCCTGCCGCGGATGCTGCATGCGCTGGCGCTGATCTATGTCGTCGCCCATCTGCCCTATCGGTGGATCGACGAGCGGGTCATGCGCGCCGGCGAGCGCAATCCGTTCTCGCGCATCGGCCGGCATTCGCTGGCGATCTTCTGCACCGGTTCGCTGCTCGCGGTCGCCGGTCAGGTGATCGAGCGCGCAACCGGCGGCGGCTTCGCGGTGGATGTCGTGGTGGTGTTCGTCGGCCTTGCCATCCAGCTCGGTCTGGCACTCTGGCTCGATCTCTGGAAGGCGATCACCGCGCCGCGTCCGGCGGCCCGCACCGAGCCCGAGGCGCTGCGCGCGCGGGCAAGATCCACGGCCTGAGGAAAAATCCACGGCCTGAGGAAAAGCCCCGCCCCGGCGGAAGGCCTGCCTCATACGAATCGGGCCGACCGGCGAATGCCGGCGGCCCGACGAGGTCTTCAACGCTGTGCCGCCTGCCCGGGACGGGAACCGGCGGCGCCTTGCGTCAGTGGAGGGAGGGGGATGCCGCCGAAATGCGGTCGATCTGCTCCTTGACCTGAAGCTTGCGGCGCTTCAGCGCGGTCAAGAGGATGGTGTCGATGCTCGGATGGCTCTGTGCGTCCTGAAGTTCGCGCTCCAAGGCTGCGTGACGTCGGTTCAGCTCGGCCAAATGGGACTCGATCGACATGGATTGTATCTCCCTGTTTCGTTTCGGCCATTGTCGGAGGCTGCCTCTCGGCGGGCCGCTCTCCCGACAACGGGAGTGTCGCACTTTTAGCGCCCGTTGCGAAGCCGCCGGTGCCGTCTCCAATGTTCGAATTGGGCATGTCCGCGGCCGGTTCAAGGGGTAAGCCGCGAATGTTTTCCGGCTCAGGACGGAGCGTGCCCTCGCCGCCGGCCGCTTCCCTCATCTGCAAGTGCCCCTCCATCTGCAAGTGCCTTGGGTTCCATGCTATGGTGACGGCGGTCCGGGCGGCGAGCCGCCGTGCCGGACCAAAAGCGAGGGGTGGCCGGCTCACGCGTTCGTGTGCGGGCTCGACGGGGAAGATGAGCGGCTGATGGCGACCGGATTGTTTCGTTCCGAAGTCTTCGATCGGTGCGGGGTGGCCGCTGCATGACCGAGGAAGAGGAAACCGCCGTCCGCATGGAACTCGCCCGCCTGCGGCAGGAGCATCGCGATCTCGATGCGGCGATCGCGGCGCTCGCGCAGTCCACCCACGCGGATTTCATCCAGGTGCAGCGGCTGAAGAAGCGCAAGCTTCTGCTGAAGGACCGCATCACCTTTCTGGAAGACCAGATGCTGCCCGATATCATCGCCTGAACACGGCCGCCGCCGGGCGATTTCCCGGCGAACGTCCTTGCTTCGGGCAGGGCTTTCCATTAATGGCCCGGCTTTCCCCGCGCATCCGCCGCGGTGCGAGCGAAAGGCTTGAGGGGCATGGCTGAAAAGACGCCGCCGATTGCGATCATCATGGGGTCCACGTCCGACTGGGCGACGATGCGCCATGCCTCCGAAACCCTCATCGAGCTCGGTGTCGAGCACGACATCCAGGTCGTGTCGGCCCACCGCACACCCGAGCGGATGTTCGCGTTCGCCAAGTCCGCCCGCGACGAGGGCTTCAAGATCATCATCGCCGGCGCCGGCGGCGCCGCGCACCTGCCGGGCATGGTCGCGGCGCTGACGCCGCTGCCGGTGTTCGGCGTGCCGGTGGAATCGAAGGCGCTGTCGGGCGAGGACAGCCTGCTGTCGATCGTGCAGATGCCCGCCGGCGTGCCGGTCGGCACGCTCGCCATCGGCCGGGCGGGCGCGGTGAACGCCGCGCTGCTCGCCGTCGCCGTGCTCGCCATCTCCGATCCCGAACTCGCCAACAGGCTCGACGCCTGGCGCGCGGCCCGCACCGCCGCGGTGGAAGCCCGCCCGGATTTCGGCGCCCTTTGACCGCATCTCCCTGACGCCCGCCGGCCTTTCCGATGCCAGCCGAGGAGCCTTCCCCGTGAGCCCGTCCGCGTCCGTTCCGTCTCCGCAGGCCGCCCCCGGCATCGCGCTCGCACCCGGCGGCACCATCGGCATCCTCGGCGGTGGGCAGCTCGGGCGCATGATCGCCGTCGCCGCCGCGCGGCTCGGCCTCCACGTCCACGTCTATTGCCCGGATCCGGCGAGCCCGGCCTTCGAGGTGTCGGCCTCGCGCACCGTCGCGGCCTACGAGGACGAGGCCGCGCTCGCCGCATTCGCCGGCGCGGTGGATGTCGTGACCTACGAGTTCGAGAACGTGCCGGAGCGCACCGCCGCGGTGCTCGCCGGCCTCGTTCCGGTGCGGCCGGGGCCGCGCTCGCTCGCCATCTGCCAGGACCGGCTTGCCGAAAAGACCTTCCTCAGCGAACTCGGCATTCCCGTCGCCGCCTTCAAAGCCGTCGACAATGCGGCCGATCTCGAAGCCGCCGCGCGGGAGATCGGCTTGCCGGCCGTCTTGAAGACCCGCCGCCTCGGCTACGACGGCAAAGGCCAGACCATCATCCGCGAGGGCTTCGATGCGGAAGAGGCGTTCGCCGTCATCGGGCGGGCGCCGGCCATTCTGGAGGCATTCGTGCCGTTCGCGCTCGAATGCTCCATCGTGCTCGCCCGCGGCCTCGACGGCGCCGTGGAGACTTTCGACGTCGCCGAAAACCGCCACGAGCATCACATCCTGAAGCGCACGCGTGTGCCGGCGGCGATAGCCCCGGAAACGGAGATGGCGGCGCGCGCGCTCGGGGCGAAGGTGGCGCACGCGCTCGACCATGTCGGCACGCTGGCGGTGGAGCTGTTCCTTGTGCGCGATGCCGACGGCGAGCGCCTCGTCGCCAACGAGATCGCGCCGCGCGTCCACAATTCCGGTCACTGGACCCAGGATGCCGCCACCGTCTGCCAGTTCGAGCAGCATGTGCGCGCCGTTGCCGGCTGGCCGCTCGGCCGTCCGCGGCTGATCGCGCCGGTGGAGATGGAGAACCTGATCGGCGACGATGTCGACCGCTGGCGGGACATCCTTGCCGAGCCGGGCGCGCGGCTTCATCTCTACGGCAAGGCCGAGGCGCGCCCGGGCCGCAAGATGGGCCACGTCAACCGCCCGCTGCCGCGCTGAGCGGCCGCTCGCGGCAACAGGCGAAGCCCCTCAGAACAGGCGCAGCCCGAGCCCGTCCAGCATCAGCTTCAGGCCGATGATGAACACCAAGATCCAGGAAATCCGGTAGAACAGCTCCACCGGAATCGCCTTCACCGTCCAGAAGCCGATCTTCATGCCGATGGGCGCCAGCGGCGCCAGAACCAGCGACGTCAGCAGCGTGGAGCGGTCGAGCGTGCCCAGCATCAGGTAGGGCGGCACCTTGATCGCGTTGGTGAAGAAGAAGAACACCACGGTCGTCGCCACATAGGTGCGTGTCGGCAGCCGCTGCGGCAGCAGGTGCACCTGCACCGGCGGCGCCCCGGCATGGGCGAGAAAGCTGGTGTAGCCGGCGATCGCCCCCCAGAACAGCCCGCCTCCGAGGCCGGTGCGCAGGCCGTCCTGCTCCCGGGCTTTGTCCTGCCGCGTCCTCACGAACCGCCCGACGATGGAAAACCAGGCGTTCAGCGTGAACACCACCGAGATCAGGCCGACCATCAGCTTCACCTGATCGTCGGTGACGATATGGGCGGTGGCCGCGGCGATCACCGTGCCGACCACGGCGCCCGGCACCATCTGCAGGATGTTCCGGCGGTCGAAATCGCGGCGATATTCCCAGACGCCGTGGATATCCATCACGATCAGCAGCGGCAGCAGCACCGCGGCCGCCTCGAGCGGCGGAATGCGCAACGAGAGCAGCGGCACGCCGAGCATCCCCAGCCCGCCGGCGACGCCGCCCTTCGAGATGCCGATCAGGATCACCGTCGGCACGGCGATGGCGTAGAACCAGGGATCGTCGAGCATCGCGTATCGGGACTGGCGGGCCGGAGGGGAGGGCGGAACCGGCGGCCGATCAGGCAGCGCCGGGGATGAAGAACGCCCGATCGGGGTAAAGATCAAGCTGCGCCATGCCGCAGCCGTTCGCCGGCAGCGGTGACGGCACCGTGGGAGCGACCCGCGCCCCCACGTCCAGACGGGACGATATCGGCGGCCTCCGGCCAAGCCGCAGTCCGACAGGCAGGCCGACGGGGCTACTGCACCGCGAACGGCAGGTTTCCGGTCGCGGCGGCGCCGCGGCCGTCGCGGACGGTCACGAACAGGCGGTAGTGTCCGGGGGCGAGCCCCGTCACGGTGGCGCCGTCCTGGCCGGCCACCTTGAGCGCCACGGCATGGCTGGGCGGCACGCTCTCGGCATCGCCTCCGGTTTTCAGGTCGCGGCTTTCCTCCATCACCGTCCATTCGACGGTGAGGGGATCGCCGTCCGGATCGGAGGTTTCGAGCACGGCCACGCCTTCGCCGGAGGCGGGCCAGTGATCACCATCACGCCAGGCGAGGCGGGCGATGCGCGGTGCCCGGTCGCCGCCCGGCGTGGTACCGCCCCAGGCGGTGGCCATCGCCTCGGCCGTCCCGGTCCACTCCCCGGTCGGCGTGATCAGGCCGTGCCAGGTGGGCGTCACCTCCTGCTTCTGGCCCCAGAAGAACACGAACTCGCCGGCCCCGCCGGCTTCCAGCGCGCCGAGATAGCGGGCAAGCAGGTCCGCCTTCGCGGTGCTGGTCGGCTCGACGGCGGCGCCCCACGCCGTCTTCGGCGCGTCCCACTGGCCGATCACGCCGAGTTCGGTCACCATGATCGGTCCCGTCCAGCCCTGCGCGCGCGCCCGCCCGATCACGCTCGGCAGCGCCTCGCCGTAGGAATTCAGTCCGAGCACGTCGATATCGGGCGCGAACTTCATCAGCCGGCTCACCTTGTCCTCGCCGGTCTCGGCCAGCACTGCCATCGTCGGGTGGTCGGGATCGATGGCCTTGGTGCGCCGCGCTGCCTCGCCGATGGCGGCATAGACGAGATCGGGGTCGGGCGCCTCGGCCTCCACCTCGTTGCCGATGCCCCACATCAGCAGGGCGGGATGGTCCTTGTGGGCGCGGACGAAGGCTTCGAGCCGTGCAAGCTGCTCCTCCACCGCCGCGCGGTTGGCGTAGTCGAAGCCGCGGCGCGGCGGCTCCAGCCAGAAGCCGAGGGCGACCTTCAGGCCGAGCTTTTCCGCCGGATCGAGGATCTCGTTGCCCAGGTCGCCATAGGTGCGGACGGCGTTGGCGCCCAACCCCTTCAACACGTCGAGCCGTTCCCATCCGGCCGCGCCGTGGACCACGAACGGCTTGCCGTCGACCAGGATCCGATCCCCGGAGACCGCGACCTCGCCGGCGAACGACGGGGTGGCGGCAAAGGTCGCGGCAAGGGTCGCGGCAAGGGCCGCGGCCAAGGCTGCAACGGTCCCGATCGTGCGCGGGGCGTCACGGCACAACGGCAGCTGCGGCCGGCGGCGGCGTGGAAAGCGGGGCAATGGCTTCTCCCGGAAGGAACGGGTCGTCAGAAAAGGCGGCTGCCGTCCGGTGCGTCGAGATCAGGACGGACGAGCACCACAGCGCCATCGTCGTCGGGGACGCCGAGGGTCAGAACCTCGGAGAGGAACTTGCCGATCTGGCGCGGCGGAAAGTTGACGACGCAGAGCACCTTGCGGCCGATCAGGCTCTCCGGGGTGTAGTGCACGGTGATTTGAGCGGACGAGCGCTTGATGCCGATCTCCGGCCCGAGATCGATCTCGAGCTTGATGGCGGGCTTGCGCGCTTCCGGATAGGGCAGCGCGGCAACGACGGTGCCGACCCGGATGTCGACCTTAAGGAAATCGTCGAAGCCAATGGTAGCGAGCGGCACTGCGGCCTCGGTCATGGGTATGCTCCGGTGGATGGATGGGGCTCAGATTCAGGCGACGCGGCGGCCTTCCCGCCAGACCGCGCGCACGATGGGAACGTGGCCGGGGCGGTGGGAGACGCGCACCAGGTCCGCACGCAGGCCGGGGGCGAGGGCACCACGGTCGTGGAGGCCGACGGCGGCGGCGGGATTGCGGGTAACGAAGGCGACCGCTGCAGGCAGATCGAGGCCGCTCACGCGCTCCGGCAGCACGAAGGCGGCGTGGATCAGGCTCAGCGGCACATAATCGGACGACAGCACGTCCAAGAGGCCACGTTCGGCAAGATCGGAGGCCGCCGCATTGCCGGAATGCGAGCCGCCACGCACCACGTTCGGCGCCCCCATCAGCACTTTCAGGCCGGCGGCGCGGGCGGCAGAGGCCGCCTCCACCGTGGTCGGGAACTCGGCGATCGAAACGCCCTCGGCCACGGCCTCCGCGACGTGCGCGGCGGTCGCATCGTCGTGGCTCGCCAGGATCGCGCCGGCGGCATGGGCGAGTGCGACCAGCTTCGGCCGGTTGATCGACGCCCGCTCGATGCCGACGCCCTGCCGATAGGCGACATAGGCGTCCATCTCCGCCTCGCCGAACCCGGCCTTGGCCTGGTAGTAGCGGCGGTATTGCGCGAGGTCGACGAACTGGCGCTGGCCGGGCGTGTGGTCCATCAGCGAGGCCAGCCGCACCGCTCCGAGCGCGAACAGCGGCTCGGCCTCCTGCACCACCACCGCGGCGGGGACCTCGCAGCGCAGGTGCAGGAAATGATCGGCCCTCAGCCGGTCCTCGGCCCGCGCCTCGTTCAGGGCATCGACCAGCACCCGGGTTTCCCGGCCGGCATCCTCCGCGTCCGGGTCCGAACCGACGCGCAGCGCGTCGAACACCGTGGTGATACCGGAGCCCGCGATCTGGGCATCGTGCGCCTGCACGGCGGCGATCGGGTTCCAGCGCACCCCGGGCCTCGGGGCGAAATGGCTTTCCAGATGGTCGGTGTGAAGCTCGACGAGGCCCGGCAGCAGGAAATCGCCTTCCAGATCCTCGATGCCTCCGCCCGTGCTGAGGCCGTCGTCGACGGCGGCGATCCGCCCGTCCCGCACGGCGAGCGATCCCGTCACCACGCGGTCAGCCAGCACCAGACGGGCATTGGCGAGAACGAGATCGCGGCCCATCAGCGCTCATCTCCGAAACGGCCCGGCTCCGTGCCCTGGCGACGGGCGGCCAGAGGGCCGCCGAGCGGCACGAACCGGCGCACCAGGAACGGCCCGCCGCCCTCCGGCTCGACGAAATGGGCGATGGCGTCGACCGTCACCGGGCGGCCGAGCACCGGGGCGAAGAAGGTGCGGGCGGCGTTCTCGGCGGCATCGAGCGTGTCCGCGTCGAGGGCGTCGGTCAGCGTCATGTGGAAGCGGAACTGTTCCAGGACGTAGGGATAGCCGAAGGCGGCGAGCAGTTCTTCCTGTCGCGGCGAAAGCCCGGCCCTGCGGCGGCGGCCGAGCTCGGCTTCGTCCGGCGGCCTGCGGAAATGGTCGAACGCGCGCACGAGATCGGCGGCGAGGCGCTCGAGTTCGGGCGATGGTGCATCGGGCACGAGCGCGAGGAAGGCGCCGAGCCGGCCGAGGCGCAGGCCGGCGATCACCGCCGGCGCGCGCGTGGCGGCGAACGCGTCGAGGGCGGAATCGAGCGCGGCCTCGTCGGTGCCGTCGGCGAGCGCGATCGGCGCCTTCAGCGTGCCGTGGAAGCCGTAGCGCCGCGCGCCTCGTGTCAGGGCGGCGAAATCCTCAGGGCCGATTCCCCCGACCGCCGGCTGTTCCGTCTCGGCCCCCGTCACCGCATCGCGGCCGAGCCACCGCGCGCCGAGCCGTGCCAGCAGGCTTGCCGGGCGCGGGGCATAATAAAGGGCGTGACGGAAGGCGGTCGGCATCGGCGGGCTCGTCGGAGGGGCGCTCTCGCGCCGGCAGAAGGTCGGGGGTCGCGGTGCGGCGAGCCGCTCCGGTCGCGGGGGACCCCGCTCAGTCGCCGACGATCTTGACAAGCGTTCCGGGCGGAATCTGGACGGCGGGATCGATCTGGTTCAGCACCGTGAACAGATCGCGGGCATAGGCGCCGGTCGAGCCCTTCATGCGCATGGCCAGCGTGTCGATGGTGTCGGTGGGACCGGTGCGGATGACGCGGATGCGCAGCGGCTTCAGCGTGGCCCTCTCCTCGGCCGTCAGCTCGTGGAAGCTTGCCAGCGTGTCGGAGAACGCCCGCTCGAAGTCGGGCGACGGGCTGGCGGTGGCGAAGATGAAGCGATAGGTGCGGGTTGGCGTGCGCACGAGCGCGATGCGGAACGACCAGCCGTCGGAGATCGCGGCCGCGGTCGCGGTCGGCAGGCCGTTCATGTTGGTGGTGCGGATGCTGTCCTCGATCAGCCCCTTGACCCAGCCCGAGCGCAGATAATCCGGCAGCGACATCGAGCCCGACACGTCGATGCCGTCGAAACGCATCGCGATGCGGCCGCCGTCGCTCGCCAGCACCGCACGCGGCGTGTTGTCGAGGGTGAAGCCCTGCGGCACCGTGAAGGCGATGCCGAGCACGCTGTGCTGGAACGAGGTGCCGCGCACGAAGCCCTCGCGGGGATCGTCGCCATAGAGCATGCCGTCGAGATCGCGCAGGTAGGCGTCGCGGTCCTGCTCGCCCACATCGGTGCCGGCGAACTGGCGCGCCTCGCGGGTGGCAAGCTCGATGCGCTCCGGCGTCGCCGGGTGGGACGACAGGAAGTCCGGCCGGTTGCTGCCCGCCGACTGGCGGGAGGCGTTGAGCGCGGAGAACTTGCCCATCGCGGTCAGGAAGCGCGCGGCGGCGAAGGGATCGTAGCCGGCGCGTGCCAGCGTCCTGACGCCGATGGAATCGGCCTCCAGTTCCTGGGCCTGGCTGAACCGCGCCAGCGAAAGCTGGGCGGTCGCGACCGCCGACTTCGCCGCGGTGGAATCGCGCACCGCATCCGCGACGCGGCTGACGACCGCCGCGGCTTCGGCGCGCTGCTGGCGCGCGAAGGCGTGCTGGGCGGTGATGTGGCCCATCTCGTGGGCCAGCACGGCGGCGACCTCGGACGAATCCTCGGCGAGCGCCAGAAGACCGCGCGTGACATAGACATAGCCGCCCGGCAGCGCGAAGGCGTTGACGGTCGGTGAATTGAGGATGGTGACCCGATAAGTCCGGGTCGGATCGTCCGAGGCCGCCACGAGGCGCCCGACAACCCGCGCGACCGCCGCCTCGACCTTGGGGTCGGAATAGACGCCGCCATAGGCTGCCAGGATGCGCGGATGCTCGCGCGCGCCGACCGAACTCTCCGGAGAAACGATGGTGCGCGATGCCGCGGGCGCCGCGACGCTGATGGTCGGCGGCTCCGGCGCGGTGAGTGTGCAGCCCGCAAGCAGTAGCAGGACGAGCGGAAGCATCGACGCGGCCGCAGGCACGCGCCGGTTCGCGCGCGGCTGTTCCTCCGTCGCCGACCGCTCGCGATCGGCGACCCGGCACGCCGCATTCAGCCTCGCCATACCCCGGCCCGTCATAATTCGGTTCGCCAAGCTCCGGCCACCCTAACGCGCCAACCCGCGCAGAGGTTCAACCCGTTTCATCACGTCGGGCCTCGGACCACCACGTCCGGGCCGTCATAGTTCCGGCCCGCCGTGTCACCCCGGTCCGATGCGCCTGCATCGGCTTGCGCCGTCGCTTCGATTCGCTTCCGTCCAACTCTAGACCGCCCTTGCGCCTCGGGCCACAAGCGATTGAACCGAAAGCGGAACCCATGCGTGTTCAGGGGGATGGGACATCCGCCGCCGCCTCCGCGCGTTCGATCGTGCCCGGCGACGCGCGCGCGATCAGGGCGCCGCCGTCATCCTCGATCCAGCCGCGCACCCGGACCCGCGTGCCGGCGAGACCGGCGACATCGATGCCTTCCGCGCGGTGGCCCTCAAGATCGCTTTCGGTGATCGTCACGGTGAAATCAAGGCTCCATCGTGCGCCGAAATTGAGGAAATAGGTCCGGCCCGCGTGTCCGACCGACTGAACCAGCCCCTCGACAAGGGTGAGGCGGCCCGCCGCCGAAGGCAGGGTCGGATCGCCGGCGTCGCGCACCATCCGCGCCGCCGGGCTCCAGATGCCGCGGCGGGCCTCGCGCGCCGGGCCTTCGGCGGAGGCAATGCGGTGTCCCGTGCCCCCATCGCATGGCACCGTCGCCGCTTCCGGAAAGGCGATCAGGATGCCATCGGAAACAAGGGCGGATGCGAGGTCGTGTCCTCCCGGCTCGCCGGCGGCACCGGGAATTCCGCCGCGATCCGCCGCGCCGTCGAGAGAGATGTGGGCAGCGATGCGGCCCCAGCGATCCGCACTCGCCACCGGCGTGATGCGGGCGGCGCGGCCGGCGGCAGCGGCGTCCAGCGCCTGCCGCGCCCTTTCCGTGGCCGCGGGCGGGAGAGAGGGCAGGGCGACGCCGGCAAGACGCAGCGTGCGCCCGTCCTCGAGCATGAGTTCGGTCGGCGAAACCGCGGAGGACACCTTCGCCGCAAACGCCGCTGGGGCGCATGGCGCGGGCTCGGCGGCGCGGGCGGAAATCGGAACGGCCAGGACCGCGACCGGCAACACCAGCAAGGCCCAGCCGGCCGGGAGGATGGTCCTACCCACCGAAACCCCGTCCGTCGAACGCCCGGCGAAGGTGGATTTGGTGGAGAATACGGTCATCGGTCCGGCCTTCCTGGAGCAATCCCCTTGAATGACCGTAGGGCGGAGACCGCGGCCTGCGTTCCCCGCGACGGAACGGCTTGCTGCGGGCGAAGGGGGGCGCGCAATGGGCTGGCTTGGCTGTGCCGCATCGGCAGGGACCGAAATCGAAGCCGCGTGACGAGGCGTGGCCCCGCTCGAATGATTGTCTTCAGACTGTGCCGAAGGTTTGCGACGCTTTCAATGCGGGCTCCCACACGCGTCGCCGCCGCCACGGCGCCGGAATTCGCCGGGCTGGCGAAATTTGGTCGCGATGTGGCGAGTTGACGGCAGCGCGGTTCCAATCAATGGTCGTTGGCTCTATCAAGGCGGACGCTGCCGGCGGTGGACCGCTCCGGGTTTTTGGGGGAGCTTCCGGCTATGAGTTTCGTGTTCTGTTCCCGTTTGGAGGGGTCAATGGCGCAATCGACCGCGCGTGACGAGATTTTCCGTTTCCTCTCGTCGGCGTGGGAGGCCGGGCGGAACCGTCCGGCGGCCGGCGCTATTCGGCGGAGCAGCAGGGCGCTTGGCCTGCCGAAGCCGATCGGCCGCCTTCTCAAGGCCGCTGCGGTGGTCGGCGCCTTCGCGGGTCCCACCGCCGCCCCTGCACTGGCGCAGACGGCGGCCGCTCCCTCGGCCCCGTCGGTGATCGTCGCCCCCATCGTCGATCAGGACGTTTCCACCCGCTTCCCGTTTGTCGGCAATGTCGAAGCGATCCAGCAGGTCGATCTCAAGGCCCGCGTCCAGGGCTTCCTCGACCAGGTGGCGTTCACCGAAGGCGCCTTCGTCAAGACCGGCCAGCTCCTCTACCAGATCGAACAGGCGCCGTTCCAGGCGCAGCTCGCCCAGGCACAGGGCCAGCTCGCCGCCGGCAAGGCCCAGCTCGCCTCCGCCCAGGCGAACCTCCAGGAAAAGCAGCTCACCCTCGACCGGCAGACCGCGCTCGTGAAGAGCGGCACCGTCTCCCAGGCCGTCGTCGACACCGCGACCGCGGACCGCGACGTGGCCGCGGCGAGCGTGCAGCAGGCACAGGCGGCCATCGCCCAGGCCGAGGCGCAGGTTCAGACCGCTCAGCTCAACCTGTCCTACACCACGATCTCCGCTCCGATCGCCGGCCGCATCGGCGTCACGAACTACACCGTCGGCAATCTCGTCAACGAGTCCTCGGGCACCCTGTCCACCCTGGTGCAGGTGAACCCGATCCGCGTCGCCTTCGCGATCCCGGAAAAAGACTACGTCACCGTGATGCGTAACGCCTCGAAGGGTGCGAAGACCCCTCAACAGGCCGAGACCGTGACGGACGAGACCGCCATCGGTGCCGGACCCGATCCCGACTCGTTCAAGCTCAGCCTCGTGCTGCCGGATGGTTCGTCCTACAAGAACGGCGGCAAGGTCGAGTTCATCAACAATCAGGTTAACGCCAACACCGGCACCGTCACCGTGCGCGCGATGTTCGACAACCCGGACAACCTGCTGCTGCCGGGCGAATACGTGATGGTGACGATCCAGGTCGGCGATACCACGAAGATGCCGGTGGTGCCGCAGAGCGCGGTGCTTCAGACGGCCGATTCCACCTACGTGTTCGTGCTCGACACCGACAACAAGGCGGTGAGCCGGACGATCACCTACAACCCCCAGATCAAGGTCAACGGCGGCTACGCCGTGACGTCGGGCCTGATCGCCGGCGAGACCGTGATCGTGGACGGCGTGCAGAAGGTCAAGCCCGGCATGGTGGTGGCGCCGACCTATGCCACCGCCGCCAGCAATCCCGGCATTCCGGTGACGGAAGAGCAGCAGCAGGGAACGGAGAAGCCGTCGGCGACGACGGACAAGACCGCTCCCGCTGCGACGGCTCCCGCAGCTCCTGCCGCCGGGAAATAACCGATGTTCTCAGCGATCTTCATCGCCCGCCCCCGACTCGCCTTCGTCATATCCATCGTCCTGACCATCGCCGGTGCGCTCAGCATCTACTCGATGGCCGTGGCGCAGTACCCCAACATCACGCCGCCCGTCGTGCAGGTCACGGCGAGCTACCCGGGCGCGGATGCGGCGACGATCGCCGCCACCGTCGCCCAGCCGATCGAGCAGCAGGTCAACGGCGTCGCCGGCATGATGTACATGTCGTCGGTGTCCTCGTCCGCCGGCAGCTACACGCTGCAGGTCACGTTCGCGGTCGGCACGGATCCTGACATCGCGCAGGTTGACGTCCAGAACCGCGTCGCCCTCGCCCAGGCCCAGCTGCCGACGCTCGTCAACAATCTCGGCGTCAACACACAGCAGCAATCGACCAGCCTGCTCGCCGCCATCAGCATCTATCCGACGAAGAAGGGCATCGACCCGATCTTCCTGTCGAACTATGCGGCGATCAACATCCAGACGCCGATGCAGCGCATCAACGGCGTCGCGTCCACGACCCTGTTCGGCGCGCTCAACTATTCGATGCGCCTCTGGCTCAACCCGGACAAGATGACCGCGCTCAAGATGTCGCCCAACGACATCATCAACGCGGTGAACAGTCAGAATATCCAGGCCGCGCTCGGCCAGATCGGCGGTCCGCCGACGCCGAACACCCAGGTTCTCCAGTTCCAGATCACCACGACCGGCCGTCTGACGACCGCGGAGGAGTTCGGGGACATCATCCTGCGGACCGGTGAGGACGGTGCCGTCGTGCGTGTGCGCGACGTCGGCCGCGTCGAACTCGGCGCCCAGTCCTATGCCCAGATTTCGCGCCTGAACGGCGAGGAAGCCACCACCCTCGGCCTCTATCAGCTGCCGACCGCCAACGCGCTCTCCGTGGTCGAGCAGGCCCGCCAGCTGCTGGCGACCCTGAAGACCCGCTTCCCGCCGGGCGTCGACGCCCAGGTGATCTACGATTCCACCCTGTTCGTGTCGGCCTCCATCGACGAGATCATCAAGACGCTCATCGAGGCCGGCATCATCGTTCTGATCGTCGTCTATGTGTTCCTGCAGGATCTCAAGGCGACCATCGTGCCCGCGGTCACGATTCCGGTTTCGCTGATCGGCGTGTTCGTCGTGCTGGCGGCGCTCGGCTTTTCCGCCAATACCATCGACCTCTTCGCCGTGGTGCTTGCCGTCGGCCTTGTCGTCGACGACGCCATCGTGGTGGTGGAGAACGTCCAGCGCCTGATGGAGGAAGAGGGGCTCGACCGCCGGTCCGCCGCCGTGAAGGCGATGACCCAGGTCACCGGCCCGATCATCTCCACCACGCTGGTGCTGTTCGCGGTGTTCGGCCCGGTGGCGTTCCTGCCGGGCATCACCGGCGAACTCTACCGCCAGTTCGCGGTCACCATCTGCGCGGCCGTCGGCATCTCGGCCATCAACGCGCTGACGCTGTCGCCCGCGCTCTGCTCTCTGGTGCTCAGCGTGCCGAAGGCGCCGAAGCGGGGACCGTTCTACTGGTTCAACGCCGGCCTCGACAAGACGCGTAACGGCTATCTCGGCATCGTCGGCATGATCGCGCGGCGGTCCGTCGTCGCCGGCCTGATCGCGGTCGCTGCCGGTGCCGGTGCTGGCTACCTGTTCGGCAAGCTGCCGACCTCGTTCATCCCGAACGAGGACCAAGGCGTGCTCTATGCCGACATCCAGACGCCGGCGGGCTCGGCGCTGCCGCGCACCGACGCCGTGCTGAAGCAGGTCGAGGAGATCGCGAGCAAGACGCCGGGCGTCGCCCACGTCATCACCATCGCGGGCTATTCGATCCTGACCCAGTCGGCGATCTCCAACGCGGGTACGGCGATCATCGCGCTGAAGCCCTGGGATGAGCGCACCACGCCCGAAACCGGCCTGATGGGCATCTACACCCACCTCAAGGAGGCCTTCAACGCCATCCCGCAGGCCAACATCCTGCCGTTCCCGCCGCCGGCCATTCCCGGCCTCGGCCAGGCGAGCGGCTTCGACTTCCGTCTGGAAGCGGTCGGCGGGCAGTCCTACCAGGAGATGGCGCAGGCGGCGACGTCGGTGATCGTCGAGGCGAACCAGGATCCGCGCATCGAATACGCCCAGACATCGTTCTCGGCCGCGATGCCGCGCATCTATCTCAATCTCGACCGTACCAAGGCCGAGAGCCTCAAGGTCGCCGTGTCCGACGTCTTCAACGTGCTGCAGGCGTTCCTCGGCTCCTACTACATCAACCAGTTCAACTATCTGAGCCGCACCTTCCAAGTGAACATCCAGGCCGAGACCGGCTTCCGCACCAAGGTCGACGACATCAACCGGCTCTATGTCCGCAACGCGGACGGCAACATGGTGCCGATCTCGACCCTCGCCTCGCTGGAGACGCACTACGGCTCCGACCTCGTCTACCAGTACAACATGAACCCGGCGGTGCAGATCACGGGTACGGCGAAGGCAGGTCACTCCTCCGGCGACGCCATGGCGGCGATGGTCGATGCTTTCAACAAGACGCTGCCGACCGGCTACACCTTCGAATGGTCGGGGCTGTCCTACCAGGAGGCGAGCCAGACGGCGATGACCGTCATCCTCATCTTCGGCCTCGCGATCACCTTCGGCTATCTGTTCCTCGTCGGACTTTACGAAAGCTGGATGATCCCGTTCGCCGTGATGATGTCGGTGACGATCGCCGTGCTCGGATCGGCGATCACGTTGACGATCGTGGGGATAGACAACAACGTCTACACGCAGATCGGTCTCGTGCTCCTTGTCGGCCTCGCCGCCAAGAACGCCATCCTGATCGTGGAGTTCGCGAAGGAACAGCGCGAGGAGTTCGGCAAGACCCGCTTTGAGGCGGCGCTGGCCGGCGCCCGCATGCGCTTCCGCGCCGTGCTCATGACGGCGTTCGCCTTCATCATCGGCCTCGCGCCGCTGGTGGTGGCGACCGGCGCCGGCGCCCACAGCCGCATCGTGCTCGGCTTCACGGTGATCGGCGGCCTGCTGTTCGCCACCGTGTTCGGCATCCTCGTGATCCCGGGCCTCTATGTGATGGTGCAGTGGTTCGGCGATAGGGTGATCGGCCGGAAGCCGGATCGCCTGCCCGTCAAGCACGGCAACCCGCCGCACGACGGCGGCGGAGAGGGCGGCACGCCGGCTGCGGCGCACTGAGCGAGGACGGGCGGGGCGCCTTCGCCCCGCTCCCACTGCCCGGAGGAAATCCCCGGGCAGACCGAAAAGAAAAAGGCCCCGGCGGGAAACCCGCCGGGGCCTTTTTCGTCAGCGGTCAGGCTCGTCGGAGCCTGTCCCAGCCAGATGATGGGCTCTGACCGGAAGCGCCCTCAGGCGGCCGGAATGAACGCCATCGCCTCGATCCAGGTGATCTGGCAGAGGTCGCCCGGCGAGATGCCGGCAAGATCATCCGCGACCTGCGGGTTGGCGGCCGGGATGGTGCGAAGAAGCTTGTCGTGACCTTCGAAGGTCACGGTCTGGGCGGTCTTGTTCACGTCGACCAGCACGGCGTTGATGGTCTTCTGCGAACCCCAGAAGTTCTCCGGCAGCGGACCGGTCGCGTCGACATCGACCTGCAGGTCGGAGAGGAGGCCGGCGACGCCGCTGTCGGCCTTCTGCAGCGCGGTCACGGCGCCCGGGGCGATATAGACCGTCACCTTCTCGTCCGGTTTGATCTGCGACAGGTCACCGACGATCGGGGCGATGTGATAGGCGTACTGGTCGCCGTTATCCTGCTTCACGACCACGTTGCGGTTGGGAACGTCGACCGAGACGATGGTGAGGACGCGGCTCTGCACCTTCACCTCGCCGATGCCCTTCAGCGTCAGCGTCTGGGGGGCGGTGAACTGGGCGAACGCCACGGCCGGCAGGGCGGCGACGATGGCGGCGCCGCCGGCGAGGACGAGGAAGCCGCGGCGCGTCAGGTGGTTCGCGAGCGGGGTGAAGGCGTTAACGTCCTGCAAAGACATGGGATCTCCTGCGAGAGTGAGCGAGAATGCGAGCGTGACGCCGTCCGCGACTGGTGCGGCCGGCGCATTGCGAGTGCGGAGCCGATCGCGCCGACGGGAACGCGACCTCGCCCCGATGGAAGTGCGCCGGTGAAGCGCGGCCTCAGAGTTCCCGGTCTGGCTTCCGGCCGGACGGGCTCGCCCGGCCATGACGGAATCCAGGCGAGATGAAGTTACCCGACGGCATCCCGGTGCTTTCCGAAGCATCGGTTCTTGCCGGTCGTCGCCCGACTCATGTCATATCAAGCGCACGGAACGGATGCATGACCCGTCGCGGCGCGCAGCCGGCTTTTTTTGTGCGCTTGCGGAAAAGCATGCGGGGAACGCGCGTGGGCGAGCGCGCCATGCACGGTCGATGCGCGGTCCATACGCGGTCGGTAAGCGGGTGAAGGGCGAAAAAGCGCGCGCATGATCGGCTTCGGCCGCGCGCATCGCGCGCAGGCGGTCAGGCCTCGCCGTCGTCGCTCTCCACCTCGCTCTCCGGACCCGAAGGCCGGGCGAGGTCGTCGTAGAGCCGGCGGGCCTCCGGTGCGCCGCCGCGCCGCTCGGCGAAGCCGGTGATGCGCACGACGCGAACCTCGCGGCCGATGGCGACGGTGATAACGTCGCCGGCCCGAACGAGGTGGCTCGAACTCTTGGTGCGCTCGCGGTTGATCCGCACCTTGCCGGTGGTGATCAGTTCCTGGGCGAGGGTGCGGGTCCGCGCGAAGCGCGCGAACCACAGCCACTTGTCGAGGCGCTGGCGGTCGGGGCTTTCACCGTCCGCCATATCGCCGGCCTCCCGACCGGCGTGCCGTGCGTTCGGCCGGCCGGACCGTCACCGGCCCCGCCGCTCGAGATCGGCCTTGAGGGCGGCGAGGGCGGCGAACGGCGAGTTGGGGTCGATCGTCTGCTGACGGCGCTCGCCACGGTCGCCCTGGGGCCGGTTGCTATCGCGACCCCGGCGGTCGTCGCGACGGTCGTCGCGCTTGTCGGCCTGACGCTCGCTACCGCGTTCGCCGCGGTTGTCGTCCCGGCGGCCCTTGCCGGGCTCGCCGCCGCGATTGCCGCGGTCCTCGAAGCGGTTGCGGCCGCCTTCGCGGGGCTGGCCATCCCGATTCTGGCCATCGCGGCCCTGGCCGCCACGGCCTCCGCGCGACTGGGCATCGCGGGACGGGGCGTCACGGGACGGAGCGTCCTGCCGGCCCGCCTCGGCGGCCACGGCCTCACCGGCGGCGGGCGCGGAAGAACCGCCACGCTCGCCGCGATTGCCGCCGCGTCCGCGCTCACGGTTGTCGCGCTGGCCGGGACGGCCGCCGTTGCGGCGCTGCTGATTGCCATGACGCTCGCCGCGCCCGGCGGGACGCCAGACCTCGACCATCGCAGGCTCGGCTTCGTCAGCCACGACCGGAGCCTCCGGCGTCGCGGGCTCGCCCAGCGCCTCGGCTTCGGCAGGCTGCAGGGGCTCGGCCATCGGGCCGGTCTGCAGCGCCTCGGTCTCGGCGTGGGTCTCGACCTCCGCCTCGATGGCGGCTTCGGCGTCGGCTGCCTCTCCCAGCGCCGCGATTACGGCAGCCTGCCGGGCTTCGGCATCGTCCGCGGCGTCGGCGGCCGGCGTCTCCGTCGCGGGGGTGTCCTCGACAACGACGGATTCGGCGGCAGCGGATTCGGCAACAGCGGCTTCGGCGGCGACGCCTTCAGGCGCGGCGTCCTCGGCGGTGGTGCCGGCGACGAGTTCCGCCTCGGCTTCCGCGGCGGTGATGTCCTCGCCCGCCGCGGCCTCGATCGGCTCGACGGCGGCCGGGGCTTCCGTCTCGGGCGCGACGGCGGCGGCATCGACCGGCGCGGGCGCCGGCGGCGCCGGACGGCGGTCCATGCGGTAGCCGAGGCCCTTGAGGATCGAGGCGAAATCCTCGCCGGAGCAGCCGACGAGGGAGGTCATCCGCACGGTGGCCATGAAGCCGCCCTGCGGATGGGCGCCTTCGGGCGCCGGGCCGGCATCGGGACCGGGCCGCCACGCCAGGATCGGGCGGATGATGTCGGCGAGGCGCTCCAGAATGTCGATGCGCACCGCGCGCACGCCGCAGACCTTGAAGCCGCACACGCGGTAGAGATCGGGCGGCACCGTCGGGTCGACGGTGATCGAGGTGCGGCCGGACGCCGAAAGCTGCGGCACGTCGAGCAGGCCCGGCACGCCGAGATCGGCGTGCTTCAGGGCCCACAGCACCGCGAGGAGACGGCTCGGGGCCGGCTTCAGCAGCGCGGGCACGAAAAGATGATAGGCGCCGAACCGCACGCCGAGCTGGCGCAGCGCGCCACGGCCGGGCTGGTCGAGGCTCTTGATCTCGTCGCTGATCGCCGGCCGTTCCACCACGCCGAGACCCTCGGCGATGCGGAAGGCGATGCCGCGGGCGAGACCGCCGAGTTCGGTCGCCGCCGTCAGGTCGAACAGCGGCTTCAGGAGCGTGCCGATATGGGTCGACAGCCACGTCGCGACGCGGGCGTGAACCTGATCGCGCGCCGGGCCGCTCAGATGCTCGTCGGCCAGCAGCACGAAGCCCGGCTTCAGGGCCTCGTCGCCCGGCACCAGCTTGGCGACGACCTCGCCGAGCCAGCGGATGGCGCCGTCGGCGGCGAGCACGAAGTCGCCGTCCTGCGCGCGGGAGAGCCGTTCCGCGCGCGCGTCGATCTCGCCGGCGAGCGCCTTGGCCGCCGCCGCACGCAGCGCCTTGCCGTCCACGCCGTCCCCGCCTGCGGCGGGCACGAAGCGGAAGCCCTGGAGGTGGCCGACGTGCTGGCCTTCCACCGTCACGTCGCCCGTGGGCGTGATCTCAGCGTCGAGCATCGCATTCTCTCTCAAACGTCTCATCAGCACGCTGGTCCGACGGTCCACGAAGCGCTGGGTCAGCCGTTCGTGCAACGCGTCCGACAGCCGGTCTTCGACATCGCGTGTGACGCCGCGCCAGTGGTTCGGATCGGAAAGCCAATCTCCACGGTTTGCGACATAAGTCCAAGTCCGTATGTGGGCGATCCGGTTGGCCAGCGTGTCGATATCACCATCCACGCGGTCGGCAAAGGCCACCTGCCGGCCAAACCAGTCATCATCGACGGTGCCGCGGCGCGCAAGGAAGCCATAGAGGGCCAGGATCAGGTCGGCGTGGTTCGCGGGCGCGATCTTGCGATAGTCCGGGACCTGGCAGACATCCCAGAGCAGCGCCACCGAAGAACGGTCGCGGGCGAGCCCGCGGATCTCGGGATCGCGGAGCGCGAAATCGAGCGAGACCACGTCGTCGCCCGGCGGGGCTCGGGTCAGGCCTTCCTCGCGCGGGGTCTCGTCCAGCGAGGCGCGCAACGCGGTGAGGGAGGAGAAATCGAGCACCGAATTGCGCCACTGGAACATGCGCAGCGGCGCGAAATGGTGGGTTTCGAGCGCCTGAACCAGCTCGTCGTCGAACGGATCGGCGCGGCCGGTGACGCCGAAGGTGCCGTCGCGGGTGTGGCGGCCGGCGCGTCCGGCGATCTGGCCGAGTTCGGCCGGCGACAGCAGCCGGTGCTGGTAGCCGTCGAACTTGCGGTTGGCGGCGAAGGCGACGTGCTCGACATCGAGATTGAGCCCCATGCCGATGGCATCGGTCGCGACCAGGAAATCGACGTCGCCGTTCTGGAACAGCTCGACCTGGGCATTGCGCGTGCGCGGGCTGAGGGAGCCGAGCACCACGGCGGCGCCGCCGCGCTGGCGGCGAATCAGTTCCGCGATCGCGTAGACTTCGTCGGCGGAGAACGCCACCACGGCCGAACGGGTCGGCAGCCGCGTGATCTTCTTCTGCCCGGCATAGGTGAGCACCGACATGCGCGGCCGCACGACCACGTTGATGCCCGGCACCAGCTTCTCGAGCAGCGGACGGGCGGTCGGCGCGCCGAGCAGCAATGTCTCGTCACGCCCGCGCAGGGACAGGATACGGTCGGTGAACACCCGGCCGCGAGCCAGATCGCCCGCGAGCTGCACCTCGTCGATGGCGACGAAGGAAAGGTCCGTCGTCTCCGGCATCGCCTCGACGGTGCAGACGAAATAGCGCGGCTTCGCCGGCTCGATGCGCTCCTCGCCGGTCACGAGGGCGACGGCATCGACGCCGGCGCGCTCGACGAGCCGGCCGTAGACCTCGCGGGCGAGCAGCCTGAGCGGCAGGCCGATCAGGCCGCCGCCGTGGCCGAGCATGCGCTCGATGGCGAGGTGGGTCTTGCCGGTATTGGTCGGGCCGAGCACCGCCGTCACGGTTCGGGCACGGGCAGACGGCGGCAACGGCATTTTCATCGCTACGGTCATGATGGTGCAGTGCTCAAATCCGGGAGGCGGAGGCCTGGATCCGCAAGAAGGGGACCTGGACCCGGCAGCCGCGATGCGACGCGGCGGGACCGGCGCAGACGCGCGCAGGCCATGCCCGGACGGACGGCGCTTGCCGTTCCGGATCTGCACGGCCTGAGAAGGGGCGGATCGTTCCGGTGATCTCCGGCATCGCGCCGGCGGCTCCCTCGGTGTGGTCGATGTCCCGGTGTGGTCCACGCCGCAGGCCGGAGGGCGGCTCCGATCGCGCGCGGAACGGCCCTTTTCGCCCGGCCGCTCAGGCAACGCACGGTCGGATTTTCGTCCCGGATCGGCCCGAGCCAATCCGGCGGGCCGTCATGATCTAGCACATGCAACCGGACTTCACAGC